>JBLHXN010000140.1:0-8353 GCA_047630355.1 Spirosomataceae bacterium | reverse complement strand
GCGAACAAAAAAGAGACGACCCGATTTACTACCGGATTAAATTCGTGAATCTTAGTTACGGAACACATCATTTCCACTAATTTTGTTTAGAACGACTTAAATTATCTCAGCACTACTATGACTTCAACATTTTACGGCGTTGGAACCGCACTAATTACACCTTTCAAGTCCGACTTATCCATTGACTTTACGGCTCTCGAAAACATCATAAATTACGTCAGTAATGGGTCTGATTATTTAGTGGTGAATGGAACAACGGGAGAATCTCCAACAACCACTAAGAGCGAGCAGCAACAGTTACTGGAGTTTACAAAAAAGCACAATCCTAAAAAGCTTCCAATTGTATTCGGCATCGGTGGAAACAATACCTACAACGTCTTAGAAACCATTAAACAAACTGATTTTGAAGGAGTTAGTGCCATTTTGTCGGTTTGTCCATATTATAATAAACCAAGCCAGGCGGGGCTGATTGCCCATTATACCACCATTGCAGAGGCATCACCCATTCCAGTTATTTTGTATAATGTGCCAGGACGAACGGTAACGTCTCTGACAATTGACACAATCGTTGAGCTTGCCAGGCACCCAAACATCATCGGCTTGAAAGACGCTTCGTCCAGTCTGGAACAAGCACAGGTTTTAGCCAATACTTTACCGTCCGAATTTCTGTTAGTCTCCGGAGATGATAATCTCGTAACCGCACAAATCAGCATTGGGTACAAAGGAGTTATTTCAGTAATTGCTAATGGCTTTAGTGAACCATTCCACGAAATGACACACGCCGCCCTCAAAGGTGACTTCAAAGCTGCTTCTTCCATTCAATTCAAATTTATAGAATTTGATAAATTACTTTACGCCGAATCAAATCCTGTTGGGATAAAGAAAGTTTGTGCCATTCGTGGATTGTGCGAAGCCCTCGTGCGGTTACCACTTGTAGAAGCAACGCCAGATCTTGGCAAAGCACTCGAAAGTGCAATGAAAAAAGAAGGATTTTTGTAAAAAGATCCGTTCATGAAAAATAGTGTTTCTATTGCCCGCCGCCTAATCGGAGTCGAAGGCAGCGTAGAAGTTGCGTAGAACAGGGTCATTGAGGGAACGGAACGGGCTTCGATTGCTCCAGCAACCTGGTACGCTCAGCCCGACGTATTAATTTGTGACTATAAAAGTTTTATTTTATGAACAGAATCGCCGTAAGTTTTTTGCTAGCTTCAATACTTATCCAAACTTCTTTCTCCCAAAACTACGAGGTCAGACTATTAAACGACCTTTCACTCCGAAGAACCGAGACTCAGAGTAAAAATTTACAACTTATCACTGATGCCGCCGATTACGTGGCACTCGGCAGCATTGCGACCCAAATTGGCGTAGGTTTGCTTTCAAAGAATAAGAAGGTCGCCGAGAAAGGACTTCTTTCGAGCGTAGCGTTACTCGGGACTTACGGCGTGGGCTATTTACTCAAAAAAGGCATTAACCGCCCCCGCCCCTACGAGACGCATCCGTTTATTAATAATTACCGCATCGAAAACGACGAATCTTTCCCATCGGGTAGTACCGCCGTTGCTTTTTCAATGGCAACTTCATTGACCGTAAATTACCCCAAGTGGTACGTCGCCGTGCCCGCTTACGGCTTTGCTACCGCCGTTGGTTATTCCCGCATGCGATTGGGAGCCCACTACCCCACCGATGTTCTCGCTGGAGCAGCTATCGGAGCGGGTTCAGTTTGGGTAACGCACAAGTTAAATAAGTGGGTTAGGAAGTAAGGTTTCACGCTATAAAGCAATCATTCTCAGGAGTTATTTTATAGAAACAATCTGTAAAGTCAACCTCAACCATCTTGCAAATGGATTTATCACAAAAAAATAGCGGCCCAAGATTACTCTTGACCGCTATTTTATAGCCATTCAATAAAGAATTAGCTGATTTTTATGACAATTTTGCCTTTTGCTCTACCTGTGGCAAGATGTGCGAATGCTTCAATACTTTCAGAGAAAGGATAAACTTTATCAATAATTGGCTTGATTTTTTCGTCCTCAACCATTGATTTAATTTCGCCTAAGTGAGCACCATTCGGGTGCATGAATATGAACTTGTACGAAGCCTCTTTATCCTCACATAATGTCTTCAATTCTTCTGGCAATTTGTAGTCTGTCATTCCGAACATTTTAGCAGTTTCTTCGTCTAATGAACCAACGACGCTAACTACTTTACCGCCCTTCTTAATTACCTCAAAAGCTTCCGCAGTATAATCTCCACCGAGTGTATCAAACACAATATCTGCGTCTTTTACGATGGTTTTATAATCCTCTATTTTGTAATTAATTACTCTGTCTGCTCCAAGCTCTTTCACCCATTCTACATTATCTGTACTTGTGGTGGTGTACACGTAAGCACCTTTGGCTTTTGCGTATTGAATTGCAAAACTACCCACACCACCTGAACCTGCGTGAATAAGAATTTTATCGTCTTCTTTAATACCAACGTACTCTAAAGATTGTAAAGCCGTGAGTCCCGCTAAAGGAAGACTTGCCGCCTCCTCAAACGAAATATTCCCCGGCTTTTTAGAAACGGCATCACTAATTACAACAACGAACTCAGCAATAGTGCCCATTTGTTCTTGCGGTACTCTTGAATAAACTAAATCGCCAATTTCAAAGTTATTCACGTCACTTCCCTTTTCAACTACAACGCCGCTCACATCATAAGCGGAAGTGCTCGGAAATGAAATCGGCATCATGCTTTGGAAGTTACCAAGTATGATACTTTTGTCTATCGGGTTAATGGCAGCAGCCTTCACTTCGATAAGGACATCTTTCGCCTGCACGGTTGGTTTGCTTACTTCATTAAAGGCCAAACTATCTTTAATCTCACCGTATTTTGTTATCTGTAATGCTTTCATCTTATGTACTATTTTGTTTCGAAATAATTATAAAACAAAGGTAACGCACAGCTCGCGAACAAAAATTGACCTATGGTAAGAAACTATTTCTTTGCTTTTTCAACTCTGATACGACTCAGGCTTTCCTGCGTAATACCCATATAAGTTGCGATGTGATAATTACGGGCATATTGCTCCGTATCGGGGTATTGCTTTAAAAACAAATCGTACCTCTCTGATGCAGTTAACTGCAATTGATTCAGGATTCGACGATTTAAACTCAACACATGACGCTCTAATAGATTTCTCTGGAAAGGTTCGTACTCCGGAAATAATGTGAGCATTCCGTTCAATTCTTTTGCGTTAAATTCAATTACGTTTGAATCGGTGAGGCACTCTACCGTTAACGTGGCGTATTCATCGCTGTGAATAGCAATATAGTCACTTATCCACCAGTTTTTTATCGCAAATTGAAGAGTGTGTTCCTTCCCGCTTTTATCAATACAGTACGACCTTAAACAACCACTCGTAACATAAAATACTTTGTCAACCGCTTGTCCTTCACGAATTAAAATCGTCCCTTTAGGAGTAGATTTTTCTCTTGCAATAGAAACGAAATACGCTTCACCTTCTTTGCTTAGGTTTATAATGCTGTTGACTTTTTTGATTAATTCTTCCAATTCTTAACTGTGGGATAACTGTGACGATTTTGTATGAAACGTAATGCGGTTGAAAAACAATCCCGCTTCACCCTAACAGGTGTTTGAGAGATACCTAATATTCGCCGATATGGAAGAAAAATAGATCAGTTAAAGCAAGCCCATATCTTCGTCGAATGTATTGCTACATAATTTTTGTTACTCGTTCTCGAAAACTGACGTAAGGTATATTCTTATTTAGTCATTTTGAATAGTAATAAATGAAAAACCTGCAAAGTCCCAAAAGACTTTGCAGGTTTTTCATTTTCTAATCTATAGACCTTAACGTCAAATTAATTTCCAACCATCGCGGTATTTACGACCAACAAACTGGTTTCCTTCTTTATAATTCGTAAGTTCCATATTGTCACCGTCCCAAATTAGACGCTTTCTACCGTCAAATTCCATTTTCCCATTATTGTCTTTTGAAGCAGTGGTATAACTTCTGATGGCAAGGTTGCCCATCAAAACAGTTTCAGTCAAAGGCCCGGCGTAGTCGAATGAAGAAGTCAAAGCTTTATGTTCTTTACTTCCAAATCCAGCTTTGATAGCATCCGTCCACGAGACTTGATGACCGTATTCGGTTAACTTCTCGTTCACGTTTCCGCTTTTGAAATTTTTGTCCATTTCAATCACTTCGCCCGTATTCAGGTAAATCTTTGGGTAAAGCCCGTAAGTACCACAGGTCATTACACCTTTTTCACCTAATAACATGACTCCATTAGCACTTCCCGGGTCACCGATTGAATCGTTGGCGGGGATAATTGTGGGATGGAACGGGCGAATACCGCCGTCGTACCAAACCATCGTCATATCGGTTGGATTCTTCCGAGATTTTGGAAACTTGAGCTGTACGTGAGATGTTGGCGGGCAGCCTTCGGGAATATACTCAGGAGTCCAGTCACGGGTAAATACTTGCCCTACACTGCACTCTACTTCGGTTGGGTAACCCAACTCAAGTACGCGGAAAGGAGGATCAATCAAATGGCATCCCATATCACCGAGTGCACCCGTTCCGAAATTCCACCAACCACGCCATTTGAACGGGTGATAAAGCGGATGGTAATCAACAAATTCGGCAGGCCCAATAAACAAATCCCAATCTTCAGGCGACATGCTTTCTTTTAGGGGAGGCTTGTCTGTTGGTACCGGAATTCCCTGCGGCCAAACGGGCCGGTTTGTCCAGACGTGTACTTCCTTGACGTTCCCAATCAACCCGTCGTCAAACCACTTAATCATTTGTTGCTGACCAGGGTTTGAAGCTCCCTGGTTTCCCATTTGGGTTACCATTTTATATTTACGGGCGGCTTCGGTGAGTTGGCGTGTTTCGTAAATATTGTGCGTCAATGGTTTTTGCACGTAAACGTGCTTTCCCATTTGCATAGCGGTCATTGCCGCAATACCATGAATATGGTCAGGTGCTGAAATGGTAACGGCATCTATGTCGTTGTCCATTTCACTGAGCATTTTCCGGAAATCCTTGTAGAGCTTTGCTTTCGGGAATTTCTTAATACTACCCGCACATTGGGCGAAATCTACATCAGCTAACGCCACGACGTTTTCGGCTCCGTTGTTGTAAGCATTTGCAATATCAGAAGTTCCTTTTCCACCCGCTCCAATGGCAGCGAGATTTAATTTATCACTCGGAGCGGTAAAACCTTTTCCGAGCACGTGGCGGGGCACGATAAAAAAGCTACTGACTACAGCAGCTTTTTTAATAAAATCCCGGCGATCATTTTGTAATTTTTTCTTCATTGGGTTGAATAGGATAAATTAACTGACTACGAGTTACGAGTCAACAGGAGATATAGAAAATAGTGAAATCAAGCTTTTTTTGTAGCAGTTTCAGTAATTTCCTGATCAACACTTCCGTATGCCGGACACTGTTTTTTGTTACAAGAACTTACTACAAAAGAAAAGGCTAAGAGAAATGCGGCAATTTTAAGTTTCATGATAGATGTTTCGGTTTGTCTGCTAATCTACAAAACGTTTTTTAAATAATTTAATTATAAGGAAGCTCTTTAAATTGCCCCCACTTCATTAGTTACACTGCTTTTTTCGGGTTCTTCTTCCATTAATGGTTCGAATTCGTTGGCTTCTTGATAATAGCCCAATAATTTAAGCATAGAATCGCTCGTCTGTTCTTTTGCGAATAGCGAAGTCACCAATTCGCCGTCCTCGTTCATATCGATAAGTACATGCTTCGGAGCGGGAATCAAACAATGCTGGATTCCGCCGTAACCCGCCAATGCTTCCTGGTAAGCTCCGGTGTGAAAGAATCCGATGTACTGCTCTTCATCGTTGTGATTATCATAACCGATTGGTAGATACAAATCTTCGGAATGAGCTTCGGTATTGTAGTAATCATCGGAGTCGCAGGTAAGACCACCGAGATTCACTTTAGCGTACGGTTGGTCCCAATTATTGATTGGTAACATGATGTATTTCTGTCCAATTCCCCAAGAGTCAGGTATTTGCGTAATGAACGAACCGTCTACCATGTACCACAATTCACGGTCATTTTGTTGTTTTTTATCAATAACTTTATAAATCGTTGCTCCGCTTTCACCGACAGTATAGCTACCAAATTCGGTAAAAATATTGGGAACATCCACGCCATTTTTGTTACAAATCCACTGAATATTTTCGATAATTTCGTCCACCATTTTCTGGTAGTCGTAATCAAAAACAACCGATTTCTGAATCGGAAGTCCGCCGCCAATATCAATCGAATCGAGCTCGGGGCAAATTTTCTTCATCTCGCAGTATTTGAACATAAAACGGGTCAGTTCCGACCAATAATAAGCATCGTCTCGGATTCCCGAATTAATAAAAAAGTGTAACATTTTTAACTTAAAACGCGAATTAGGCTTGATCTTTTCGAGGTAAAGTTTTTCTACATCGTTATACCGAATTCCTAAACGTGATGTATAAAAGGCAAAATTTGGCTCTTCGTCGGTGGCAATTCTGATTCCTACTTCTATTTCGTCGTGAGTGGCGTTTTCTAAGTAATAATCAATTTCCCGCAGGTTGTCAAGGATAGGAATTATATTGAAATCCTCGTTGATAAATTCGGTAATCGAACGCAGGTAATCGGGGCGTTTGTGTCCGTTACAAAGGATAAAGGTGTTTTTGTCAAGCTTTCCCTTCTCGTACATCCGTCGTATAATCGGCATATCAAATGACGAAGATGTTTCAATATGAGCGTTTGATTTGAGCGTTTGATTCAACACAAAATTGAAATGCGAAGACTTCGTGCAGTAACAATACGTGTACGAGCCTTTATAATTGTACTTTTTCATCGCATTTTTGAAAAGTAAGCGGGCGTGTTCGATATGCTCGTTAATTTTCGGTAGATACGTAATTTTCAAAGGTGTCCCGTATTTCTTGACAATGTCAATCATCGGCACGTTATTAAACAGCAAATTATGATTTTTATCGACTCCAAATTCGCGGGTCGGAAATTCGTAAGTTTGCTGAATTAAATCAATATATCTCTTCATCTCTCGTGGCTGTACTTAAAGACCTTGGTAAAAGTGATTAATAAAACGGTGCAAAATTGACATAAAATAGACAACTTTGCAATAATAACAACTATGAAGCGGTAGCTGTTCGCGGATACACTACTTTTCTGAAAACTGAAATAAAATAAATGGATTCATCTATCAAGCGTGTACACTTTATTGCAATGGGCGGTGCTATTATGCACAATTTGGCTCTTGCCCTTCATAAAAAAGGACTCAAAGTCAGCGGGTCAGACGACGAAATTTACGACCCCGCTAAATCACGTTTAGCTGATGCCGGGATTTTACCAACCGAAAGTGGCTGGTTTCCCGAGAAAATAACTAAAGATTTAGACGCAATAATTTTGGGAATGCACGCCCGAATTGACAATCCTGAATTAAAAGCAGCTCAGGAATTAGGCGTTCGGATATACTCGTTCCCCGAGTTCGTTTTTGAGCAATCAAAAGACAAACAACGCATTGTGATTGCGGGAAGCCACGGCAAAACTACGATTACGTCGATGATTTTGCACGTCCTTAAATTTCACGATCGAAAATTTGATTACCTTGTGGGTGCTCAAATTGAAGGTTTTGACCTGATGGTGCAACTCACCGAAGACGCTCCGACAATTATCATGGAAGGTGACGAGTACCTTTCTTCTCCGCTCGAACGCCGCTCCAAATTCTTATTTTACGATCCGCACATTGCTCTAATAAGTGGAGTAGAGTGGGATCATTTCAATGTGTTCCCCACCTACGATTCTTACGTAAAATCTTTTGAAGAATTAGCGGACGGATTGCCGAAAGCAGGAAGTTTAATCTACGACGAAACAGACGATATTGAAAAAATAATTGCCGCCAAGCAACGGGAAGACGTAAATACGATTCCGTACAACGCTCACCCACACGTAATCAAAAACGGTAAAGCGTATCTCTTGGACGACGAACAGGAAATACCACTTCAAGTTTTTGGATTGCACAACATGAAAAACCTCATGGGTGCAAAGCAAGTTTTGGGCAAGATGGGCATCATCGATGCCATGTTTTACGAAGCAATCCAGTCCTTCAAAGGAGCAAGCAAACGATTAGAAACACTGGAACAAAACGAAAATACGCTCATTTTACGTGATTTTGCCCACGCACCTTCTAAAGTAAGAGCGACGGTGGAGGCCACCAAATCACTTCATCCCGAGCGGAAACTGGTAGCGTGTTACGAACTTCATACGTTCAGCAGCTTGAACAAAGAATTCTTGCCTCAGTACGACGGTGCGATGAAT
>JBLHXN010000139.1:0-8390 GCA_047630355.1 Spirosomataceae bacterium | reverse complement strand
TATTGCTAACATCATGGTAATCAAATTCACACTGAAAAAGGGGCGAGTTGATTTCGTCGATTGCTAATTCAATATCGAGGTTTACCTTGATGTTTTTCTTTCTTGCGTCAATAGAAGTCTTTAAAACTCGGACGTTGAAGTTTTCGGTAGAAGGCGAAGCGTACTTTTCGTGTAAATGCCTTACTAACTCAGGTTCGTCCAAAGCTATTTCGGGAGGTAGCGTAAGCGAAATTTGTTGCTTCATTTTGGGCGTTTGGCTTATTCGGAATCGTTGGGATAGTGGAAGAATTTGAAACCGTGTGCAGTTTCCCATTCGTTGATATATTTTTTGTCGAAATTTTTCTGGATGAACGAAATTACGTTTATTTTATCCATAATCATTTCTTTGTCTTTTGCCATCAGGATGATTGGCACAAAGTGTACTTCGGCTTTGATTGCGGCACTGAGCCGTCGGTGGCCGTCAAAGAGGTAAAACTCACGGTCGTACAGCACGCACCGGATGGGCAATTCGGCTTCAGCATCCGATTTGCTTTCGGGATAAATATTTTTCGATTCTAAAACGGCGGTGTTGGTCGGAAAAATACGCTGGGGCGACAGCCAGATTTTATTGTAAGACTGATTGCTTACGTGCTTTTGGTACAGCTCAATGATGAGCTTGGTAACATCCTCGATACTTGCCGTAGAAGTATCAATAATGATATCGAAGTCTTTGAAAATGCTCGGTTTTATTCCGTATATATTCTCAAAGCGATCATTTTCAATTTTCCTCCGTTCTTTCTGATGCCTGATTTTTGTTTTTAAATCGCCTGAGTTTGGTTCCCCAACCCGCTTTCCATCCATCAAGACTCGCGTAGCAGCAACTTCGTCAATCGCCATGGCGTAAATCTTGAAAGACTTATTCACAAAGTGCCAGCCGAGACGAGAATCAAGTACGTAAGATTCGGTTTTGTCATTTACGTCTTTGAGTTGTTGATCAATATATTCGTCAACTTCTTTATTGTTGTTGGCGAACTTATTAAACTCAAGCGTATCCATGCCTTTCTCCTGTCCGAGTCTTCTCTGAATAAGTCCCGTTGAAAGATAACTCAGTCCTAAAATCCGACAAATTTCCTTTGCTACGGTGCTTTTCCCACTACCTAAATCTCCCGTAATTGATATGTGCATCGCTTTGACTATGGTGTTATTGAAGCTTTTCAAACCGCAAATGTAAGGCTTTTGATTTACGATTTTAGAATTACGACCTACGAATTATCCTGCATTCCGCCTTAAAACACAAAACTGTTGCCAAAATAAAAACCGATTGAAATTTTTAATCTGAGTTAAACGAAAATAATTTTAGCAAGAATAAAAATTGCTTTGTACTTTCAGCCCGCAATGAATCAACTCCCAAAAAATAAACTTGCCCGACAAATGGGCTTACTTACCATTACCGCTACGGGCGTATGTTCCATGATGGGTGCGTCAATAAACGTCGTTCCGTTCATGATTCACCGCAACGTTTCGGGTATCGGACCTTACGTATTGCCCGCTTTTGCGGTAGCAGGCATTCCGGCAATATTTGCGGCGTTGGCGTACGCTATTTTAGCTTCAGCCATGCCTCGTGCGGGAGGAAGCTACCTATACGCAAGTCGGGGGTTAAATCCGTATTTAGGCTTCGTCGCCAGCTTTTCTCAATGGTTTGGCCTTTCTATTGTCATCGGCGTAATTGCTTACGTGTGCATTCCGTTTATCCGCGATGTTTTTATTGCCCTTGATTTAGCAGAGTTCTCCAAAGTTTTAGAAATAGGATGGGTGCGGGTAGGACTTGCACTGGCGTTGATATGGGGTTTTGTGGTGATAAATATTCGTGGTGTAAAATCATACACTCAAACATTATTACCCATGCTTTTCTTGATGCTCGCTTTGGTGGGAATTGTAATTTTTGCCGGATATATGTTTGATACTTCTGATTTTCTAACGGCGTTAGAAACGAAAGAAAACCGAATTTTTACACCCATTGAAAGTATCGACTTCGACTGGAAAATATTTCTTTCGGCGGCGGCTTTGCTATTTTCGAGTTTTATCGGTTTTGATTCCATTGCTCAAACTGGTAGTGAAGCGAAAAACCCTACTCGTAACTTACCAATCGCCATTTTACTCGCCATTTCTTCGGTTGGATTCTTTTATTTTCTGTTTGCTTCGGCGGTTTACCATACCGTTCCGTGGAGTTTTGTGGCGGAGGAAGCACTTGTTAAGGATATTTCTGCTCCCGGTTTGTTGAGTTACGTTTTGCCATCTGGTTGGGGAATAGCTATTCTGCTTGGAGCGGCAATTGCGTTAATTAACGACTTGCCCGCCATGCTACTTTCCGTTTCCCGACTCATGTTTGCTTGGGCAATCGATGGCATTTTTCCGAAATCAATTGCCGAAGTTCACTCTAAATATAAAACGCCACACGTTGCGTTGATTGCCGCTGGCGTAATTGCGAGTATTGGCGTGTTAGGTTCTCACTTTGCGGGAGATTTCTTTTTGGGAATTGATATTATGGTAACTTCTATGATGGTGAATTTCCTGTTGATGTGTGTAACACTACTAACTATTCATCGGGTAAATCCTGCACTCGGAAATGAGATAGCTGTATTGAAAAAACGACCAATTCAACAAATAATCGGTTGGTTTGGAACAATCATTTTATTCGCTTTTTTAGGAATTCATACGTATAAAGATTTGAGCTCCACTGTTTCGGCGTGGTACTTTCATTCCACTTACGTTTGGTTGACTGTCATGCTTTTAGCAAGTTTATTCTTTGGCTACCGTTGGCGATTATTGAAGGAAAATAATGAGAATTTGGAGGAGAAATTTAAAGCGTTGCCGGATTGAAGAGATAAGAAGTCGTTTAAACTCAAAATCGATACTTTCACCCACCCCTCCCAAGTGGGGAATTGCACATTCTCAGCTTACGAAGAACAAAAAGAATCGAAGAACAGGAAAATCCTCCTCGGAGGGGTGACCGTCGCTCGGTGGCTGCCTGACATAGTCGGCAGACGGGGTGGGTGATATTCACGAACTGGGAAACCAACATTTACACAAATAACAATATGCAAAAAACATCACTATTAGCCCCCAACTTAGAAATACCAAGAATCGTAACTGGACTTTGGCAAATCGCCGACATGGAACGCCACGGAACAGCCCTTGACCCGCAAGAAACTGCTAAAACTATGCAACCGTACGCAGATGCGGGCCTGACTGCTTTTGACATGGCGGATCATTACGGTTCGAGTGAAATTATTGCGGGTGTTTTTAAGAATCAATCTTCAAATCCCGAAAGCATTAAACTGTTTACAAAATGGGTGCCGAAACCCGGCAAAATCATTCGGGAAGACGTGCGAGAAGCAGTGGAATTAGCTCTCGGACGAATGAAACAAAAGTCGATTGATTTGTTGCAATTTCATGCGTGGTATTACCCTGATCCGAGTTGGTTGGATGGACTAATGTATTTAAATGAATTGCGGAAAGAAGGATTGATAAAACACATCGGTGTCACGAATTTTGACTCTGCTCATTTGAATATCGCCCTCGCCAGCGGCATTCCGATTGTCAGTAATCAAATTTGCCATTCGGTCATTGACCAACGGGCGATGGGGGAGATGTCGAAAGTTTGTGAAAAGCACGGCGTTAAAATTTTAGCTTTCGGAACGCTGATGGGCGGATTTTTATCCGATAAATGGCTCGGTAAATCAGAACCGAAAATGGAAGAACTGAAAACGTGGTCGCAGATGAAATATAAACGTTTCATTGATGCCGCCGGAGGTTGGGATATTTACCAAAACCTGCTGCAAGCAATGAAAAAAGTTGCCGATAAACATAGCGTTTCGGTTGCCAATATCGCGAGCCTCTTTGTGTTGGAAAACCCGCACGTTGCCGCAGTAATCATCGGAGCAAGATTGGGCGAAAGCGAACACATTGAAGACAATAAAAAGTTGTTGAATATTGATTTGGACGTAGCAGATGTAGCGTCAATAAAAGAAGCCCAAAGTCAGTTAAAATCCATCCCCGGCGACTGCGGAGATGAATACCGAAAACCACCGTTTCTAACCGCCTCCGGAGATTTGAGCGACCATTTAGAAACTTTTCCGCCCGTTTTTGAACCGATAACCATCAACGAAAACCGCCAACAACTTTTCAGCGGAACGGTTTGGGAAGGCATGGCGAGTTATTGTAGAGCCGTAAAAGACCGCAACCGCATTCACGTTTCGGGAACAACCGCTACGCACGGCGATTTGATAATTGGTGGAGATGATCCCGCTGCTCAAGCACATTTTGTTATTGATAAAATTGAAGCGGCAATCACCTCATTCGGAGGAAAATTATCCGACGTGGTTCGTACCCGAATTTTCGTAAATAACCTCAACGATTGGGAACCTGTTGCCCGTGCTCACGGCGAACGATTTGCCAGAATAAATCCCGCAAATACCCTCGTACAAGCCCAATTAGTTGGCGATGGTTACTTGGTTGAAATTGAAGCGGAGGCGGTGGTGAGAGATTAAAATTCAACTTTCTACCTGATAGTACCTAAGATGTCAATTCGAGAAGGTCGTTTAGCTTTGCTATACCAGCGGAATTATTGACGAAAAATAGTGTCAGTTCGAGCGTAGTCGAGAACCGTTTCGCCCAGCATCTCGACTACGCTCGATGTGACATTAAAATAACGATAATAAGCGAATTGTAAAATTCGTCAATTCGAGCGGAGTCGAGAATATCGTACAGCGAATGAAAAAATATTACGTAATTTTAACCACCAAACAGATTTCTATGAACATATTACAAAAGCAAAAAGAAGCCATTGAAAAGCTGTGTGCGAATCACCACGTTAGGAAGTTGTACGCTTTTGGCTCAGTTTTAACCGACGACTTTAAAAGCAGCAGCGATATAGATTTAATTGTTGATTTTCAGGAAATTGAACTGGAAGAATACGCTGATAACTATTTTGACTTTAAGTTTTCACTGCAAGACATTTTAAAGAGACAAATTGATTTATTGGAAGAAAAAGCCATCAAAAACCCGTTTTTCAGAAAGTCGATTGATCAACGTAAACAGCTTATTTATGGACGGATAATGATATTCAAACTTGGCTGTACGATATCCTGAATGCAATTGCTAAAATTGATAGTTTTTTTGAAGTCACCATGAAGGAGTTCGTGGTTTACGAAAGAGATATACGCACCAAGAGAGCCGTTGAGCGAAAATATTGAGGTAATTGGTGAAGCAATGAATCGAATTTTGAAAAAGGACAGCACTATTGCCATATCTAATTCTCGAAAATTAGTTGACGTTAGAAATCGAATTATTCACGGATACGATCGGTTTCAGATGAAATTATTTGGATAATCCTGATTAAACATTTGCCGATTTTACGTGTAGAAGTAGAAGGAATGTTGGGTGAGTAAACTTTCCTTTGGTTTATTAGTACATTAGCCGAGTAAAACTCGGCAGCCACGACCACGACGGTATAACCATCGTGGAGCGAGTTCTGAACTTCTGTTTCAATTTTACTTTAAAGATAAAATACTGTAGTTTAAAACTGTGGGAAACCCACGACTTAACCCATATATCAAACTTTTAATGGATTACATATGCTAATAATTAGCAACTTACAACAACTCGAAGACTTAATGACGAGAATCAAAAATCTAAATATTGACAGATATTTAGTCTTTGAAGAGGTGTCAAATGGAATAGATTGTAGATTTCGTATTTGTGAGCGTGACTACGAAATAGTTGCTGATGAATATCAAGAGTGCTACGAAATTATTTTAAGATTCACTGAACTTACCGAGGTGGTAAGTGAGTCTAACGAAACTTATGAAGTAACTAATATTAAAAAGTTGATCGAAGCAGATGCCAATCTCTGCCATTACAATACTTCTGTTCTTGCAGACCCTTTAGGAGTGGTACTTGAAATATACCATGAAAACACCAATAGATGGCATAATATCAAACTTTTATCGAAAAAGATTATCATTGTAAATGAGGGGAAATCCCAATTTAAAGTGAAACCTTACTTGAGTGAAGATGTACTTTCAATAGTAATTGATAAGGATAAATTACCCACTGCCCTATCTCTCAAAAGTTTTGTTTCAAGAAGGAATCAAAAAGTTGAATTTAAAGAGTATTGGGGAACGAATATACCTGTAAAAACAATTAACTCTAACTTGAATGGTCTTAGTATTGTTGATGTTAACCGTACCAAATATGGTTTGGGAATACGTTTTAAGATAGATAAAAGTTACGAAGCACTGCTTCAAAATAGTATCTTAAAGAATCCAGTAATTTTGACGATGATACAATTAGTTGATGATAACACAATTTGGGATATTTTACGTAAAGAGTATATTCCAAAACTTTCTTTTGAAAAATTAGTATGTGGTAATGTTTTCTATTCGAAGAAGGAATATGAAAATTTATTAAAGACTGGTGAAATAGATTCGTTGGAAAAAATTATCACTTACGAGACTTAGAAATAAGAAATCGAACTTAATAATTTATCACTCCACTCCTCCAAACCAATCAACTCCCACTCGCTTAACTTCTTCCCAGCTCTGCGATGGTTGCACCATCGCAGTGGCGTTTTGCGAGTTTTACTCGCCCAAAAACTCACTCCATCCCCCCAAACCAATCAAACCCAACTCGCTTAACTTCCTCCTCGAAACCCTTCCAGGAAGTAGAAATAAACGCATCAACTTGACTTTCAAATGTAGAAATTAACTGCTTGGCTTCTTCCACTTTTTGCCAGTCTTGCTCGGATGGAATAACGTGGCGGGACATCGCCGCCATTTGGGCGTCTTGCATTTTAGAATGCGGACTCACGGCAAGCGTTTGCCACGCCCCAACCTGTCGGTCGCCAGCGGTTGGGCGGCCTTTTTCTCGCACTGCTGCAATTTCTGTTTTTAACTTTTCAATTGAATTTAGTATTGCTTTATTGTCCGTTGAAGTTTGTTCGGTGTAATGCTTTTCTATTTTATCCAGCAACGCTTTTCGCTTATCGAGTTTTGCAAAAGCAGCATCTAATCTTGTGTTCTCCGTGTAAACGGTTTTTTGGTAATTGTGTAGTTGAACATCCACTTCCGCCGGAATGTCAAAACGTGGGTCGGGAATAACATTCACGGAAGTAGAATCTTTCGCTCCTTTGTATTCCAACACAATTTTATAGCTGCCCGGTAAGACGGGAATTTCGCGGGAAGATTTTTTCTCAGCGTTGCTAACTTGCTCGTCCAATTGCCACAAAACGTAGTTCAAACCCGTTTTTAAATCAGCGGTTTCAACCGAGTTTATCAATTCGTTTTTATCGTTGTAAATGCGAGCCACAACTTTTGATTTATCGGTTGGTTTTTCGTTCACAAAAAACGGAATCTCGGTTGCTTGAAACGGTCGGTTTTCGCCTTCAAACGTGGTGTTAAAACCTGACCATATATTTCCCGGCGGATTAATGAACAGGCCTTTTACCTGCACGGCATCGTTCATCGGTAAAGCGGTGAGGTTGGGTTTCAATCTATTCGCCGCCACTTCCCGCAGGCTTTTTAAATCATCCAATACCCAAATTGCCCTTCCAAAAGTTCCGATAACAAGGGCGGATTCTTTTTCCTGAATCACCAAATCCATCGTGGAAACAGACGGAAAGCCGTTCTTAACTTGCGTCCACGAATTTCCTTCGTCAATACTAACCCAAAGTCCGTTTTCTGTTCCGAGAAAAACCAACTTCGGTTCTATCGGATCCTGCACCACGCTCAAGGCGTAACCTTTTACGTCCGCTTCGTTTACCATTCGTTTCCACGACTTTCCGAAGTCTTCGGTTTTGAATAAGCAGGGGGCGTAATCGCCTTTGCGGTAATTATTTGCCACCATCCACGCCGTTCCAGCTTTATAGCGTGATGCCTGAATTTGGGCAATCCACGCTTCGTTTGGTAAGCCTTTGACGTTTTTAGTGATGTTTTTCCACGATTTCCCGCCGTCGGTACTGAGTTGAATTTGTCCGTCGTCCGTTCCCGCCCAAATCACGTTTTCATCCAATGCACTTGGAGCAATCGACAAAATGCTGTTGTACATTTCCGCTCCCGAAACGTCGAGGGTCAAGCCACCGTAATCGCCTTTTTGGCTTTCGGGATTATTGGTGGATAAATCGGGAGAAATGATTTTCCACGTTGCCCCTTTGTCTTCGGTTACGTGCACAAATTGCGAACCGTAATACGCTTTATCGGGCTTGTTAAAATCACGAGCAAATGCCGCATTCCAATTGAAACGCAACTCCGTTTTTAAATCGGGAGCGGGCGGTTTGATGCTGCTGTAATAGCCCGTCAGTTTATCGTAGCGGTACAAGTCGCCGTTTTGCGACGTACCGTAACCGAAACGGG
>JBLHXN010000138.1:0-8672 GCA_047630355.1 Spirosomataceae bacterium | reverse complement strand
AATAATAGCGGAACTGCCCTTTTTTCATCTGCGAAATAAGCCCGGCTTGTTTCAATAAATCCAGGTGGTGTGATATGCTCGGTTTTGACATGCTGAACTGGTCAGCGATGTTACCGGCGGTCATATCTCCGTCTTTCAGTAATTCTAATATTTCTCTTCTCGTGGAATCGTTGAGGGCTTTAAAGACAGAGTTCATTTTGATAATTGGTCAATTAGTTGGAAAGACTGCAAATCGCTTAAATCAGAAATGTTTGATTCGGAAAAATTTCTAAATTTCACCGTTCAAACGTTTCCAAGCGTCCTGTTATTTAGATAAACGTTTAAATATACTTATCCAATCGGCAAAATGAAAGAAATTTATGGTTTTTCGCAGTTTTCAAGAACTTCGTGGACTGAATCGGCGGAAGTTGCTACCGTTTCATCGCCCCATTCGTTGTAGATAAAGGTCATTATTGAAGCAATGTCGAGGTCATAAAGATCACGATTAGCGGGCATGGCCTGGTTATAAGTTTTACCGTTCACGACCATATCACCCGACGCACCGTACCGAATCATGCAAATAATACGTTCCTTGTTTTTTAGATAGTCTGAATTAGCAATGGGTGGATATAAATCTCCGAGACCAGAGCCATTTTCCTGATGGCAATTAGCACAATGCACCACGTATAATTCCCGTCCGTTTATGATCATTTGCTCTTTGCGAAGCTCTTCTTTAGATTGGCAGGATATCAGTGAGCAGTCAATAATTAGCAGCAAACAGACGATAGCAATTTTGGGAATTAACGAAATATGTTTTTCACTCATCTTTAACTTTCTCGTCAATTTTCTTTACTTAACAGCAACTCTATGTCTTTCATCAGTTGCGATACCTCGTCTTCAACAGTGCCGTCGTAAACGCCTCTGATGTGGCGGTTTTTGTCTACCAATACGAAAGCTCCGCTGTGTAAAAAGCCACCTTCTGCAACAGCCGTAGAGTCTTCCTGAGCTGTTACCATGTAGAATTTCTCACCGATATTGTAAATGTCATCTTGTTTTCCGGTTACGAATTGCCACGTATTTCCCGATACGCCGAGACGTTCGCGGTAATCGTGTAAGACGTTCACAGAATCGTGACGCGGATCAATTGTGTGAGATAATATTCCGACGCCGGGATTATTCCTGAATTTTTTGTAAACCCGCAGCATTTGCGTTTTCATGACTGGGCAAATAGTGGGGCAGGAAGTAAAGAAGAAATCTGCAACGTAAACTTTATCTTTAAAATCATCTTGCGTAACGGTTATACTGTCCTGATTTGTAAACGTAAATTCAGGAATCTGATGATAAATTTTTTTGCCGTCAATTTCGTCGTGTTGACCAAGGTACGGAAGTTCACGATTGGTTTCAGTGCAGCTTTGCAGTGAGAACACAAAGGTTGTGAGACAAAGAGTAAAAGCTGAAAGAGCGAATACCTTTCTTATTTCTTTGGTGCGGTAAATGGTAGAAATTTTCTTTTTGAAGTTCATCATTATTTATTGGCTATAAAATCTGACGCTGCTTGCATAGCATTATCAGTATTGGTCGAAATTCTTTCAACTTCAACTTTCAGCGTGCGGTACGTCTCAACTTTTTTGGTTTTATCCGGTTCGTCATTCATGGCGGCACTGTAATCGTCCATCCATTTGTACATGTCATCCTCGGCGGCTTGTAAATTATTCGCGATTTTTGCGGCTTCTGACTTTGAGATACTATCGCCCTCGGCGGCCTTTACCAAAACATCGTCTTTTAAGCTTCCTAACTTCATTGACTTGGGCATGACTTCATCGTGCCCGGCCATTAATTTTTTATCCAAAGTTTCAATTTCTTCCTCAACGGCAGGTGTGCATTGGGTTGTGAAAAATAGGGTGAAGGCGAGTAACAGTAGCGATAATTTTTTCATCAGAACTTGCGGGTTTTTGTAATTAACAGACCAAAACAGAAGTGAGGTTTGCGTGGGTATTGGTTTAGGTGTTACTACGCTTTTATAATTCTACGTTCAGTATTTCTATGGCACTGTGAATGGCGTTTTCAGAAGGGTTTTCCCCACCAATCATTTTCGCGATTTCAACGATGCGTTCGTCTTTTGATAACTGTTTCATCTTGCTGATTGTTTTAGCAGAGGAGTTATCTTTGTAAACGTAGAGGTGCGTGGTGCCGAGGCCGGCAATTTGGTGGAGATGCGTAATGGAAATTACCTGAATACTGGTTGCCATTTCCCGCATCATTTTTCCAACCTTCTTTGCTACTTCCCCCGAAACTCCGGTGTCAATCTCGTCAAAAATAATGGTTGGAAGTGAGCGTCTATCGGCAAGTAAGTATTTGATAACCAGCATTAGGCGGGAGAATTCTCCGCCGGAAGCTACTTCCCGAAGCTGACGTGGGGTAACACCTTTATTGGCACTGAAAAGGAAGTTAATGTAGTCAATTCCGTCTTCGGTCAAATCTCCGACTTCGTGTTCAATCTTCAATTGTGCATTTGGGATGCCCAACTCTGAAAGTAACTGGACTACTTTTCGTTCAATTTCGGTGAAAACACCTTGCCTGGTTTTAGATAACTTTTCGGCGGTTTTGAGAGCGGCACCTTTTGTTTTTTCCATGCGTTCTTTCGCAATGGCAATATTATCGCTCAGGTTTAAAACGTTGCTCACTTTCTGTTCCAGTGTTTCCTGAATTTCGAGTAATTCTGTATTTGACTTTACGGCGTGTTTCTGGTGCAGTTTAAACAGTAAATCGAGCCGCTGTTGGATAATGGCAATACGCTCATCATCAAGTTCAATTTTTTCCTCTTCGGTTTCTACATCGTCGGCTACGTCTTTTAGTTCTATTAACGCACTCTGAATTCTGTCAACAAACTGCGAATATTGATTCGAGAAACTTTTGATGGGAGCGAGGGTTGCTACCACGTCCTGAAGCATTGAGACAACAGATTGTTCGGGATTATTAAATAAATTCGTCACGCCAACCAAGCGTTGCTTTACGTCTTCGGCATTTTCTAAGATATTGAGTTCTTCTTCGAGTTCTTCCTGTTCGTTTACTTTTATTTTTGCGGCATCGAGTTCGTCCAATAAGAATTTATTGTAGTCAAATTCCTTTTTTAGGCTGGAAGACTCCCGTTGTAATTGCTCGTACGCAACTTTTAATTTATTATACGAATGGTATTTCTCCTGATAGCTTACCAGTTGGTCGTGGCATTGAGCAAAAGTGTCAATGATTTGTAGCTGATATTCATTTGAACCCAGCGAAAGCGTATCGTGCTGCGAATGAACATCCATCAACTGTCCGCCAATTCTCCGCAACGTTTCGAGTGTAACGGGCGTATCGTTTATAAAAGCCCGTGATTTTCCCGCCGGTGATATTTCCCGCCGAATTATGCACGGATTTTGAAAGTCCAGTTCTTCTTCCTCAAAAATATTTTGAATATAGAAGCCGCCCATCGTAAAAGTACCTTCTACGATACACTTTTCGTCGACATTGTGCAACGTTTTGGTATCGGCACGCTGACCCATCAACAAACCGATGGCCCCGAGCATAATGGATTTACCCGCTCCGGTTTCACCCGTGATTATATTCAGGTTAGCATCAGGTTTTACCTCTAAATGCTCTATGAGAGCGTAGTTTTTAATGAGCAGGTGTGAAAGCACGCCGTTTGGAAATTGAAAGTTGAAGGTCAAGTATCGGAAATATTCCGGTACTCTTTTATTGACTAAGTACAAATTTACAAACTAAGAGTTGAAACAAAAAAAAAGCATCGTTCAAACTGACGATGCTTTTGTTACAAAACTTAACACTTAACTATGAAAATGAAATGTTTTTTAGGCTATAATCTAATTGTCTTACAAAAGCCGTACTATGGATTAGATTGAGTGGTTCTATTTAGTTCTTTCCGATGTAATTTCCAACGGTTAAAACCTTAAATTCAGTGCGTCGGTTTTCCTGATGCTTGTACTCACTGCAAGATACGCCGTTCAGGCATTCGTTGACGACTTCGTTTTCTCCGTAACCTTTGGCTATCAGTCGGCTACGATCTACTCCGTTGCGGATTAAATAATCGACTACGGCACTTGCTCTTTGCTGAGAAAGCCGGAGATTGTACATGTCTGTTGCCCGGCTATCTGTATGTGATCTTATCTCAATTTTGATGTCTGAATACTTCTGTAAAATAGGCAATAATTTATTACTTAATTCCTGAGCGGCATCTAATCTAATATCATATTTATCGAGGTCGTAATATATGTTGTCGATTTTGAAAATATCGCCTTCACCAATCATTCCTATATTTCGTTGGTAAGTTGATTCGTCCCGATTTTTCTTCACTTTCCCGAGGTATTCAGAACTAGTGGCGTAGCGTTCTTTCAAAACGTTGACGCTGTATCTACCATCTTTTTCGGGTTGGAAAACGTAGCGTCCGTCTTCACCGGTTGTGAGTTCTTCTTCAGATCCGTCGCGTTCGTTTCTCAAAATCACCGCTGCACCCGAAAGTGGCTTTCCGTTCATTTCCGAAACCACCGTTCCCGAAATAATCGGGCGTTTGGTTTGTTCCAGATAAATCTTAATTTCAGTTTTGTTACGCTGCGAAGTTGACATTGTTCCGTAACTCACAGAGTTTTTCTGATATCCGGACTTGGTTGCCTGAAATTCAAAATTAGTCATGGTTTCCATGCAGATTTGAACTGCACCCGTTTCATCAGAAATAAGTAAATTCTGATTAACGCCATTTCTGACCAGACGAACGTCAGCGTTCACGATTGGTTCTTTGGTTTTCGCATCGTAAACTAATACTCTGAGTTCACGACACTTACGGGTGAAATGGTAAATGTTATCGTCAGAATAGCCACGACGACGGTTTGAGCTGAAAAAACCGCTGCCATGATTAGCGTCTGTTATTAAACCGAAATCATCACGCGATGAATTAATCGGATGTCCGAGATTCTGAGGTTCTTCGGTTGGTATTCCATTTTCAAGATTCACGAAGAAAATATCAAGTCCGCCTAATCCGGCGTGACCGTCAGAGGCAAAATATAAATCATTGTTGGCGTCTACGTAAGGGAACATTTCGTTTCCTTCAGTATTTATTTCTTTTCCAAGGTTCATCGGGGCACCCCATTCGCCGTCTATGTAGTCAACCATATAGATATCAGTGCCGCCGTGACCGCCCCGCATATCCGAAACAAAGTACATCCGGCTGTCATCGGTGGTGATGGCGGGATGTCCGCACGAATAATCGTCGCTGTTGAACGGAAGTGGCTTTACGTCACCCCACTTTTTACCATCGAAAGTAGATTCGTACAGCTTCAGCATTATTAGTCCGTCTTTACTTTTGTGCGAACGTCCTTTATCATAGCTGTTCCGGGTGAAAATTAGTTTTTGGTGATCGCTGAAAAAGCTGACCGGTCCTTCGTGATATTTTGTGTTGAGCGTACGGCTAAACTCTTCCGTTTTGGATAAATCTTTGGCTTCTTTTTCGAAGGCTTCAATTTCTTGTGCGTTATCAGATTCACCGTAGCTTGATAGAGAAGCTGTCCGACTTTGCAGTTCTTTTTCTTTCGGAACGAGTAAAGTAGTATCAGGGAATTGGAACAAATCTAAAAACGGTGTTTCATTTTGCATGAAAACCCGTTTGATAATGCCGCCTTCGTCACGAGCAGAAACAAATACTAATCCGCCTTCGTGGTACATTGGGCTGAAATCTGATTGTCGAGAATTCAGCGGATACATATAATTAATGCGGTACAGCGAAGAGTCTTTATAGAATACTGATTCATCCATGTACGCAACCGTAAAACGCCGACCCCGGAGATCTTCGCGTTGTTGTTGCCCGTACTTGCTGTACATTTTTTGTGATTCGCGGTAATGTTCGTTTTTTGCCAACGCTTGGGCGTAATATAAATATTGCTCGCTCTCTACTTCTTCGCCGTAAGTCTTGATTAATTCGCGGTAAACGCGTTCGGCGTTGCGGGCATCGTCTACTTTTCGGTAGCTGAACGCCAGATTGGTCAATGCTGTTCGGTGGTCTTCTTTTTTCGGTGATTTGGTAGCGAGGAAGGTTTCGTACGTACGAATTGCTCCAATATAGGATGCTTGCTCAAAGTGGCGGTTGCCTACTTTCAATCTGCCCGACTGAGCGGACAGAAATTGGCTTGAGAATAGTAAAATAAGCAAGCTTAATACGATGCTTTTCTTCATGGAGGCGGGTCAGTCTTGTTGGTAGGAGTATTACACGGAAGTCCGTTAATTGACTTTACATATATACTTAGACAAAACCCGTGCCAGTTTTAATGAAATAAAGTTGATTTTTTTATAAATTATTGATTATAAGTAATCTGTGGAATATATTTTCTCTAACAATTAAATTGTTCCATGTACGTTTAGGTGAGGAAATTAAACCTATACGACTGACTTTATAACGAAATAAACTACTCTTGACTTCCATACTTAGTCAACAGGGCTTATATATCGGTAGTCAAGGTAAGTTCGAGCGTAAAAAGCTTTAGTCCGTCAGGACTTATACGAAAGCTTTCGAGTAGGATAATGAACTCACTTATAACGCGTTATGCTACCGATCTTAAATCCCAGTTTTGGCGGTTTGATAAGAGACTTTATGAACAAACCCTGAACCTGAGTAGTAATTCGAAGTTAGTAAGTTTGATATATTCTATAATAACCTACTGAGTAGCTCAGACCTTAGTAAGAACCTTCTTTTACAAAACCTTAACTGTCCTGAAACATAAATAGAAACGATATGCGTTAATTCGCTGGGTCAGATAAAAAATAATTGGTTTAAAAATGTCTCTGCCGAATACAAAGTATGTGAATAAAGAAGCTGTCAATCGAATTCTGATGATAACTACCGTATTCTTTCAAACAATTAGCCGTAGAGCGTGTAGTAATTTGCGTACATTACAAACCGCATGAAAATCCTCATAGAAACGTCCGTTAAAGAATCCGTTAAAGAAGTGTTTAGTAAATTTAACGGCGACTTGTTCAAAGCCCTTGCTCCGCCGTTCCCACCCGTAAACCTCGAACGCTACGACGGTGAACAGGTAGGAGACGTGGTAAGTATGAAGTTGAATTTTATACTTTTCAAACAGAACTGGACGAGCCTCATTACGGAAAATGAACAAAGCGAAAATCGCTCGTTTTTTGTGGATGAAGGAACACAACTTCCTTTCTTTTTATCAGAATGGAAGCATCGGCATATCATAGAGAATCGTGGAGGTACAACGTATATCGTGGATGATATTTACTTCAAAACGCCTTTCGTACTGACAGATTATTTGATGTACCCGTTACTATACCTGCAATTTCTTTATCGTAAGCCTATTTATCGGAAATTATTTGGAAAATCAGTTGCCTAATTTTGGTTTTCTGACGTCAGACCCTCACTGTTCAAAGTAGAAAAAAGAGGTTCGTCCCTCAATTTTTCTCTTTCGCCTTCTGCAACTTCTCATAATACTTACAGATGCTCGTTAAATCGCAGCTTTCACACTTTGGAGAACGTGCCACGCAGACGTAACGCCCGTGCAGAATGAGCCAGTGGTGGGCTTTGGGAATAACTTCATCGGGGATATTTTTGACCAATTCTTTTTCAACCGCAAAAGGCGTTTTTGCTCGAACAGGAACAAGACCCATCCGGTGCGAAACCCGAAAAACGTGCGTATCAACCGCCATGGTAGGCTGATTATGAATGATAGAAGCTATCACGTTTGCAGTCTTTCGGCCCACGCCCGGCATACTGGTAAGTTCTTCGATGCTTGCGGGAACTTCCGCTTTGAAATCTTCGACCAATATTTTCGCCATTCCGACCAAATGCTTCGCCTTATTATTTGGGTACGAAATGCTGCGGATGTAAGTGAATACTTCATCTGAGGTAGCGGCTTTCAACTCAAAAGGAGAAGGGAAACGTTCAAATAGAGCGGGAGTAACCATATTTACTCGCTTATCAGTACATTGAGCCGACAAAATTACGGAAACTAATAATTCGTACGGATTGGCATATCTTAGCTCCGTTTCTGGATCAGGAACGTTGATGGTGAAATAGTCTATTAAGTCTTTATAGCGTTCTTTTTTTGTCATAGTAGGTTAATTTCCAGTTGCAATATGCGATTGATTTACCGCACGTTTTTCCGTCGGTTGCTTTGGAAATCCTCTAATATAAATCCACCCAAGTCATCTAAGTTACTATAATAAGCTCTGCCACTATTTATCTCGGTAAATTCCCGAACAAATTGCTGCAAGTACGGATCGCTGGCAATCATGAATGTCGTTATCGGAATATTCAAACGTCTCGCCTGAGCGGCAATATTGAACGTTTTGTTGGTGATTTTACGATCCAACCCGAAACTATTTTTGTAGTAATTTATTCCTTCTTTCAGGCAAGTTGGCTTGCCATCGGTTATCATAAATACCTGCTTGTTTTTCGTCTTTCGGCGGCGGAGTAAATCCATCGCTAACTCGAGCCCCGCAACGGTATTTGTGTGGTACGGTCCGACTTCTAAGTACGGAATATCCCGCAATTGAATTTGCCACGCATCGTTTCCGAAAACCAAAATATCAAGATTGTCTTTCGGGTAGCGGGTACGAATTAATTCCGCCAACGCCAACGCAACTTTCTTGGCGGGAGTAATCCGGTCTTCGCCGTAAAGAATCATGGAGTGACT
>JBLHXN010000137.1:0-8700 GCA_047630355.1 Spirosomataceae bacterium | reverse complement strand
TAAGCAAAAGCCTTGGTCAGGAATATTTGCCCAATCATGGCGGCAACACCAAGCAGAGCAATCCAAAACCATTGCGTTCCTGATGGCATGACGAATTTACTAATCATAAAATCGAGGTTCGGGAAGTCGTAATATTCACCGACGGTCATGGAAATAATTGGCAATATAATTCCCGAAAGCATAAAAGACAGCACAATGGAACGGGTATCGTAAAACTCGCTTAATCCCCGGATACTCAGGTACGCCAGAGCGGTTAATACACCGTTGATAATTCCGATGGAGTGATTGCGGGTAGAAGTGAGTCCGCCTGTCATTTGTGGCAGAAAAATCAATAATATTCCTCCGAAACCGAGCAGAATTGCCCACCATTCGCGGCGTTTGAGGTATTCTTTTAAAATAAAAAACGAGAGCAACGCCAACCAAATAGGGTAAGTCTGTTGGTAAGTTATTGCTTCCGCCAAACCAATTTGCGTAATACTGTAAAAGAAGGTATAAAGTGCCAGTGTTCCGATAATTCCCCTAAAAATAAGTAAGAATGGTTTGCCTCCTTTCTGTTTGATTGGGCGTTTGAAAAGCGTAGCGGCTATAAAACCTACGCCCACTACGTTCCTGAAAAAAACCAATTCGACGGAGCTGATTTCGCCACCTAATAGACGGGTGCAGGCACCTGTAAGTGCAAAGCAAAACGAGGCGATGACCATATAGAGAATACCACGTTGTAAATTTTCGGAGAGCATTTGGTAGATTTCGGTTGATTGCAAAGGTCGAAAGTTTATTTTTTCGCCCAACCGTTTGCACATTTTATTTGTTATTAAAATAATCTACCTTGTCGGCGTATTCCGTAAAGAATAAAGAGCAGGTCGGCTTCGTTATTCATAAAACTTGACATTCCCTAATTCATACATTCCAACCGAATGAACAGATATTTTCGTTTTTTTACACTTCTTCTCGTTTCGCTTTTTGCTATTAACGAAGTTCACGCCACCCATATTCGGGCGGGTGAAATCACCGCAAAACGTATTTCAAATACTACGCTTACTTACCGCGTTACGCTGACCACTTACACCGATGAGATTAACGGAAAAGCGGCGAACGACGGTCAGGAGACGGTGTTTTTCTATTTTGGACTAAGTTCTAACCAGATAGAATCGGCGGAAGTACGCCGAAAGAGCCGGACGCAGATTAGTGCGTCTACGGTTGTGAACGTTTATGATACTGTTTTTACATACCCTGCTCCCGGCACTTACACCATTTCCTGCGGAATCACGAACCGTAACCGCAATACCATTAACTTACCAGGTGCTACAGATGCCATCAGTTTCTTCGTACAAACCAGAATATTTATTAATTCTGCGATTGGATTAAATAGTACCCCCGTTTTATTAAATATTCCGGTTGATTCGGCAGCGGCGGGTGTACGTTACATCCACAATCCGGGGGCTTTTGATACCGATGGCGATAGCCTTGCCTATCGACTCACAACTCCCCGACGTGACAAAGGAGATGCCACAGGAATTGGAGAATTTATTGAAGGATATATTTCGCCGGAAACGCTTGGAGATTCACCCATTCAAAACGAACGAAAAACCGGACCGGCTACTTTTACCATTAATGCCCGAACGGGAGATTTAATCTGGGATGCCCCTCAGCGGGTTGGTCAATATAACGTGGCTTTCGTAGTTGAAGAATGGCGGCGGGGGCCAAACGGAGACTTTCTGAAAATAGGGGAAATCGTGCGGGACATGCAGATTATCGTGGTGGAAACTAATAATAAACGTCCTGAACTCGCCGTGCCGCCAGATGTATGCGTGGAAGCGGGCGAAGTGATAAATTTTGTGGTGACGGCTACTGATCCCGATGAAGGTCAGAAACTAAGGCTGACCTCTTCGGGGGGTATATATAATGTAGATTTTAACGGCAGACCCGTAGATAATATTGCTCTCGAAGCGGCAACTTACACGCCCCTCAACGTAAATCAGGACAGTCCCGCAAAAGTAGAGTTTACGTGGCGGACAAATTGTGCCCACGTTCAGCAACAAGATTATGACGTTTTGTTTAAAGTGGAAGACTTTCCTGGCAGATTCGAAACGCAACTGACAGATATAAAAACTGTTAAAATCAGGGTTTTACCTCCAAGACCAAAAGGATTAGTAGCTGTTGAAAAAGACGCAGGTGTTGAACTTACATGGCAATCTTATCTGCAATGTTCACAAGGGGGCGAGATAATTATTTATCGCCGCGAAGGTTGCAGCGGGCAAAATGCCGGGCAATGTACCACGGGTATTCCGGCGGCATGGGGCTACACTGAAATCGTGAGAGTCACCACAAGTGATACGCTTTTTCTGGACGCAAATACTGTGAAAGGGGTAACGTACAGTTACCGCTTACTGGCTGATATTAATGTGAACCCGTTCACCAATTTAATGAGTCCGCCTTCAACAGAGTTTTGTATTGGTAGTGAGTTGCCGGAGCGAGTACCGATTATCACAAACGTGACGGTTGAGGAGACAAACGCTGATGCCGGACAGATTATGGTCAAGTGGACTCGTCCCGTTGATCTTGATACCACTGAATACGCTGGTCCGTATCGATACGATTTGTACCGTGCCTCCGGATTAAACGGCAACGAATTTACGCTCGTAACACAAATAAATACTGAACTTGGTACGGCGGAAGATACCGTTTTTGTGGACAATAATTTGGATACAGAACGAAATGCTTACCGTTATAAAATTGAGTTTATTATCGAAGGCGATCGTTTGCTCGGAACAACTCCGCCGGCAAGCAGCGTACGTTTACTCGCTTCTCCTGACGACGAAAGCGTGCGGTTGAGGTGGGAAGCTAACGTGCCGTGGAGTAACGACAACCAACGCCACCGTATTTATCGTGAAATCTCACCCGGAATCTATAATGCCATCGCGGAAGTAGATGTGTTGGGAGGAAATACCTTTAACTACGTGGACGACGGAGAAGATAAAATGCCAGACGACGGAGATCAAAGTACTACGCTCGAAAATGGGAGTACGTATTGCTACGTCGTTGAAACTGTGGGACAGTACGAGAAAGTACCTGAACTTGGGTTATTAGTGAATTACTCGCAACGAGCCTGTGCCGTTCCTGCCGACCGTTCGCCGCCTTGTCCACCAAATCTCACCGTTGCAGAAATTAGGTGTGAAACCATTACGCCGGAACAATATTGTGACATTACTTTTTTCCAGAATGTCTTGACGTGGGATAACCCCGAAGCGAATGGTTCGGGCGTACAATGCCGCCGCGATATTTTACGATACAATATTTATTACGCTCGTTACGAAGACGAAACACCTCGTCAGATAGGATCGGTAGATGCTATGCTTCCACGGGAGTTTCGTCACCAGAAAGACCGACAGGAAGGTTTTGCGGGATGTTATTACATTACATCAGTAAGCAGCGTTGGTATTGAAAGTACACCGAGTGCTAAATTCTGCGTAGATAACTGTACTAATATCGCTTTCCCGAATATCTTTAGTCCGAACAATGATAATGTAAACGATACATTCTCCCCGATGAAATGCCCCGCATTTATAAAGGAAATAAGCATTGTGGTGTACAATAGATACGGAGCTAAGGTTTATGATAATGTAGCTACATCGCTTAATTGGGATGGTAAAAATAATGCCGGAGAAGATTTGCCTTCGGGCACTTATTTCTACCAAATATCGGTGCAGTTCGAGCAATTATCCCGTACCAGTGAAACGTATACATTTAAGGGTTGGGTAGAGTTAGTCCGATAGTAAACTTACTTATTTAGGGTAACCTTTTTGACTAAATAAATAGCTGTTACTAAATGTATGCGTTTGATAACTTTTCTGAGGTTATTAATTTGGATATTAATAGGAAAAAATATAGTTTTGGGAAGATTGTTTCTCTTACCAAAACTACCCAATAATTATGGGAAAAACTGTTCATGTCCGTAAAGGATTTGATATCAAGTTAGTAGGCAAGGCCGTAGCCGAAACTACTCACGCATCCACGTCAAGTATATTTGCTGTACAACCTCCTGACTTCAGAACGCTTATACCTAAGCTGATTGCAAAACAAGGGGACGAAGTACTGGCGGGACAGCCACTTTTTTACGACAAAGACCGACCGGAAATAAAAATAACGTCGCCTGTAAGTGGTGAGGTGGTTGAAATCGTGAGAGGAGCAAAACGCCGGATTATGGAAGTTCGGATTGTACCTGATAAAGAAAACCACTACGTCTCGTTTGATATTCCTAATCAACTCACAAAAGAAAACGTAACGGAAGTACTTTTAGAAAGCGGTTGCTGGTCATATATACGTCAGCGTCCGTTCTCCACAATTGCCGATTCCGAAATCCCTCCCAAAGCCATATTTGTTTCCTGTTTTGATTCCGCCCCGCTCGCTCCTGATAATACCTATATATTAAAGGACGAAAAGGAGAATTTTCAACGAGGACTCAGCGTCTTAAATATACTGGCGGAAGGTAACCTAAACGTGGGCATTGCCGATGGTCAGTCAGGTTTAGTTGGAGATGCTATTTCTTCCGATAAAACGCACCAAATTAAAGGTCCTCACCCGGCGGGAAATGTTGGCATTCAAATTCACCATATCAATCGTATTAAAAAAGGCGAAACCGTTTGGTACGTCAATCCGCAGGATGTAGTAATCATTGGTCGGTTATTTACGAACGGAAAATACCAAGCCGAACGCACCATCGCTATTACCGGTAGTTTGGTTAAGAATCCTTCTTACGTGAAAGTACTGACCGGGCAGCCGCTAAAAGATATTATTGGCGATAAAATCACGTTTGGTGACAACACGCGGGTAATTCAAGGCAATGTATTAACTGGCCGGACGGCGTACGAAGACAACTTCCTCTCTTTCTACGAAACCCAAATTTCCGCGATTCCCGAAGGGAAAGAGTCCGAATTCTTTGGTTGGTTACTTCCCGGCCTTGATAAACTAAGTCTTTCACGCTCGTACTTTTCGTGGTTTACGCCAAAGAAAAAGTACGATCTGACCACAAATACGCACGGCGAAGAAAGGGCTTTTGTGATGTCGGGTGAATACGAAAAAGTATTGCCCATGGATATTATGCCCGTGCAATTACTCAAATCTATCATGGCACAAGACCTTGAACGAATGGAAAACCTCGGAATTTACGAAGTCTCCGAAGAGGATTTTGCCCTTTGCGAATTTGTCTGTACCTCAAAAATCGAGGTTCAACGAGTGATTGCCGAAGGGTTAGAATATTTCAGGATAGAAGGCTAAAAGTCTCGTTCTGGTTTTCTCCAAAAGAAAAAGAGTTTTACTAAAATCTACCCCGATATCTATCGGGACTAATTCCTAAAACCTTAATAAGTCTGTGAAATTTCTAAAGAATTTAGTTGACAACGTAAAACCATACTTTGACGAGGGTGGTAAGCTGGAAAAGCTTCACTACGTCTTCGATGGTTTTGAAACATTCCTCTTCGTTCCTGGAACTGTTACCAATAAAGGAGTACACATCCGCGACTCCATGGATTTGAAACGCACGATGGTCATGGTGATATTTGCCATGATCCCGTGCTTGCTCTTCGGTATGTGGAACGTAGGGTATCAGCACTATTTAGCGTATGGCATGGAAACTTCCCACTGGGAAAATTTCCTGTTCGGAGCGTTAAAAGTAACGCCAATTATCATTGTGTCGTACGCTTCGGGACTCACCGTTGAGTTTATTTTTGCCACGATGAATAAGCATTCAATCAGTGAAGGTTATTTGGTGACAGGAATGCTTATTCCGTTGACCTTACCCGTGACAACTCCCTTGTGGATGGTTGCCTTGGGAGGTATCTTTTGTACCTTACTAGGGAAAGAAATTTTTGGCGGTACGGGCATGAACTTTATGAATCCTGCTTTATTAGCGAGAGCATTTTTATTCTTTGCTTTTCCCGCTTTTCTGTCCGGAGAAATATGGACGGATTTATCACCCGAAGCTGGACATAGTATTGTAGATGGATACTCAGGAGCCACAAATTTAGTAGCTTTTGATTACAACATTGATAATATTCAGACGGCAAGTACCATGTTTTGGGGCTTTGAACAAGGCTCTATTGGCGAAACGAGTGTTTTCTGTATTTTGCTTGGAGCGGTATTCTTAATCGTAACGGGTGTAGGAAGTTGGCGGATTATTCTCTCGGTTTTTGCCGGTGGTTACATCATGGGATTCCTGATGAATCTTCTTGCTCCGGCGGGTGATTTAACGCACGCCATGCACATGCCAGCTCATCATCACTGGCTAATCGGTAGCTTTGCCTTCGGTGCCGTCTTCATGGCAACAGATCCCGTCTCGGCTTCGCATACAGTAAAGGGAAAGTACATTTACGGTTTGCTCATCGGAGCGTTCGCGATTATACTTCGGGTGTTCAATCCGGCGTATCCCGAAGGCGTAATGCTGAGTATTTTACTGTTTAATGTCTTCGCTCCGCTGATAGATCATTTAGTTGTAGAACAACACATTAAAATACGTTTGAAACATGCATAGTAATAGATACACATTTCTGTTTGCCATCGGTTTGTCTGTTGTCACAGCCGTGGTTTTAGTCGTAATTTCTGAGGGGCTCAGACCCTTGCAGGAAGCAAACGCAGCTTTAGACAAGAAGAAGAATATTTTACAGTCGGTACGCATTTACGAAACTGAACGTGAGGCAGTAGAAAAAGCCTACGATAAATCTGTGGAAGAACTGGTGATTGACTCAGAAGGAGAAATATTGACGGATGAAATCATCAATAATATTGAAATGCGAAACGAGGTAGCCAAAGAACCCGCCGAACGCAAAATGCCACTCTATATTTACACGAAAGAAGACGGTGGAAAATACTACATAATACCTATGCAAGGCGTGGGGCTTTGGGGGCCAATCTGGGGATATATTGCAATAGAGTCCGACTTTAATACCGTTTACGGAGCTTACTTTGACCATTCAAAGGAAACACCCGGCTTGGGAGCTGAGATTGCAGAGAAGTTTTTTCAGGATCGGTTTAAAGACAAGCAAATTATGCAAAATGATAAGTTTATTTCCGTGAATGTCATCAAAAGTTCGGCTAATGTGAATTACGGAAAAGAACACCGAGTGGATGCGATATCAGGTGGTACAATAACTTCCGACGGAGTTGACGAAATGTTAAAAAACTGCGTAGCACCTTACCTAACTTATTTCAAAAAAATTGAGGACGGCAATGCTCAGCTTTCAATGAAAAGAAACTGATTTTTTTGCTAAATCTATCAACTATTAAAATTATATTTCAATGGCAGAAGTAATAGAACAAGGTGTAAAAGTGAAGGGGTTAAAAGAACCTCTGTTTTCAAAAAAGAACGTACAGATCTTGCGTGACCCGCTGGATGATAATAATCCAATTACTGTTCAGGTATTAGGAATATGTTCGGCGTTAGCGGTTACGGTACAAGTGAAGCCCGCTCTTATACTTTCTATAGGGGTAATATTTGTGACATCGTTCTCAAATCTAATTATATCCTTAATGCGAAAATCGATTCCTACGCGGGTTCGTATTATCGTGCAGTTAGTAGTGGTAGCGATGCTCGTAACTATTGTTGACTTGGTGTTGAAAGGCTATATGTATGACGTGAGTAAAAAACTTTCGGTATTTGTCGGTTTGATTATTACCAACTGCATTATCATGGGGCGTTTGGAAGCCTTTGCCTTAGGAAACAAACCGTGGAAATCGTTTTTGGATGGTCTTGGCAGCGGAGTCGGTTACGGTTTGATACTCATAGTGGTTGCGACATTCCGTGAAATATTCGGTTCCGGTACGTTCTTCGGTCTTCAGGTAGTTCCGCAAATTTTTTACGATTGGGGTTACACCAATAACGGACTGATGATGCTTCCGCCTTCGGCGTTATTTCTCATTGGAGGTTATATCTGGTGGCAACGTTCACGCAATACCAAATTGGTCGATATATCCTAAAAGAGTTATCAGGATAGATTATAAGAAAAAGTATAATGCTGATAGTTAATAGTTAAAATATCATGGAAAATTTATCAAGTATATTCATCAAGGCAATCTTTGTAGAAAACGCTGTATTTGCGTTCTTCTTAGGAATGTGTTCGTTCTTAGCGGTATCCAAAAAAATAAAAACTGCCTTCGGACTCGGTTTGGCGGTAATATTCGTAATGGCAATGACCGCCCCGCTTAATTATTTCATTCTGACTTATATGTTAGAAGACGGTGCTTTGGCGTGGATTCACCCGTCGTTAGCTTCCGTTGATTTGACATTTTTGGCGTTCATTTTATTCATCGCTACCATTGCCGGAGCGGTGCAGTTAGTAGAGATGGTCATTGAGAAGTTCGCCCCGGCTTTGTACAGTTCGTTGGGTATTTTTCTTCCATTGATTACGGTAAATTGCTCCATTCTTGGTGCGTCGTTATTTATGCAGGAACGCCAGTACCAATTCACCGAGACCGTAGTCTTTTCTTTCGGTACCGGTATCGGATTCTTTTTGGCAATCGTACTATTAGCAGCCATTCGTGAACGATTGCAGTACGCGAAAGTTCCACCTGCTTTACGTGGTTTAGGAATTGCAATGATGGTCACGGGACTAATGGCAATGGCATTTTTAAGTTTTTCAGGCATTAAACTTTAATCCAACGATAAAAAACTCCCTCTCCCTGTGGGGTCGAACCGCCGATGCGGAAAGG
>JBLHXN010000136.1:0-8713 GCA_047630355.1 Spirosomataceae bacterium | reverse complement strand
GCTTTAAAAAAAGTAGTTATCGCCTACGAACCCATCTGGGCAATCGGAACGGGTGTAACCGCAAGTAGCGAGCAAGCTCAGGAAATGCACAAAATGTTGCGTGACCACCTTGCCTCAAAATACGGACAAGAAGTAGCCGATGAAATTTCTATCCTTTATGGTGGAAGTGTAAAACCGAACAACGCCAAAGAACTCTTCGGAATGCCGGATGTTGACGGTGGATTGGTTGGTGGAGCATCGCTTGATTCTCGTGGATTCACGGATATTGCGAAAGCATTTTAAAAACGGAACGTAATGGCAACGCAGTACGGCAAGACGTGGTGGGGGCAGCAGTGGCTAAACTCGCTCTCGAAGATTGACAATAGCAACCGCTTGCCCCGGGGTAGGACGTACGCCAACAAAGGAGCGGTCAGAGGTATTGAAATCGCTAAAAACACGATTTCCGCTAAAGTTTCAGGTTCTGCCCCCCGGCCTTACAAAGTTTCGGTCAGTGTGCCGCTTTTCACCGAGCAGCAGAAAAACGATTTGCTGGGTGCTGTGCTTCAGAACCCAAGTTTGTTGGCAAAGCTAATGAATCGGGAGTTGCCCCAAAGCCTCGCTGATTTTGCTAAAACAGAACGTATCCCGTTGTTCCCGTCTTCTTGGCGTGACTTCCCGATGACGTGTTCCTGTCCCGACTACGCCGTTCCGTGCAAGCATTTGGCGGCGGTGATTTACATCATCGCCAATGAGATAGACAAAAACCCATTTTTGGTTTTTCAGTTGCACGGTTTTGATATCATGGCCGAGATAGAAAAGCGTTTTTCGGTTGGTAAAAAATCCGGGATTCGGGTGGCGGCTTATGTGGAATTTTATGAAAAAAAAACCGCTCCAGCGTTTGAAATCGCCGAAAGTGCGTTTGATGTCATCGACTTTTCCAAAATACCGCCGCTTTCAGAAAAGTTGCTCAAGATTATTCAGCCTAATCCCATATTTTCGGAGAAAGATTTTAAAAAGAATCTCGAAAAAGCCCACAAATTAATCACCAAGGAAGCGGCTCGGTTTGTTGTTCTCGAACGTGATGCCAAGATAGAAAATTTTCACTTCGAAGATGAAATACAACTATGCCTTACCGAAGAAAATACCGTAGATAAACTTACGTTCGTTTCTTCCGATGGCGAAGAGCGGGATTATCCGAATGGCTCGTTCGAGAAATTGAAAAACACGTTTTTTTTGAGTGATGAACAGTCTTTCGACCGGATGTCGGATAGTGGAAGGATATTCAGAAAGACACATCAGTTTTGTTTTATTTTGTTGGCAAACGGAGCAATTATCCCGCAATTGCTAAAAATCCAAGACGAAGAATATTTCATCCGGTGGTTGCCCGCCATCAATAACGAGGTCATCCGGCAGGTGCTATCTTTGCTTGCTAAAGCCATGCCGCCGCAACTTTTAGTACTTACACACGGAAAGGAAACGTATTATCAGCCCCAAGATGAGCAGTTACTTACGCTCTGCTCCTTGTTTTTGAATCATTACGTCAATGCTTTTACGGCATCTATGGGAGATTTTTTTCGGGGAAAAGTTTCTTACGATACGTGGGATGCGTTTTTCTTCCATCAAAAAACACTTCAGTTCAAAAATTTCGGGGAAAAAGAAACGCCGGTTATCATCCAATCGTGGCTGAATAATTATTACATCAGTCAAAAAGAATTTACGCCGATTCTCCGAATTGAGGAAGGCGAACACGACGATTTCGCAATAGATGTCTTGGTGGATAAAAGAGGGGGCGAAGCCGCTCCTACTGAGCTTTCCAAGATTATTACTAAAAAAAAGTACGAAAACATCCGGTTTGAAGTCTTGCAGGATTTACTCTTGCTGGCAAACCATTTTACGGCGTTGGATAATTACTTGCAAAAGCAAGGAAAAAAACGGATGCTGTTCGACAGCGAAGAGTTCGTGGGTATTTTGCTTGAAGTATTGCCCACGCTGCAATTATTCGGGATTCAGATATTGTTGCCAAAATCATTGAAACATTGGATAAAACCGCAGGTTTCGGGAAAAATAAAAGGAAAAAGTGCTGCCGACGGAAAGAGTTTCATGCAGTTAGATGAAATGCTAAGTTTCGATTGGCAAATCGCGATGGGCGATGAACTTCTCTCTTGGCAAGAATTTGAGCAACTCACCCGTGGCATGAAGGGTTTGGTGAAAATCAAAGACCAGTTTGTTTGGATTGAACAAAGCGAACTCGATAAACTGCGGAAAAAGCTCGAAAACCCGCCAAACCTATCGGGAAGTGATTTATTAAAAGCTGCCCTCGCCGAACAATACGACGGCTCGAAAGTTGGGATTTCTCCCGAAGTAATCAAAATGCTGAAAGACCTAACGGCACAAAAAGAAGTGGCTCTCCCGCAAAACCTGAACGCACAACTCCGCCCCTACCAGTTGCGGGGATACGAGTGGATGGTCAAAAATACAAAACTGGGACTTGGAAGCCTTATCGCCGATGATATGGGTCTCGGCAAAACGATTCAGGTCATTACGCTGCTACTCAAATTCAAGCAAGAAGGGGCTTTCGGTAAAAACAAAGGACTCATTATTGTGCCAACCACGTTGCTTACTAACTGGCAAAAGGAAATCCAACGCTTTGCCCCCGATTTAACGTTCCACGTCTTTCACGGCCCCAAAAGGACTTTAGAAGTTGAGACTCCTTATGACTTGCTCATCACAACTTACGGAACAGCCCGGAGCGATAGCAAATTATTGAAGAAAAAAACGTGGTTCTGCGTTGTTATCGACGAAGCCCAAAACATCAAAAACCCCGATACTGAGCAGACGAAGGCAATCAAAAGCTTCAGGTCGGATATTAAAATTGCGATGAGCGGAACGCCCGTAGAGAACCGGTTGAGCGAGTTGTGGAGCATCTTGGACTTCACCAATAAAGGCTATTTGGGTAATTTGAACAAGTTTACGAAAGAGTTTGCCAAGCCGATTCAACAAGAACAAGACCGCAAACGGTTGGAGGTTTTTCAGAAAATTACCGCCCCGTTTTTATTGAGGCGAGTCAAGACCGATAAAAGCATCATTAGCGATTTGCCCGATAAAATAGAAAACAACCATTACACTAAACTGACCAACGAGCAAGCGGCACTTTACGAAAGCGTAGTAAAACAAAGCTTAAAAGGTATTGACGAAAACGAAGGAATTGCCCGCAAAGGGTTGGTTTTGAAACTCATGACCGCGTTGAAACAAATCGGCAATCACCCGCACCAGTATTTGGGAAAAGGGAAAAAAGTAATGGAAGAATCTGGAAAAGCTCAGTTGCTACTTTCATTATTAGAGAACATCCGGGATGCCAACGAAAAGGTACTGATTTTTACACAATACCGGGCAATGGGTGAACTATTAGCGGGGTTCATCACTGAAAAATTCGGGCAAGAGCCGCTTTTCTTACACGGCGGCGTTAGTCGCAAACAACGGGATGTGCTGGTTGAACGTTTTCAAAAAAACCGCACGGATTCGATATTTATCCTTTCACTAAAAGCCGGAGGAACAGGCCTGAACCTTACGCAGGGAAACCACGTGGTGCATTATGATTTATGGTGGAATCCCGCCGTTGAAAATCAAGCTACCGACCGGGCTTTCCGTATCGGACAGACCAAGAACGTGATGGTTTACCGGTTTATCAATCAGGGAACTATGGAAGAAAAAATCGATGCAATGATCCGCTCCAAAAAAGAACTCGCCGAACTGAGCGTTGGCAGCGGTGAAACGTGGCTCGGCGATTTATCAACCGAAGACTTGAGCGATTTGGTGAAATTGAGCAAATGATTCCAAAGAACTTTTCGGAATGCTGGACATTGATGGTGGTTTAGTGGGCGGTGCGTCGCTTGATAGCCGAGGATTCACGAATACTGCGAAGTCGTTTTGATTAAAGTTTTCAAGCTATTAATGAAAACCCCACCATACATTAAGCGTAGCGGGATTTTATAATCAGAAGTTGACTTTTCTATTATTCATAAATTACGAAAGCAAAACTTCCGCAGAGATACCTAAATTTTATGAACTGATTTTATAAAGCTTAGGGTCAACGGTTTCTTACGGTTTAACACTTTTGAAACTTTGCTTTTGCTAATTCCAAAGGTTTTCGCTAAACCCGCTTCGCTTGCTTTAGCCCCTTTTCTGCGTGCTACAGGTTATAGTTTTTTTGTAAGTTCATCCAGCGAAGTATTCCCGAATGCCTCTCCCAATTTTACTGCCATATCAGCCCGTGCAATTTCCAAACCCTTGGTCGCTTCATTGACGGCTAGACCGTTTTCAACAATGAACTCTTCCTTCAGTACTTCTCCCAGATGAACGGGAGGTAAGTTTCTTTTTAACCTCTTGATGTAAATCAAAAATTATTCGCACAATCAAAATCTAAGCATTTTCTCCTGAATGTCGCTTTTTAATGTAAAAACTCAGCAGTAGATTTATTAGGTAATGTACTAATTATCAAGTAACTATAAAGTTTAGTGGACATTGATAACAAAAGTATATTATTTAATGTTTGAAACATTGATGTTTATAACTCTATATTTGTATTGTAATTAAAATAAATACTAATCACACACAGTTATGCCTACAGAAATATCAGCAAAGCACGGAAAATTAGGTTATCAAACTATACTTTCAAACGGGCGTCATGCCATTATTGGTGACGAACCTATAACCTCAAAAGGAACCGATTTAGGTTTCAGCCCAACCGATTTAGTTCTCGCTGGGCTTGCTATGTGTAAAACGGCAACGGTCCGTTTTATTGCCCGCAAAAAGGGCTGGAATGTAACCGAAGTAAATGCCCAGTTAGAGCAAATGGTAAAACGTGGTGAAGGCGGAAAGCTGACTACGCACGTGCAAGTAGCTTTACAAATTGAAGGAGACTTAACCGAAGAGCAACGAGCCGAACTTACTCGTGAAGCCGATGCGTGTTATGTTCACCGAATGCTACAGGGCGATTTTGTCATCGAACACGCCGCCGAAAACTTAGAACTCGAATTAGCCTAAATATTTCAAACAAACCCTTTTTCATCAGGTTTGACTGGGGTTGGGTAAATCAGGTTGGTCGGTTCACGTTGGGAAAGGGTCATTTTAAAACTTAAATTTGCGTAGAAAATGGAAGAAGAATGGAAATTGACAAATTGCAGGTAGATAAAAAACAATCGGCAAACTATCAAAACGAGTTTCACCGCTTACGGGTAAACCTATTATATATGGGCAACTGGATTCGCGTGGAAGCAAACAAGTTACTGGAAGAGTTTGAGCTTACCCAACAGCAATTCAACGCGTTACGAATTCTCCGCGGACAAATTGGTGTTGAGCGTGATACATCTTTTAGTACGCAAGACTTGCGAGAGCTGTTGCTCGACAAAATGAGCGATACTTCCCGTTTGGTGGATAGGCTGGTAAAGAAAGAAGTAATTCACAAAAAGCCCTGCGACCACGATGCCCGCCGAGTTCATTTAACTATCACGGAGAAAGGGTTGGCATTGTTGACTGAAATAGACTCGCAAATGCACCGTCTGGATAAAATTGTGAACACATTATCGGAAAGTGAAGCTCAGCAGGTGAATGAATTATTAGATAAAATAAAGTAGTGGCAATATTGTTGAGCTAAATTTGAAAACTCTTTTATTATAATTAAGATCAAATAACTGGGAACTTATGCGAATTGATATTATTGCCGGAGCACGTCCTAATTTCATGAAAATTGCTCCAATTATTGAAGCAATAGAAAACCACTCGGCAGAGAAAATTACCTACCGGCTTATTCACACCGGACAACATTATGACCGTAAAATGAGTGGTGCTTTCTTTGACGAATTAGGCATTCCTGACCCCGATGTAAACCTCGGTGCGGGTGGTGGAACGCAAGCCGAACAAACCGCGGCTATTATGGTCGGGTACGAAAAACTCCTTTCTGAGCAAGCGTCAAATATGTGTTTAGTAGTTGGGGATGTAACCTCTACTATGGCGTGTGCCATTGTAGCGAAAAAAGCTTTGATGACCGTTGTGCACGTAGAAGGCGGCATTCGTTCACGTGATTTGTCAATGCCCGAAGAAATAAACCGCATGGTCACCGATTCTATTACGGATTATTTTTATACAACCAGCGAAGTCGCGAGTCAGAATTTGAGTCAGTTAGGAATACCTGAAGAACGCATTGTTTTTGTGGGAAATACGATGATTGATACGTTGCTAAAAAACATTCCAAACCTAAAAAAGCCCGTTGCTTATGATACCTTTAATTTGGCAGAGAAGCAGTATTTTGTGCTGACACTCCACCGCCCGGCTAATGTTGACGCAGAGCAGCAACTTAAAAATATGTTACAGGCGATTGTGGACTCTTCAAACAGTCTCCCCATTGTATTTCCGGTGCACCCACGTACCGCGAAAATGTTGCAGAACTTGGGCGTCAATGCTTCAAACTTACACTTTATTGAGCCGCTCGGCTATCTGGAATTTAATTATTTAGTAAAAAATGCCAAAGCCGTTATCACGGATTCGGGTGGAATAACCGAAGAAACAACCGTAATGGGCATTCCATGCTTAACTTTACGAAATAACACCGAACGCCCCGAAACAATTGATTTAGGAACGAACGAACTCATTGGTACTGACCCTAAAAATGTAGCTCCGGCAATGCAAAAGCTTTTCGCTGGCGAATGGAAAAAGGGGGGCATTCCCCCACTCTGGGATGGTAAAACTGCTGAACGAATTGTACGACATCTGTCGGGGTTAGAGGTTAATTGAGTTAATTTCTTATTAAATTTTATGTCCTTAACCTTTGGTACGTCAATGAATAACAAGCTCCTCTTCTTCACTAAAATGAACTTTGCTGTTAAAGAAAATAGCGGTATTAGAAAGAAGGTATTTGCTCAGGTGAAAGCTCTGCAAAGGCACGGACTGGAAGTTGACGTTGTGTACTTTGAGAATAACAAAGTCTTTATAGTCGGAGATAATTGTAATACAACCTTTGAAGCTAATGGCAAGATTCAGTTTCTATCTTTCCTTTACGGTGGTTTTTTAGAAAAACTTGATGTGAAGAGTTACAGATACGTTTACATTCGACACTTTCTGACAAATCCGCTATTTCTAAATCTGTTATCAAAGTTTAAAAAATCCAACGCAGGCATGAAAATCTTCATGGAAATCCCGACGTACCCTTACCGTTTCGAGTTTGCTGATATGCCGCTCGTAAAACGTTTGGGGCTGTGGATTGATGAGCGTTGCCTGCCTTTTTTCAAAAACTACATAGATCGAATTGTAACTTTCTCTGCGGAGAAAGAAATCTTCGGAATCCCGACCATTCTAACTGATAATGGAATTGATATTGAGCAATTTCCAATGATTCCGAAGGCTGCTTTTGATGGAAAAACCATTCATCTTTTTGGACTTGCCAACGTGCAAAAATGGCACGGTTACGACCGAATTATTGAAGGACTGAAATTATACTATTCTGAAAACCCCAATGTAGATGTCGTATTTGATATTGGAGGAAACGGTAGTGAAATCTCCCGGTTAAAAGAACTTGTATTACTGTACGGGTTAACAGATAAAGTAGTTTTTCACGGTTTTGTGTCAGGCGAAGGACTGACAGCGTTGTTTGAGCAAACCCATGTGGGTGTAGGCAGTTTCGGAATGCACCGCATTGGTGTAGCCGATGGGCAAACATCAACGCTTAAAGCCCGTGAATACGCCGCCCGTGGGCTACCAATCGTTCTTGGTCATCAGGATCGCGGATTCCCCGGCGACTTTCCGTATTTACTCGAACTTCCCGCTGTTGAATCTCCGGTAAATATTCAACAAATTGTGGACTTTTACCTTAACGTTCAACCGTCTGATTATCCGCAAGAAATGAATGCTTACGCTGAACAGAGGTTAACGTGGTTCGTTAATTTCAAACCCGTTGTTAATGCCTACCGAAAGCCCTGAATATGCAGCAAGTTGCCGTTGTTATACCATTATATAAAAGCACGCTTTCAAAAAACGAAGAGCGTTCATTGCGGCAAGCGAAAAACATTTTAGGCTCTTACCCCATCATTTTTATTTGCCCCGATACTCTAAATATTAATGAAATCTTAAGCCTGATCCCATCGGCTGAAGTGAAGCGGTTTTCCAACAACTATTTTCAAAACGTGGAAGGTTACAGCCGACTGCTGCTTTCATCAAACTTCTATAAAGTACTTTCCCACTACGAGTACATCCTTATCTACCAAACAGATGCGTACGTTTTTAAAGACGAACTACTCGAATGGTGTAATAAAGGCTATGATTATATCGGTGCTCCGTGGACAGAACGCCCTCCCTTAGTAAAAGGTAAACCGAAAATTGACATTCAAAACTTGTTTATCGGCAAAGTTGGAAACGGCGGATTCTCACTCAGAAAAGTGAAATCGCACTATAACAACACCCGCTTTTTCCGACCGATTCTTCGATTCATGGAAAAGAACGAAGATATGTTTTGGGGCTTATTTTTGTACTGGCTCAACCCCTTTTTCAAACGTCCCAAATGGCAGGAAGCCCTTCATTTTGCCTTCGAAATGAACCCAAAGAAAGCATTTGAATTGGCCAATCATCAACTTCCGTTTGGCGTACACGCCTGGGAAAAATACGATAAAAAATTTTGGGAGGAATATGTGAAATGAAAATACTCGTTTTTATAAAAACCTTCGCTAACCCAACGCTGACGTTTATC
>JBLHXN010000135.1:0-8792 GCA_047630355.1 Spirosomataceae bacterium | reverse complement strand
TTCTGATGAAAGGGCATTCGGGACACTCTACTACTTTCAACAAAAGCCAACACGTAATTCAGGAAACGAATGCTTTTTATACTGCGGATTCACCACCAATTATTAACAAAACTGACGGCACTATTTATATGGTAATTGGTTCGGCGGGACGGTTGGATTGGAATGGCAGAACGGAACCGCATCCGTCTTCTGTTTATTCAAATTATGAAATTGGTGGTTCGTCGGTTTTTACGGTAGATAATAACCGATTAAACTCTGAGTGGCTTTCTGCGGACGGGGAAACACGAGACAAATTCACGGTTTTCAAAAACGTTAATAAGAAAATAATCTACAACTTAGCGTACGGCGATTCTCTGAACTTGACCGCTTCGTGGTCAGGTAATTATCGTTGGTCTTCATCTGAAAAGAAAACTAAGTCTATCTCCGTTTCACCAAGAGAAAATGCGATTTTTACTGTCACTGATTCGTTGGGTTATTTAAAAGATTCTTTTGTCGTATCAGTTTCGCCGCAACCTGTAATCAAGACATTATTTGCATCTGAAGCAGTTATCTGCGAAGGAAATTTAGTTGAAGTCGGATTTGAGTTAGAGAATACCGATTTTGAAAAATGGACGTATCAGGTTGAGTTATCAAACTCCGATGGAAGCTTTATCAACGCATCGGTTTTGGCAAAAGGACAGCAAAAAACTTTCACTGTTAAATTACCCGTTTTGACTGATCGTTCCTCGTCAAAATATCAAATACGAGTCGTTGCTGATGGCAATACTTTCGCGGTAATTCCTTCTCAGAAATTCACGATAAATACAATTTCTGGAGCGAACTTTACAAATGATTCCCCGTTGCCGTTTGCCGAACAAATAACGTTGAAGCTACTTATAACCGGAACATTACCTGCTGAACTAAAGGTATCTACACTTGAAAGTAAAGTGGTCAAAAATCAGCAGGTAGAATATGTTGTTAACATAACTCAACCGATTGTTTTTAAAATCGAGAAGTTATCTAATGTCTGCGGTCAAGGTATTATTGACGGTAAAACAGTGGCGATCTTAGCTCCGTTAGAAAAGGAAAAAGACGTTCAAAAGATCAATATTTACCCCAATCCAACTAATCAGATTTTGATTATCGAAGCCTCAAGTATTCAGAATGAAGTAGTTGAAATAAACGTTTACTCTGCCGCAGGGAGAAATGTAAGCTCTGAAAGTAGGTTCTTTAATCTCCGTTATGAGCTACAGATTGATAAACTCAGCGTGGGGGAATACTTTGTAGAACTTCGCACCAAAACGAAGGGAATTATCAGAAAAAGGTTTGTGGTTCAGTAACTAATACTCCTTTTAACGCCGCATTAACTGATGGGCTAATATAATTTTGGAACAATTTTTGGATATTTGTTTTTATAGAAGCAGACCATACTACTAATTAACCAATTATGTACGCAAAAAATATATTCTTAGGTACTTGCCTTTGCATTCTGACTATGCTTTCGGGTTGTAATTCGCAATCGCAGGAAACTGCTCAGACTACCTCTTCGCAACCAATAAACACGCAGGAAATTACGTGGCAACCAACCATCGAAGCCGCTTTTCAACAAGCTAAGGCGGAAGGTAAATTGGTTTTTGTGGAATGCTATTTGCCCACTTGCCCGGTCTGTATAAGCATGGAGCCATTCTTCAAAGAGCCGGAAGTAGCAAAGAAATACAACAGTAATTTTGTGAACTTTAAGTTAGATTGTAGCCAAAAAGAACTGGTTGCTTTTTTGGACGAAAAGCAGATATTTTTACCAAGTTTTCCCACCTTTTTGTTCTTCGATGCTGACGGTAACCTCGTTCACAAAGACGAAGTAGAAACCTCGATAGCATCATTCAATAAAACGGCAGATAAAGCATTGAATACGAATGTACGTTCGTCGAGTTTTGCCAAACGCTTTGCCGACGGCGAACGCAGCGTCCCGTTTTTAGTCGATTACGCCAGCTACTCAAGAGTAGTACGTGATACTGTCGCTAACCTCGCCGTTGCTTCGGCGTTGTACGAGATTTATCCTAAGGATAAAATGGGAACGGAAGAAAGCTGGAAGTTGACTAAGAAAGCCGTTACGGATTTGGATAATGGATTTGCCAAATACTGGTTTTCTAATTCGACAAAAGCCGCCGAAATGGAGAAGGAAGACGGTCACGCCGGAAACGAACAAAACATCTTGGGCGGAATAATTCAGTCGTCGCTTTACAGTAAAAGGGGGAAGACTTATTCTTCTTCAAAACTACAAACTATTAAAGGTTATATGGGCTTGGTTGGAGCCGCTCAATACGCTGACGGTGTTACGTGGGAGTACGAAGTAAACGCTTTAATTAAGGAAGGAAAAGCTCCGCAAGCAATTAACGTTGGAAATAAAATGGCAACCATCTACGCCACAAACGGAAGTGCGATAACCTACATCGTGAAAGTTTTCAACGACGTTTATCCAGACAAACAATACGTGAACGCCGCAAAAATGTGGTTAAGCCAGGCAAAAACTACGATTGCTGAATCTCAAGGATTAGCAGAATATCATTTAGAATCTGCTCGCATGCATCAACGCAATGGCGACAAAGCGAGTGCTTTGGCTGATGCTAGATTAGCTCAGTCAAACGCTGTATCAGCAAAATTACCATTGGAGCGTTTCTCTGCTTTGATGAATAGCTTGAATTAGAAAAACCCCGTTAGCGGTCACAGACGGGGTCGCCCAGACCCTGACGGCGGTTGAATACTCCCAACAGAAGAGGGCGAACTATTTAGTTCGCCCTCTTCTGTTACATGCAGCTAAATAAACTTCTTTTTTTTTGTTTTGATACAAAGAAACAAAAATCAAGGTTGCATCTATTTCTTAACGTTACACGAACGACAGCTTCCTAAATTTCATAAAACTCGCTTCGCTCAAACAGTATGAAATTCTTGACGGATTCTGCCGCCCTTTTCACTAAAATAGATAAGACCGAAAGAAGTCTATATTTGCAAAGCCAGTATATCAATCCTTATAAATCAAACAACCGCAATCGCCGAAATCTCCACGTTCACGTCTTTTGGTAAACGGGAAACCTGCACCGTTTCGCGGGCGGGCGGTTGTTCGTCAAAGAAAGTACCGTAAACTTCATTCACGGTAGTAAAGTCGTCCATGTCTTTCAGAAAAATCCCGCATTTCACTACGTTGGCAAACGTCATTTCGGCTGCTTCTAAAATGTGACCCATATTTTCCATGACAGCCTTAGTTTCGAGGGCAATATCTCCCGATGAAGCCACAGATAAGGCTATTTGACCCGAAATATATAATGTTCCGTTTGCCATTACTGCCTGACTGTAAGGTCCGATTGGGGCGGGAGACTTGTCTGTAAGTACTATTTTTTTATTCATTACTTAGTTTTTGATTAGATTTACGTCTTAATTGAAAGCAAAGTTAAAAAACGCTCTGATACTGCATGGACTCTTTGATTATTTTTATAAAAAATCCCGTACTGGGTAAAGTGAAAACTCGCTTGGCGGCAACGGTCGGTGATGAAAAAGCCCTTGAGGTTTACGAAAAGTTACTAAAACACACCCGGAGCACTACGCAACCGTTACCGATTGATAAACACCTGTTTTACAGTGACTTCGTTGACGAAGAAGACAAATGGGCACCCGATGTTTACAAAAAGCACTTGCAAACTCAGGGAGCTGACTTAGGTAAAAAAATGTACGACGCCTTTATGTTCCTGCACGATAACGAATACGAAAAAGTAGTAATTGTCGGTTCTGACTGCTTAGAGCTTGATGGTAATGTACTGCACGAAGCGTACGTAAATCTTGCCGAAAATGATGCGGTTGTCGGACCAGCAACCGACGGCGGATATTACGCCATCGGGTTTAACTTCAAAAAAATAGATAACGACGAGGAAGTGCTCAGTAAAGTATTTCTTGGAAAAGACTGGGGTCACGAAAACGTAGGTCAAGAAGCCATTGAAGCGTTCGAGAAATTAGGTCTAAAAACACACATCCTCCCCGAACTCAATGATGTTGATTTCGAGGAGGATGCGAAAGAGTTGTTGTAAACTCTGTGAAAATATTACGAAATCCCGCCCTGTAATCAGAGCGGGGTTTTTATTTTATAACTGTCCTACTGACCTTTCAATAAACTGCGTTAGACCGTTTCCTGAGAGCATTCCTTGAGAAAGTAACGCCAAATCGTGCAACTGCGTTGCTAATTTAGTTTGCTCTTCGCCTTCGGCTTTAGATAGCTTCGCAATTAACGGGTGATTTCCGTTTACTACGATATTGTGCATTTGCGGCATTGCTCCGAACATGCCCGCCTGACCACCGTTCATCTTCGCCATATCAGCGTAACGACGCATGAATTCAGGCATCACAATGCTCACGGGCATTTCGTCAACAGAAAGAGCTTCAATTTGAATAACGTTGTTTCCGGCAAGTGGCTTGAAAGCCTCTTCTACCGTCTTCTTCTCGTCGTCGCTCAGAATTACTTCGTTCACTAATCCTTTATCAATCAGCTTGTCAAAAATCTCAGCATCGACGCGTTTGAAAGTCGTCTTCTCAAGTTTCTGCTCCAACGCATTAATGAAGTGAGAATCGAGCATATCGTCTAACAATACCACGTCGTAATCACGCTTGGCGGCACCTTTAATGTATGCATCCTGCTTCTCTTTGTCGCTGGCGTAAAGTATGACCGTTGTTTCGTCTTTATCCGTTTGTAGCAATGCCACTTTGTCTTTGTATTCGTCAAGCGTAAAGAACTCGTCTTTTACGTTCTTCAACAAAATATAACCCTTCGCACGGTCGTAGAACTTCTCGTCGGCGATGATTCCGTACTTTACGAACATACCGATGCTTTCCCATTTGCCTTCAAACGCTTTGCGGTCGGCTTTGAAAAGGTCATCCAACTTATCCGCCACTTTCTTCGTGATGTACGAATTGATTTTCCGCACGTTGCCGTCAGCCTGTAAATAACTACGCGAAACGTTCAACGGAATATCCGGCGAATCAATGACTCCGTGAAGCAATTGCAGGAATTCAGGAACGATGTCTTTTACGTCGTCCGTAATGAAAACCTGACGGCTGTATAATTGTATTTTTTCGCGGTTAAGCTGAAAGTCGTTTTTAATTTTTGGGAAATATAAAACGCCCGTTAAGTTAAACGGATAATCTACGTTGAGGTGAATCCAGAACAACGGATCTTCGCTCATTGGGTACAACTCTTTGTAGAAAGCAAGGTAATCTTCGTCCTTTAAATCCGCTGGTGCTTTCGTCCAGATTGGGTTCGGGTTATTGATTATCTTTTCTTTGAATTCGATTTCTACGGGCAAGAATTTGCCGTATTTTTCAAGAATTTGCTCGATTTTGTACTCTTCCAAAAACTCTTCCGAATCTTCACCAATGTGCAAAATTACGTCCGTTCCGCGTTCAGTGCGTTCGGCTTCTGTGATTTCAAACGTGGTGGTTCCGTCGCAAATCCAGCGGGCTGCGTCTTCGCTTTGGTACGATTTTGTGATGATTTCTACTTCTTTCGATACCATGAAAGCAGAGTAAAAACCTAACCCAAACTGACCTATGATTTGATCTTTACCGTCGGCTTGATCCTTGTATTTTTCTAAGAACTCTTTCGCTCCCGAAAACGCAATCTGATTAATGTATTTCTTGATTTCCTCGGCGGTCATTCCCAAACCTGCATCCGAGATAGTAATTGTCTTGGCTTCTTTATCCACCGCCACTTTGATTTTTAACTCACCGAGTTCGCCTTCGTACTTGCCCATTGCGGCAAGTTTCTTGATTTTCTGCGTTGCATCTACGGCGTTAGAAACCAATTCCCGCAGGAAGATTTCGTTGTCAGAATACAGGAATTTCTTAATAATCGGAAAGATATTTTCCGTGTTGATCGAGATTGTACCTTTTTCGGCTACCATGTCTTGTATATTGGTTTAATGTTTGTGCTTTTCAGTTTCCCTGAATTTCACAAAACCTATTCCAAAGGTGGGAGGGGTGACAGATTGGCAGTTTTCGAAGATAATATTTTGATTGGCAAACTATTTAAATTTTTCCGTAATAAAAATAGTATCTTGTTTCGAAAAAATTGATTAAGTATTCAAAGAGTGATAAAAACACGCAGAAATGATAAGTTGTGAAGAGTTTGCTAATATTAAAAATGAAATAAAGGCCGCACTGGAGGCAGCTTTAAATAACCTAAAATTAAACAATACCTCAAATTATGTCCTATTTCTTGCTGACGGGGAATATTTTCAAAAACTTCAAAATACAGCTAAAAACCATAACCCATTTATTATTGATTATCGACTGGATAAGTATAGAGATGAAACACGATTAACATTTCTAACAAAATTTCTAACAAACTTCTATTCTTTTCATTCGAATCAACAGTTCACTGACGATAACGAATATCGTACACATATGGAACTTATGATTTACACTCATATTTGGGAATCAAAACCATTTTTAAAAAAACTTTATCGGTTAGCACACGTGTTAAACGGAGAAGAATACAATTGGGAAATTACTATTCCTGACTTCGGGAAGCACGATTTTATTCGTAATGACATTAGAAAAACGTTTAAAAACACGGGAAATTCAGTTGAAACAGTAATAAAAAATGGATTTCACACTTCCTTAAGAAATGCTTTCGCTCATTCTGACTATTCATTTGATACTAAAAACAACAAAATCTATTTAGATAATTATACTGGAAAAGATTGGGAATTGCAGGAAATAATATTTGATGACTGGAGTAAACGCTTTGTTTACAGTGCACTACTTTCATACAATTTGTTGAGTATAGTACATGATCGGCGAACAAATTTAATTTCTGATTTTGGAACAAATCAATTTGTTATCAAACACCCATCAAAATCTGGAGAAATTAGAGACTCTGCAATTATTTACAGAAGCGAACATGACTCATTTAATTTTGTAAATTAATGAAAGAGAATGAATTTCCATGCAACATGTTATTTTGACCACGGCACTAATTGTGTTACGCAGAAACCAATGAGTTCTTAGAAAAAAACAGAAAATTTTAGATATGCAATAATTAAAAAGTAAAATTTTGTTTACTTTTAGCTGTGTCCATATTAAGGTAAATTCTTCTAAAAACATTCATTATGACAAGCAAAATATGGTATGAATTGGTAAACATAAAGTATGGAGAGAAGTATTTATCAAAATACATATCATTGCAGAAAAGACTGAAAAAAATCTTTCAAATCATTACATTGGTAGTTTCGGTAAGTGGTATTCTTGGATGGAAATATTTTGAAGATTATGCGTGGATAGCTTTTCTATTGATAGCTTTTATTCAGGTGATACTACTAATTGAAAATCAGTTAATAAGATCGGAAAATGAAATAGATGATATTATTGAGCTACGATCTCTGTATACAAAATATTTCAATAAACTTGAAAAATTGTGGAATGACTCACAAACTGAGCGACTTTCTGAATCAGATTCTTTAGATTTATATTTTACCTTTCGTGAAACTGATTGGGAAAGCATTGAAATTCTGGACAGCAAGTTAGACGTAAAGGTATATAGTAGATTAAAAAAGAAAACAGAAATAGAAACTTTAAAATATTTACAAACATATCATCATAATGAGCAAGCAACATAAAGCGATTATTAATCCGAAGTTTTCTACTAATGAAACCTCTATTGAACAAGGAGGTAAAACTAAGGGTCAAGTTCCAACAATGGAGAATCCACCACCACCACCACCGAAACCTTCGAAGAAGTAAATTTCTGTTTTGGGTGAGTGGTCTTTTGATCCAAACATGGTTGTATCACGCAGCTACGAACAAATACTGCTAAAATTCTATTCTTTGACTTTTAGGTGAATAACACCCAAAGGCACATCTAAATGTTTTGCAAATAAGAAAAGTTCGTTCTACTTGGGTTTCTGTGGTGTGTGGTCTTCTAACCACAGCACTATTTGTATCACGCTTCCACCCAATTCGGCTCATTATTCACTAAACGAGGATCATTTCTCAAACTGTAAGTTCGGTTAAATGCTTCCTGAGAAATCTTAAAGTGAGCGGCAAGTTTTCGGATGGTTTCTTTGGAAAGCCCTTTGTGGTAATTGAGAATTTTGGAGACTGTTCCTTTGGATAAACCCAAGATTTCGCCCAAATCTTTGGCTTTTAGGTTGTTTTGTTCAAGCAAAGCGTTGAGCAGTTGAATTGGGTCAGCATCCTGAAAAGTGGCATGCTCGTTATCCCATTTTTCAATTAGTAGCGTGAGCAGTTCGGCTTCGTCTTTAGAAATTTCGTTGTCTTCAAAAATCAATTTTTCTAACGTATCGCAGTACGTTTTGCATCTTTTATGATGGTGTATTTTAGTGTTTCCATTTCAACTATTTTTTGGTTTTAATAGGCATCTACTTCAAATTGTCTTCCTTCGTTGCATAATTTGGTGTAATCTGCGTGAGTGCCAATCCATTTAATAAAAAGGTGAACCCGTGTGATTCCGAAGTGGTATTTACAAATCAGGCGATAGTTGTTTCCGCCAATATTAAATACGACTCTCTCAGAGCTTTTACCTAAAATGTCTGCACTGTTGAAAGTTGCCACAATATCACTGGGTTCGTTCCAGTCAGCATATTTCAAGACAAAGTCTTCAATTGTCTGCTTTTTGATTAAGTGTACTTTCATTTTATTAAGTAATAAGAATAATTTATTTCATAATATTTTAACCCCGAAGACGGAAAGACGCGAAGTAAAAATTGCTTTATTCTTCGGGACTTCGGGTCTTTGCGGTAAATGAAAGCGGA
>JBLHXN010000134.1:0-8795 GCA_047630355.1 Spirosomataceae bacterium | reverse complement strand
TTTCGATATTCTTTGCTGTCAACAGCGTATTGCTTCGCTGTTTCAGTCGTGACCGGTTGTAGAAAAGCCCAGCAATTAAAGCGACCAAAATCAGGCTGGCGATGGACAGGTTTCTTATCGAATTTGACTTTTCAATTACTTCTTCTTTTAGTGCTGTTTCTTTTTCGAGTGCCTTGATTTTCGCGTCGCGGTTTTTGGTTTCGTAAATGGTCTGCATCCGCACGGTTTGGGCGTTGATGTCTTGAGTAATCAAATCGTTTTTAATATTTGAGTACTGCTTCTGAAAGTCGTACGCTTTTTGAAGTTGACCGAGATTTGCATAAGCCGTAGCCAAGTCTTCGTACGCAAAACTCTGCTCCCGTAAAACGCCCATTTCTTTGGTGATTTTCACGACATTTTCTAAGTACGGAATTGCTCGCTGATGTTGCTGCGAATTATTCATCAATCGTCCGAGTTGTAGGTTTAATACAGCTATTTTTATTTTCTGCTCGGTTTCTTCGGCAAATTTAAGACCCAATAAATAGCTCTCTTCCGCCTTGCGGAAATCTTTTCTACGTTGAAAAATGGTGCCGAGGTTTTTGTAAGCGTACGCCAAGCCGCGTTTATCGTTCATTTGTTGCCGCAATTCTAAATCTAATTGGGCGTATTTTATGGCTTTTTCTGGCTCGTTCATCCGGTTATAAATCGTTACCATGCCCTGATAAGCAGCCGCTTCTCCGCTTTTGTTTGCCGTTTTTTTTGACATCTCCATGGCCTTCAGGTAATACTCCAACGCTTTTTCGTCGCTTTCCATGTAGAAATGTACCGAAGCAATATTTCCACAATAATCAGCGGCTTTGACAATGTTCCCGATTTTCTCCGAAAGGCTCAACGCTCGTAAATAATAGTCCAGCCCTTTTTGATAATCACCTTGGTAATCATAAATAATGCCCGTGGCATTTAAAATATTGGCAGTCAGGTCTTTATCGTTAATGTCTTCGGCTATTTTTAGTGCGGCATCGTAATTGTCTAACGCCTCTAAGTACTTGCCTTGACGTTCGTTTAAGTCGCCAAACCCTTTCTGAGAGTCGGCGAGTCCTTGTTTGTAGTCAATAATTCGACTGAGGGAATCACAAGTGGTGTAATTTATTAATGAAAGATTGGGGTTTCCTGTCCGGCGGTTCATGTAGGCAAGTAAAGCGTAAAGGGTCGCTCCACTTTCCTGCTGCTTGCTTTTGTTGGCAAGTTGAATACTACTTGAAGCGAGGGCAATTCCTTCGTCAAAACTTCCCTGAGCAATGTAGCACTTGATCAACTCCTGAGAAGCAGCTAATTCGCTTTTTGCGTCTCCCACTTTTTGAGCTAACGAAATGGCTTGTTGAGCAAGCAGCGTTGCTTTTTTTATGTCAATAAAACGGCTTTCTTTAGTTTGCTTTAGAAGTTCGGTTAGGTCTTTCGTTTTCTTTTCGGACTGAGCAAAAATGTTACACGTTGTAAACAATAATAGTAATACGAGTACTTGGATTTTCATGTAGCGAAGTTAAGTTCGGACAAGATAGTGATTGTATTTTTTAGAGTTAGGTTAAACATTGGTACACTTTTGCTTTTACTGAATCTTCAAACCCCCGTAAATGTAAACGGCGTGATAACTCGTAATTCGGCTTTAATTTCTTCGGAAACGTTGAGCGTTTCGATGAATTCTTTAATGGTTTTTTCGGTGATGCGTTCGTTTTTGCGGGTCAATGCTTTTAACGCCTCGTACGGTTTTGGATAACCTTCCCGACGTAAAACGGTTTGGATTGCTTCGGCAACAACCGCCCAGTTGCGTTCCAAATCGGCGGCGATGGCGGCTTCGTTTAATTCCAGTTTACTCAAGCCTTTAAGCAGTGAATTAAATGCAATGTGTGAATGACTAATCGGTACGCCGATATTCCGTAAAACGGTGGAATCGGTTAAATCTCGTTGCAATCTTGAAATGGGTAATTTTGCCGAGAAATGCTCGAATAACGCATTGGCAACGCCCAGATTTCCTTCGGCATTTTCGAAGTCAATCGGATTTACTTTGTGCGGCATCGCTGACGAACCGATTTCTCCGGCTTTGATTTTTTGCTTGAAATACTCCAGCATTACGTACGTCCAGATATCACGGGAGAAGTCGATGAAGATATTATTGATGCGTTTGAAAGCGTCGAATAAAGCCGCTAAATTATCGTAATGCTCAATTTGCGTTGTTTTCTGACTGCGGTGAAGTCCTAAAGTATCGTTCACAAAATGATTTCCGAATGCAACCCAATCGTGCGAACCGTATGCTACGTGATGAGCGTTGAAATTACCCGTTGCCCCGCCGAACTTTGCCGAAAACGGTACGGCTTTAAGTTGGGAAATCTGTACTTCCAGACGTTCCACAAAAACTTCGATTTCTTTTCCCAGTCGGGTGGGAGAGGCGGGTTGTCCGTGGGTCTTGGCAAGCATCGAAATATCCGTCCATTCTTCAGAAAGAACTTTTAACCTGTCAACAACTTTTTCCAACAGTGGCAGTGTTTCGTTGTGCAATCCTTCTTTTAAAGAGAGCGGAACCGCCGTATTGTTAATGTCTTGCGAGGTCAACCCGAAATGCACAAATTCTGACGTATCGGTGATGCCTAATTCGGTAAATTTATCTTTGATGAAATACTCAACCGCTTTTACATCGTGGTTGGTAACTTTTTCGGTTTCCTTAATTTTTAATGCATCGTCTTCCGAAAACTGCTCGTAAATTTCACGGATTTTAGGAAAAAATGATTGGTCGAAATTAGCTAATTGTGGCAACGGAATTTCGCACAACGCAATGAAATACTCAATTTCCACCCGAACCCGGTAATGGATTAATCCGAACTCAGAAAAATAAGGTGCAAGATTTTCGACTTGGCGACGATAGCGACCATCAACGGGAGAAATAGCGGTAAGAGCAGACATTTTATTATTTATTATTTTTGAAGTTCTAATATAACCTCCCGCCCGGCGGCCCGGCTAAACCCCAGCAACGGCTGCCGCTCCTAAGAGGAGGGAAGTAAAAGAATCCTCTCCTTATGGGGGAGGGGCTGGGGCGGCCGGCGTACCGGTGGGGTTGCAAAATTAACCATTTTCCTCTACCTCCATCTGATTTCACGAAATTCCTTATTTTTTGTATTTAAGTGCAAAAAATTCGCGGTATAGGTATATTGCATCAAATTTAACCTCAAACTGAAAAACTATTATTTATGGGAGCATCTACTTTTATGGGCGAGCTGATGGGCACGCTTATTTTAATTTTACTGGGTAACGGGGTTGTTGCCAATGTGGTTTTAAAAGGCACTAAAGGCAATGGCAGCGGCTGGATGGTAATCGCGACTGCTTGGGGGTTTGCCGTTACAATGGGTATATTCGTTTCACAGAAATTTGGTAGTCAGGAAGCTCACCTAAATCCTGCCGTTACGCTGGCTTTCGCCATTTATAAAAATGATTGGAGCAATGTTTTACCATTCATTACCGCTCAGATGATTGGGGCAATATTGGGCTCAACTTTAGTTTGGCTGACTCACTTATCGCATTGGAAAATTACCGAGTCCCCGGTTGATAAGTTAGCTTGCTTTAGCACTGCCCCCGCCATTAGAAATACTACTTCAAATATGATTGCGGAGATTATCGGAACGATGGTTTTAATCATTGGTGTCATGGCAATTTACGCCGAAACTGGTTCAGGGCTTTCGCCCGTCTTAGTCGGGTTTTTAGTTTGGTCAATCGGGCTTTCGCTCGGTGGTCCAACGGGTTACGCCATCAATCCTGCTCGTGATTTAGGTCCACGTATTGCCCACGCTATTTTACCGATTGCTGGAAAAGGCGGCGGAGACTGGGGCTACGCCTGGATTCCGGTAGTAGCTCCATTAATTGGTGCGGCTTTGGCGGCATTATTTGTGTGGGGTTTTGGCGTTTAATGCTGACGTTAGAAGCCAAACGTCGAATATAAGACTGAAACAACGTGTTCCGGTCTGTGGAAATTCGTATAGTAGCCATCATTCTCAAACTAAACTATTCTCAATTCAACCACTTTTAAATTTTAAAAATGAAACTCAAACAATTATCAATCACTGCTCTGGCGGTGCTGTTTTCAACAACGATTTTCTTATCGTGTACTTCTACCGCGGAAGAAGCCGCTGAAACCGAAGTTACTTCCGACTACAATATTTCACTGGCACAGTGGTCGCTCCATAATTCGTTCTTTGGTGATATTCTAAAATCAGGTGACTATCAGGCGTTTGGACGTTTACTGATGACGAATCCTGATTCACTTTTACAAGGTGAATTAAACCCTGATAACTTTCCTAGTATTGCCAAAGGTTACGGCATCAATATCATTGAATTAGTAAACACCTTTTATTTCAGTAAAGCCAACGACATGGAATACTGGAAAGCGTTCAAACAACGCTGCGACGACGAAGGTGTAACTGTCGGGCTTATTATGTGCGATGCGTTAGGAAACCTCGGCGATGCCGATTCAGTTGCCCGAAACGAAGCCGTAATGAAGCACCACGCTTGGGTGGACATTGCAAAGTTTTTAGGAGCGAAATCTATTCGGGTGAACGCCGCCGGAGAAGGAACTGCCGAAGAAGTTGCCGCCAACGCCGTGAAAGGTTTATCTAAATTAGGCGAATACGGAGCTTCGCAGGGAATTAATATTATCGTGGAAAATCACGGTGGATATTCGTCAGACGGCTTGTGGTTGTCGGGTGTAATGTCAGAAGTAGGAATGGACAACGTAGGAACGCTCCCTGACTTTGGAAATTTCTGCATGGAACGCACCGCCGACGGTTGCGTGAACGAATATGACCGTTACAAAGGAATCAAAGAACTGATGCCCTACGCAAAAGGCGTAAGTGCAAAAACCAACGACTTTGACGCCGAAGGCAACGAAGTTAAAATGGATTATGTACGCATCATGAAAATAGTGAAAGAGTCCGGTTTTAAAGGAAATATTGGGATTGAGTACGAAGGAAAAGGTATTTCGGAAGACGAAGGAATTAAAAAGACGAAGGCTTTGATTGAAAAATCCCTATCCGAAATATAACTGTAGACTCCTCTAACTTAAACGCCACTTTTGTGAAAACGGGAGTGGCGTTTGTTGTGTATTAAGCTCTGCTTAGTTTTCAACTAAGCAGGAGTGTCACGCGGTCTCCTGACCGCCATAAGTGTATTTGAACTTCCTCAACCGAAACCTCGGTCGGGAGACCGAAAATCGCACCTACGAACCGGGCTGCCGGAGCAATCGGAGATTTCGCAGAGCAGAGCTTTTTTATTGATAACTACTTCTACGCAATATTTTCCTCTTAGAACTCTCTATCTTTGCACTTACACAAATTCTCAAACTTCTTTATATGCCTTTCCAAGACCTCGGTTTATCAGACGAAATCCTACAAGTTTTACAGGAACAAAACTACGCTGAGCCGTTTCCAATTCAGGAACAAGCGATTCCCGCGATTTTATCGGGAAGGGATATTCAGGGAGCGGCAAAAACGGGTTCGGGTAAAACGGCGAGTTTTGTATTGCCAATTTTAGAGCTTTTTCAACAGAAAAAAGTCGGACGGAAAAAGCATTTAAAAGTTTTGGTACTTGCCCCAACGCGGGAATTGGCTCAACAAATTTCGGGAGTGTTTACGGCGTTTGCGGAAAAATTACCCGTGAAGGTCAAGAACCTGGCGGTATATGGCGGCGTGAAGCTAAACCAACAAATGGTTTTACTGAAAGATACCGAAATACTCGTTGCCACGCTCGGAAGGTTACTTGATTTGGTTTCTACGAAATCAGTCAACCTCGGAAAAGTTGAAATGCTCGTCTTGGATGAAGCCGATAAAATGCTGGATTTAGGCTTCAAAGATGAACTGGCAAATATCTTGAAATTACTTCCTGCAAAGCGACAAAATATTCTCTTCTCCGCCACGCTCGAAGCCAAAACGCTTGACCTGCAACAACTCGTTTTAGACGACCCGTTAGTAATCGAAATTACGGAAGAAGCCGACCCCGTAGAATTGATAAATCAGGTAGCGTACATGACAGCATCGGAACGAAAAGGTCCGCTGTTGCGATACCTGATTAAGGAGAAAGCGATGAATAAAGTATTGGTATTTGTTTCCTCCATTCGAACGGCGGATAACGTAACCACGAAGTTGAATAAAAACGGCATTTCGGCACGGGCAATTCATAGTAAAAAAACGCAGGGAGCGAGAAATCAGGCACTCGAAGATTTCAAACGAGATCAGGTGCAAGTACTCGTTGCCACCGATCTTGCCTCACGCGGAATTGACATTCAGTTTTTACCTTTTGTGGTGAATTACGAGTTGCCGCGTTCGCCCAAAGATTACATTCACCGCATTGGCCGCACGGGTAGGGCGGGAGCAACGGGCGAAGCCATATCATTAATAACCGACGAAGAAGAACACCACTTCTACATCATCCAAAAAAAGATGGGAAAACGGGTTGAGAAAATCAACGCTGATGAATTTGACTTGGGGAATATTTGAAGTAATAATTCTTTTGTGCGAGTGAAACTCGCTATACACCCGACCGACGGTGCAACCATCGGACAGCAGGGGAACCGTTTCGATGATGTTCTCGACTCCGCTCGAACTGACACTTTCTTGCTGTTTTACACTTTACTTTAAAGTAAATACTTTTTATGGACAAGCACTATATCAGGACGAACTATTAGTGAAGTTGATGATAAATGCACATTTGTCACTCCTCCATCACGGCCGCCGCAATTTTAGAATCAGCCGTGCCGTAATAAAGAAACCACTTTTCGTTGAAATTCACCATGCCTTCCACAAAACAAACGTCGTTTACTTCGCCCACTTTTTCGTAATCTTTTTCGGGATGAATGAAGTAGTCGTCGGTGCGTTTTAAGAGTTGATACGGTTTTGTTTTATCGAATAACGCTTGTCCGGCGGCGTAGGTGAATTTTTTCAAACCAGCGTCGTTGAAATTTGCGGCATTGCTGGCGTTGTAAATCAATAAAATTCCTTCGTCACGAATCAAAGCGTAAGGCCCCGGCTCAACCAATCGGCTGTCGAAATAACCAGGGCGAGGGTTTAACACTTCAATCATCTGTTGGTTTTCTGCGTTTTCGGCAATTTCCCACGTAACCAAATCGTCGGAGGTGGCAATAAATAACTTTGTGTCGCCGAAGTACATCCAGTATTTGCCGTCAATCTTTGTGGTAATGGTGCGGCGGCCTTCCTGCCGCGAAACAATCGCCCCCGACTTCGCCCACATATCTTTATACTTTTTATCGCTGAATGCAATGCCATGCTTCGTCCACGTTTTCAAATCGGTCGAACTTGCAATACAGAGTCGGGCGGTTTTACCGTCGTAAGAAGTGTAAGTTAAAATGTAGCGTCCGTCGTCGCTTTCCACAATTCGGGGGTCTTCCACGCCGCCGGGCCATTCGTATTGCTTCATATTATCGTTGGCGGGGTAGAAAATCGGTTCGCCTTGTTTTACGAAATTGATGCCGTCTTCGCTGATGGCAAGACCGAGGCGGGAGGTCATGAATTCGTCTTGGGCACGATAAACCAGATACACTTTTCCGTCTTTCACAAAGGCGGCAGGATTCAAGACATTTTTGCCTTCCCACTGAATGTTCTTTCCCCGAACCGGACAATCGAACGTCAGGTTTTGAGTTGGGGTTAGAATGGGGTTATCGTCGTCTGCTTTTACAAAGTCGGTCATTGCCCACGCGTCCGGTTTCTCAACAGTAGTTTCTTCCGTAGAAGCGGTTTGACAACCTAAAATAGTAGTGGCGAGAAGTACAGATAAAATGACTTTCATGGAAGGGTTGAGTTTTGATAGTACCTCCAATATACAGAGAATACGAGAGTTATTTATTGTAACCCCATTTACTGAAAAATGGAGTTAATTTTTTGTCTGACGGATCTTGCATTATTTTTAGAAAATCAGCCGTTTGGACGGTCTTTTCGAAGTATTTTTGACTGTATAACTTTATGACTTTCCAGAAGGCATCTTCACCCATTTCTTCACGAAGCAAATGCAGTACGTACGCACCTTTGAAATACACTAAGTTACGGTCGTCGCGGGTTGGGTTTAGCCAGTTTTTGAATACCAATGATTTGTCGTGTTCCCGTCGTTTTATTCCTTCGTAAACGTTTTTGTAAGAGTTTATATCGGCTTCGTATTTTGCATTTCTAAAACGGTGTTCGTTGTACGCCGCCGACATAAAAGTTGCCATGCCTTCGTTGAGCCAAAAGTGCCGTCACGTTTTGCAGGTAATCCGGTTTCCCCACCACTGATGAGCCAATTCGTGAGAAATCAAATTCGTCTCGGTGCCATTTTTCAAAGCTAAGCCTCCGCACGTACTTTTCAATACGGATAACCCCGACATTTCCTGATAATGTTCGCCGATTATTATTATTTGTGAATACGTGGGTTGATAGTATTTAATTCCTGACTTTTCTTCGAAGAAAGCCATCATGCTTTTCGTTTTATCGAAAATGATTTTGAGTTCTTCGGCGGAATGTTTTTTAGAATAATAATCGAGCTTTGTGTTTGAAGTTTTCTCCGTGAATTTGTTGAATTTACCAATCACAAAACCATATGTATAAGCCGGCGATTCGTAGCCCTATTTCCACGAATATAGCGTTTTTCGCCCTGAATGGTCTTTTTTTGCAGTTCGCCGCTCGCTACGCACGTTTTACATTTGGGATTAAAAGGCTCAAGTTGAACGTCGCTTTATCAGCGGGAGTGGTATTGCACGGCATCCATTCATTGGTAGAAAAAACGGTGTAGGC
>JBLHXN010000133.1:0-8877 GCA_047630355.1 Spirosomataceae bacterium | reverse complement strand
ACTACTCATATTAGAAATGAAAAAAGTAATTCACTACACATTCGCTTTACTACTTATCTCCTTAGTTGGTTTTTCACAAGAAAGGAACACAGCCGTTATTGATATTACTACTACGTTTGGCGACGGGTTTTCTCCCGCACTATCTATCAATAAAATGTAGGAAATCGGCAACCGGGGCCGCTTTAAAATTGGGACAGGAGTACGTTTTACGCATTACCAGAAAAACAATGTACAGGCTATCACGGCTCCAGCGGTGCTTACTTCAGGCGAGAAAGGTCCGCAGGTGCTTTTTATCGAGAATATCGCTTCTAATTTAGATACGCTAACCTTCCCGCAGGTAGGCGTGGGCTATATCAATATTCCGATTCATTTACAATACAGCTTTGGCGAGAAACTGGACATCGGGTTTAACATCGATGTGATAGGTTTTTCTTTCGGGAAAAGGCAAACCGGACGCTTCCAATCATCAGCTTCCGCTTCGCTTGATGGTTCGCAACAAACCGCTTCACCAACGGCTTTTAATTTACTAGTGAGCGATAATGATTTAGGAAGCCTTAATTCTGAACTTTACGCCCGCTACTGGGTAACGCCTAAAATCGGAATTCGGGCGGGTGCGAGTTTCCAATTTGTGGAATACACCACCGATGATTTACTCGCCTTCGGCAACGACCACTTTCGGGCGAAAGTTCTGCAACCGCTCATTGCCATTTCGGTCAAGATATAACGCACACTACTCAATCACTCTCATGAAAAACATTTTATTAACTTTGACTTTTGTTTCTTTTGCATTCATTAGTCAATTTGCGAACGCCCAAGATTGGAAACCATCAACGGCATCCGTTACTTTTAAGATAAAACACGCGTTAGGAGCTTACGCTGACGGAAAATTCGGCGGACTTGCTGCAACAGTTGTTTTTGACAAAGACAACCTGAGTAACAGTTCAGTTTCAGCAACAGTGAAAACTGCAACGTTTGATACTGATAACGGGATTAGGGATAAAGAATTAAAGAGCGAAGAATATTTTGACGTATCGAAATACCCAAAAATCACGATGAAATCAACATCAATTTCTAAAGGAAGCGGAGCCAACGAATACATCGGGATGTTTGATTTAACTATTAAAAATAAAACCAAAAATGTGAAAATGCCGTTTATTTTTGCCGAAAACGGCAACGAAGGAATTTTCAAGGGCGAATTTACAATTGACCGTACTGAATTTGGCGTAGGCAAAGTCAATCGATTATTGTCAAGTGATGCTAAAATCTCTATAAAACTTAATGTAACAAAGTAATGACTGTGAACGTTGCCACCAACGGATTAAACCAACTAAGAACGCTACTCGTGCAGCTAACCGACGAAGAATTTGCTACTTTGCTTCTTGTTTTTAACGGTTCATCGCTCGGAAAACACAGCCGCCGCGTTGTTGAATTCTTTAAGTGTCTGATGAAAGGTACCACGGAGGGAATTGTGAATTACGACGCCCGAACCCGCAACCTCCGCCTCGAAGAAGACGTAAAATACAGCATTGAAGTATTAGATAAAATCACGGAATACCTCACTAAAAACAGCTTTAATAATATTGGGATCTCGCTCGTAAGTGAATTTGGTAACGAACAAACAATTACTGTTCCAACTAACTTTGATCGTTAGTTAATTTACCTGATTGAACATTCGGTTCATCATTTTGCTTTAATGCGGATTGGCGTTCAGGAAAACTTCTCCCACATTGATTTATCCGAAGATTTCGGGATGGCGTACTCTACAATTAAGCACCTGAAAGATTCTTAAAGTTTAGATTTTCAATTCATTAGTAGCAGATGTGCGTCTTAACTTATCTACCAAATAACACCGGTTATGTGGTTACCTCAAACCGTGACGAAGCAACCGCTCGGGCGGCGGCAATTCCTCCGCAAAAATACGAAGTAAACGGAAAGCAGCTATACTTTCCCAAAGATCCACAAGGGGAAGGGACCTGGCTTGCAACTGACGGCAGCACAACGGTTTGTCTGTTAAACGGTGGTTATAAAAATCACGTCCGTAAACTTCCTTATCGGCAGAGCCGTGGCTTAGTCGTGACGGATTTTTTCGATTTTAAATCCGTTGAAGAATTCTATAATAACTACCTTTTTACGGGAATCGAACCATTTACGCTCGTTATTTTCTCTCAAGACAAAGACGATATAAAAGAAATCCGTTGGACAGGTGAACAAGCGGACCTGCATTCGTTTGATAGTTCCGTTTCCCGCATTTGGTCTTCGGCAACACTTTACTCCGACAAAGTAATTTCGGAACGTCAAAGCTGGTTTTCGGAATTTTTAAAGGCAGAAGATATATCTGCCGAAAAAATATTGCACTTTCACTATTTCGGAGGAGAAGGAGACGAACAGAGTGATATTAGAATGAACCGGGAGGGCGTACTCAAAACTGTCGCAATAACGCAATTTGAAGTAAAAGAGAACTCATTTGTGATCAACTATGAAGACTTACAGGCGAAGAAGTTTACTGAATTATCTTACGAAAAACAGATTATCCTTTCCACTTAATACCGCACCCTGTTGGTTTTGTAGAACGTATCCGAACAGGAAACTGAACCTTTAAGCGTTCGATAGCTTGTTCTACGTATTTCTGATCTACTCCAATTGCGTCGTGAGCATTGTCGTCAATCTCTCCGGCGTATCTCAAAATAATTTTCCCCCGTTCATTATTTAAAACAAACGCTTCAGGTGTACGGGTTGCTCCAAAAGTAGCGGCAAGCTTCCCGCCAGTATCTTGTAAATAAGGAAAATTGTAATTATTCTTATCCGCAATCCGCCGCATATTATCGAAAGATTCTGCCGCGTAAGCAACTGGGTCGTTGGGGTTGATAAGAATCAACGGATAACCCTTTCTGGCAAATTTGCTATCTAACTCAATTAACCTTTTCTGATAAGCTTTCGCCACAGGACAGCGGTTACTCGTGAAAACAATGATAAACCCCTTCGCTGACGGAAAATTGTTTAGCGAAACGAATTTACCGTCCACGTTTTTTAGCGTAAAATCCGCCACTTCATCTCCTACTTTATAAATGGTGGGAGGCGGGAATGAAAGTGAAGCAAAAATTGCGACGAGTGTAATTTTAATAAATGGAACCATAAGCGTAAAACAATAAAACCTTACCAAAAATCACTGATACCCTGCCGCCTGAAGCGTGAATAATTCGGCGTAGAGTTGCGGCGTTTTCATGAGCTCTTCGTGCGTTCCGATTTCGAGGATTTTGCCCGCTTTCAAAACCATGATTCTATCCGCCATTCTTACGGTACTGAAACGGTGAGAAATGATGACGCTCGTTTTGCCTTCGGTCAAACCAATGAAACGTTGAAAGGCTTCGTATTCGGCTCGGGCATCGAGGGCGGAAGTGGGTTCGTCCAGAATCATGACTTTGGCGTCTTTCATGTAGGCACGAGCCAACGCCACTTTTTGCCATTGCCCGCCCGAAAGGTCTTTTCCACGAGAGAAGCGTTTACCCAATTGTTGATCGTAACCGTTCGCCAATTCATTCACTACTTCAGAAGCTAAACTTTGCTCGGCAGCGGCTTCAATTTTCGGTTGATTTTCAATTTCCTTAATATTCCCGATACCGATATTCTCTTTTATCGTGAATTCGTATTTTACGAAATCCTGAAAAATGACGCCGAAGAATTGCTGAAATGCTTCTTTTTCAAATTGATTAATATTTACGCCGTCCAACAGAATTTCACCTTGTGTAGGTTCGTAGAAACGAAGTAAGAGTTTTATCAATGTTGTTTTTCCCGCTCCGTTCACACCCACAAAAGCTAGTTTTTCGCCCGCTTGCAGCGTAAAGTTCACGCCCGCCAAAACTTTTTCTGACACACCTGGATAATTGAAATGAACATCTCGGAATTCAAATCCCGTTTGAATTTTATCAGGAAGCGGAGAGAAGTCAGAAGTCTTTTCGGTGATTTTTAAGTCGATGAAATCAAAGTAGTCACGTAAGTACAAAGCACTTTCAGAAATACGGGTAAACTGCGAAAAGGTAGATTGTAAAGTGGTTTTCAAACGTTGAAATGAGCCGGAGAGAAAAGTTAAATCCCCCAAGGTAATCACACCCGTTATCACCCGAAAAATAATAAAAACGTACGCTCCGTAGTAACTCAGAACGCCTAAAATATTAAAAGAACTCCCCCACATACTTCGGCGAATGGACAACGAGCGGTTAACGAGATAATACTTGTGAGCCAAATGCCCAAACCGATTAGCGACGAAATCAGTCAGTCCAAAAAGTTTGATTTCTTTCGCTGTTTTATCATTCGCTCCAATGTAACGGAGGTAATCCAATTCGCGGCGTTCGGCGGTCCAGCTTCGGGCAATAGAATACCGCGACGAACTAAATTTTATCTCGTTGATAAACGACGGAATGATACTCAAAACCAACAGTACAATCAGCCACGGCTCGAAATAAATTAAGCCACCGATGAGCGAAATAATAGTCAGTAGACTCTGCACTTGTCCCAACGCATTTGACATTAATCCTACTCTACTGCTCGTTTGCGTTCGTGCCCGTTCGAGTTTATCGTATAGTTCGGAATCTTCCAGTTGACTGATGGTCAAATCGTTGGTTTTATTGATAATCTTGATAGAAGACGCATTGGAATATAAATCGCCCAATAAGCTATCTGAAAGCGTTACACCACGATTCAACAAGTCGCCTAACACAACGATTCCTAACTCAAAACCAACGTACCACCACAATTGCGTATAATCAGTTGCTTTGGTTGTTGAAATAAGTACGATTTCGTCAATAATCAGCTTCCCAACCCACATCATTGCCAGCGGCGTCGCGGAAGCAATCAGTCTGCATAGTGCATTTATATTAAAAAGGTTCGGGTCTACCGAATGTATTTCTTTGAAAAAACGGGGGATATATTGCAATGCTTGCAACGACGTACGAAAGTTAATTCGGTCGTTACTTTTAATTGATTTCAACGGGGGTAATGCCATGTAAATTAGACAATTTCAAACGGCTTTAAGTTTCCGTTTCACTCCTTCATCAACCTCACTCCTATTTTTTTTGAATCATTGGACTTTACATTCAACGCATCCACAAACGTATGTGCATCATAGCCGTATATTTTCAGATCATTCCCGTCTTTGAAATATTCGGCCACGTTTCCACAAAGGTCATAAACTGCCGCTTTACCAATTTTTATTGGGTTGAAACTGCCAACTTCTTTTGTCAAATCGAGTGATTCTTCGGTAAGTTTTGTCATTAACTTCTGAGCGTCTTCAAGCGTGATTTCGTAACCCGCCCAAGCGTTCAGTGTATTTTCTTTGTCGGCGTTTTTAATCGCTTTTTTGTGCAAAGCTTCGGCTTCCTTTTCGTTGGGTAAACGGTAGGTTTCTCCCGTGGTTTTATTCAACCAAGTTACGTAACCGTTAATTTGCGAAACAGTTAAATTAGTTGCGGGATAATTACTTTTCACGGCTTCAAACTCATATTTCTTATCGTAAGCGGCAAATTGGGCATTGGTCAATTCAAAAACAGATAGTTGAATCGAGTCTTTTTTAACGGCGGCAAATTCAGGAATCAACGCATTATTTTTGATTATGCCGTAAACGCCTTTTTGCTTACTCAACTTCGCTTTTTGCAACGCATAATCCAACGGGCTCTCTTTTTTGAATGCTTCGTTATCGGTGTTTGGTGTGTTGAACAAATAGGTATCAATCCAATCAATTTCCTCTTTCATTTTCCGCAACTGATGCGTGATTTTCTGCAACCCGTGCGGTTGACCGGGAAACCAAAGGAATTTCACGGGAGCTTTGCCAACTTGCTGCAACCCACGGAAATATTCCCAGCCTTGATCTCGAGGAACGGAACGATCTTCACTGCCGTGGAAAATGATGGTTGGCGTTTTGATTTTTTCGATGTCGAAAAGCGGAGAATAAGTAATATACGTTTCGTTATAGTTTTTTCCGTTGACATCGTCCCACGGTGCACCACCGAGATAATATTGGTCAAAAGTTACACCGAAACTGCACGTTCCGTAGTCGGAAGTCCAATTAACATCACCCGCTCCGGGAGCAGCAACTTTGAACATATCAGGATACTTGAGCGTCATCCAAGTAGCAAGGATTGCCCCGTTAGACCAACCCATAACCCCGAGTTTATCCATGTCAATTAAACCCTTTTCGTCAAGGTATTGGATGCTATTATAGAGGTCAATTTGATTTTTGGTGTAATAATTACCAAGTTTAATAGCTTCGGCAAATTCCTGTCCGTGACTGCCTGAACCCTGATAATTCGGTTTCAAAACGAACGCTCCTTTGTCAGTATAAATCTGCGGGTAAGTACTCCATCGCTCTGACCATTGGTCTTGGTCAACGCCAGTTGGTCCGCCGTGAATAGATAGTATCAGCGGATATTTTTTTCCTGCTTCGTAGTTTTTAGGGTAGTACAAAATTCCGTTTATTTCAACATCATCTGCCCCTTTCCAGTAAATAACCTTTGTTTTAGCAATGGTCTTTTTCTTCAGTTTATCATTCAAAGAAATCCATTCGGTTACGTTAATTACTGTTAGTTTGTTAGATGTAGCTTCAGGAATATCCGCTACGTAAAATTCAGGTAGTTGCGAAGCGGTAGAGTATTCAAATAATAGCTTTTTACCGTCTTTACTCATCGCACGAGCATTTACGTGTTTATCCGACATTCCAAAATCCACTTCGATTTTATCCCAACCGGAAGCCGTTTTGCGGTAAAGTCCTGTCTTTTGATAGGCCCCATTTGCCAAATCGGCAAGTACTAAATCGTTGGCAAATTCAATGCTGTTATTCATTCCCCAATCAGAGTTGAGCGAGACTTTCACAACTCCTTTTTTAATAAGGTTATAAAAGTAAAGTTCATTTTTCCCAGCACCGTCCCATTGTGGAACGGAAGAAGTTTTTGCCGTAAAATAAAATCCTGAATTATCGGGTGCGAAAGTCAGGTTTCCTGGCTCATTAATTTCGTTTAGAACGGTGCTTCGCGTTCCGTTTTTCAAGTCATAAAATGTACAGATGGGGTTCAGTTTTCCGTCGGTGTGGTGGTGCAGACTCGTCATCCGTTTCGTGATGAGGTATTGCCCATTTTCTGATATATCGTACTCTTCCACTTCCTGATTTTCAACGCTCAAGCGTTTTATTTCCTTCGTTTTTAAATCAAAAGCGTACACCCGTGTTGGGTTCCAATGCAGCGAATCCTCGATAATTTCGGTATCGTCTTTAACTTCTTCATTGTTCAAATCGTATAGAGACTTTCCTTCGTTACTCAGAAAAGCAACCGTGGTAGAGTCCAGCCACTTTACAGACGAAATCCCGTTCTTGAATTCGTAAATTTCTTCAGGTTCGCCGCCGTAAATACTTAGCTTCCAAAGTTTTTTCCCTTTATCACGAGAAGATAAAAAGTAGATTTCCCGCCCATCTTTTGAGAAGATAGCATTACGTTCCGACGTTTCTCCTTGGGTCAATTGAACAGTTAGGGGTTTGCCCTCTTTCTGTACGTCAAGACGGGTCAAAAATAATTTACTCACAAACTTGTCTTCTTTCTTCACGCCTTCCTTTTTAGACCAGAGAATCATCTTCCCGCTAGGTGAAAATGTAGGCGACGAAACTGATTCAGTATTTATAATTTCTTCGGATGTCCAATTATCTTGGGCGATTGCGTTGAAAACGAGTAATAACAAAGTAAGGACGATGGCGATGTGTTTCATATAGGTTTTAACGGGTTTGGATTTGCAACTTAAAAATAATGAAAATGTATGTCAGTTTGTTTACCGATATTTGAATTTTAGAGAAACTCACGTTTCTTGTATTTCGTATGTACTCCTTTGTAAACCAAACGTATTGCTATTTTTATGAATCGCCTGATTACTTTTTCCTTCTTATTTGCCGTTGCATTCAGCCAATGGGCTTGCCAGCCAACTGCTCAATCTATCATTGACGATTCGATTGTGAGTCATGGCGGGGAGGTTTACAACTCTCTAAACGTTGAGTTCGATTTTAGAGCGAAGCATTATGTCATTAAAACAAACGGTGACAAATATCAATACGAACGCCATCAGACAGATTCTTCGGGTGTGAAAACGGTAGACGTTCTGACGAACGATTCATTCGTCCGGAAGGTGAACGGCGAAGAAGTCTCCGTTCCTGATTCAATGGTAGTGAAGTATTCGAGTTCGATAAATTCAGTAGCTTACTTCTTTTTATTACCTGCTCCGCTCAATGATGCGGCGGTGAAAAAAAAACTGTTAGCCGATATAAATATTAAAGGTCAGGCGTACCATCAGGTAGAAGTGACTTTCGCACAGGAAAGCGGCGGAGAAGATTTTCAGGATCGTTACATTTATTGGATTCACACAAAAAACAAAACCGTAGATTACTTGGCGTACTCCTACGAAGTAAGCGGTAGTGGAGTTCGGTTTCGGGAAGCTTATAACGTACAAACTAAAAATGGACTACGCTTCTGCGATTACCGGAATTACGGTTTTGAGGATACTAGAACTTCACTCGAAAAGCTTCCCGCTTTATTTGAAGCAGGAAGTTTACCGCTACTTTCAAGTATTGAGAACGAGAACGTAGTTGTCAAGTAACGCTAAACTTAGGGTTTAGCAGTTTCGTGAAATTCATCTAATTTATTGAGCACCAAAGGCCAAAGCGTTTCTTTAAATTTCCGACGAAATAAACCAAAGTGCCCGATTGATTTTACACCAAATTCATTAGGGGTTATTTTAGCAAGTTCAACTCCTTTTGAAGATTTCACATGTTTCCAAAAGGCATCTACCGATCGTTGATTAACGATATTGTCGTCAGTTGACCAATACAACTGAATGGGAAATTCAATTTGG
>JBLHXN010000132.1:0-8955 GCA_047630355.1 Spirosomataceae bacterium | reverse complement strand
CAAAAATTTATTTCCGAGACCTTCTCCCTGACTCGCCCCTTTCACAAGTCCGGCGATGTCCACAATTTCGATTTGAGTCGGTACAACCCGCTGTGGGTTTACCAATTCTTCCAGTTTTATCAACCGCGTATCAGGTACGTCCACCAAGCCCACGTTTGGGTCGATGGTACAGAAACGATAATTGCTCGCCTGAGCTTTCGCACTGCCCGAAATGGCGTTAAACAATGTTGATTTTCCGACGTTGGGCAAGCCAACTATTCCTGCTCGTAGAGCCATTTAATTTAGATTTGATATGGTAGATTTGAGAAATGAGCATGCAGTATCTCTATTTGAATGCAAACTCCGTAACTCTTAAAAACGGATGCAAAATTACGCAAATAAATGGAAAACGTTTTTATCAACTTTTATTTATCGTCAAACAATCAACTTCATCAAAGATTAAACGAGTTTGATTCACAGGGTACGATTTTTTAAAAACAGTCTATTCAAACTTATTCCATACCGCCATGTCTTCATTTGATTCCATTCAGCACATTGATGATACTGCTTTGTGCATTCAACGAAAAAAACGGGGACGCGGGTTTGTATTTGTGGACGAACAAGGCAAAAAAATAACGGACAAGAAATTACGCAAACGGATAAAATCGCTCATTATTCCACCAATGTGGAGAAAGGTGTTGATATGTAAATTTGACGACGGACATATTCAGGCCACCGGACGGGATACTAAAGATAGGAAGCAATATATTTATCATTCAACTTAGGAAAAACAACATCGGGAAGAAAAATTTGCGTTGATAGAAGACTTCGCCAAAGCCCTACCCGCCTTTCGCAAGAAAAGTATTGAGTATTTAAAAACCTGTGGTTGGAACCGCGAAAAAGTTCTCGCCCTTGTCTACATGACTCTTGATGAGTGCGGCATCCGAATCGGAAACGCCAGTTACGCCAAACGCAACCAGACTTGCGGACTGACAACACTACGCCGAAAACATGTTGGCATTAAGAACGACGAGTTGAACTTCTCATTCAAAGGGAAAAAAGGCGTACAACGGGAAGTTGAAATTCACGACGATGAACTGACAAAACTTATCAAAAAAAGTGCGGGATTGCCCGGTTATGAGATTTTTCGGCACAAAGAAGGTGCTGAATTTCATAACGTTGACAGCCACGATGTAAACGAATATATCCGATAAAATAAACATTATCACGAATTAATTCGTGGGAACATTTTAGGTTTTGTTTTAGGTATTATAAACCCTCACACGGCTCCTTGTAAACAGATTGATTTTCCTGAACTTCGTACAGATTAAAGCCATAAAATAAAATTCGTGATAATGTCTAATATAGGTGAGCAGTTTTCGAGTAAATATTTCCGCACGTGGGTGAGTTACCGCACCGCCATCGAAGCGTACCCCGAAGCACTAGAAATTCACGAAGAGTCTCCGCGAAAAAAGTTCAGCAACATTGTGCTAAAACTCGTCGCCGAAGTATTCGGCAATACCCCAACCGTTGCCCGCAGTTACTACGTTCACCCAAAAACATATCAGTCTATTGAAGACCGCAGCGTTCCGAAATTTACGGATGATGACTACGGTTTGTACGACTATAAATTGAGCAAAGCAGAAAAAATAGCGTTGAAAATCATAACCACATCATAAACCAACAACGGCGTTGTGTTTCAAGGCTAATTAGCTATTTTTGAACTTCGTTCAACCAAAACCTATCAATTTACATGACAAAAACCTGGACATCTGCCCTGCTCCTCAGCACGGCTGTACTTTTAACAAATTGTACATCTACCGAAACCGCCGAAGAAGAAAACACCGAAGCTATTGCGGAATCTACACCCGAAAATGTTGGCGTTGGGGCTCAGGTTCCAACCGCTGCTGAAGTTTACTTTGACGGAACCCGCGAAATGCTCGACGATAAATGGGAGTACTGGAAAGGACCCCGCTTTAAAGGAGTCAGCGATAAAATTGCCTGGTTCATCGCTGACGATCCCGTAGACGGAGGAACAACCATGAATACCAACGATCCCGCCGCCGCCGGAGGTTTATACGGAGCTGCTGATATTGTAACTAAAGAAAAGTTTGAAGATTTCCGTGCTCACATTGAGTTTCTGATTGAAAAACCGGGCGGAAACAGCGGCGTTTATCTGCAAAATCGTTACGAAATTCAGGTTCTTGACGGTGATTCTACTCAACACGGACTCGGGGCGGTTATTAACGAGCAAGACTCACCTTACTTCGCCTACAATGGGATTGGCAAGTGGAACGCTTACGATATTAATTTCCGTGCCGCTCGTTTTGACGCCGATGGCAAATTGACTGAAAAGCCCCGCGTAACTATTTACTTTAATGGTCAGAAAGCCCACACCGATGTAGAAATACAGCAAGTTTGGGGCGGTGAAAACTCAGGACTTGACGGTGGAAACGACGACGGAAAAGGCATTACTAACCGACCAGGCGGACTGAAACTTCAAGCCGAAGGTCACGATGTACTCTACCGAAATATCTGGATTGAGAAAAAAAATATGACCGAAGCAAACACTGATTTTTGATGAGAATTATCAGCCGAAGAAAACCTACGAAGGTTTTAGGAAGAGATTGATGAGTGAGTTGGATTAAAGAAAAAACCTCACAGATTTCGTGATCACTAATTACGAAATCTGTGAGGTTTACATAATATTTATTCCCCCAAAACTTCCAACGCTCGCTTAATGCGGGTTTGAACTTCGTTTCGTCCGAGTGTTTCGAGTGTCAGCATCAAATCAGCTCCACGGCCCTGACCCGTTATGGCAAGGCGAAGAGCCTGCATAACTTTGCCGGGTTTGATTTCAGCAGCAGTTAGTTTTTCAAAAATAGCATCATGAATTTGCTGCGAACTGAAATTTTCTATGCCTCGCAACGCCTCGATAATGAGCGGCATTGCGGTCTTGGCTTGGTCGTTCCATTGCTTGACTGCTATTGCCTCTTCGTATTCCGTTGGTGCTTCAAAAAGGTAAGGAGCTTCGGTGATAAATTCCTTCGGAAACGTTACGCGGTCTTTCAACAATTTCACCAATGAAGCGGCAAATTCATCCGTAATTTCTGTTTCTGCGTTTGCTTTCGCTAATTCAACCAATTCTTCATCTGGTAAGGCACGAAGATATTGCTGATTATACCATTGGGCTTTTTGAATATCAAACCTCGCACCTGAACCGTTTACCCTTTCAATACTAAAGGATTCGATTAGCTCTTCCATAGTGAATAGTTCTTGCTCCGTTCCTGGATTCCAACCTAAGAAAGCAAGGAAATTCACCAAAGCTTCGGGTGAGTAACCGTCCTCACGAAAACCACGGGCGACATCGCCGCTTTCGGGATCAGTCCATTCCAACGGGAAAATCGGAAAATCTCCCAATAAACCGTCTCGTTTACTCAACTTACCACTGCCTTCGGGCTTTAGTAAAAGCGGCAAATGGGCAAATTCTGGGTGTTGCCAACCGAACGCTCGGTACAATAAAATGTGTAACGGTGCGGAAGGCAACCACTCTTCGCCACGAATTACGTGCGAAATTCCCATCAAATGGTCATCTACGATGTTGGCAAGATGATAAGTCGGCATTCCGTCAGATTTCAACAATACTTTATCGTCAATGGTAGACGAGTGCACCACTACCCAATCCCGGATTAAATCTTTAAAACGAACCTCTTCTTTAATTGGCACCTTTAATCGAATTACGTACGAATCGTCGTTCGCCAACCGTTCCTTCGCTTCTTCGGCGGATAACGTCAACGAGTTTTTCATCTGCATCCGGGTGGCAGAATTATACGACGGATTATCAACTTTCTCCGTTATAAGACGTTCCCGCAAGTCGTCAAGTTCTTCGGAAGTATCAAAGGCGTAATACGCCTTACCACTATCAATAAGTTGTTGGGCATATTTTGCGTATATACCTTTCCGTTCTGATTGACGGTAAGGTGCATGTTCTCCACCTAATTTTGGACTTGCGTCAAAATTGATTCCCAACCACGTCAGCGATTCTTGTATGTATTCCTCCGCTCCTTCTACGTAACGGTTTTGATCAGTATCTTCAACGCGGAGAATAAATTCTCCGCCCATTTTTTTGGCAAATAAGTAGTTATAAAGAGCGGTACGAACACCACCAATATGTAATGGCCCCGTTGGGCTTGGAGCAAAGCGTAAGCGAACAGACATTTTATTTACTATTTTAAATTTGCGACGGACTCACCCGTGCGATTATGAAAAAGTTGTTTTTTTGGGCTGCAAAGATACGATTTTCCGTTGAGAATTATAACCTTTCAGCGGGTAGTAACTATTATCTGAAATGGGTTCAGGCACCTCTCCAACGCAAAAATCTCTCAGGCATTATTCATTTCATATATTTCTGCTTTTATCCCAACAACCTTTGCGTTAATCTTGAAATCTTCAAATAATGTTTGCCATCTTGCGATAGACATCTACATTAACATTTACCAACACCGAAGAAACACCCATGAAAGACTACGTAAAGCCCATAAAACGCATCCTGATTGCTAACCGTGGCGAAATCGCTATCCGCATTATGCGAGCTGCTACCGAATTAGGTATCACCACCGTAGCAATTTATACCTATGAAGACCGCTACTCTCTTCACCGCTACAAAGCAGACGAAGCTTACCAAATAGGTCAGGAAAATGATCCATTAAAGCCTTATCTTGACATTGAAGGTATTATTTTGTTGATGAAACAAAAGAATGTTGACGGCGTACATCCGGGATACGGATTCCTTTCAGAGAATGAAATATTTGCTCGTCGGTGTCGGGAAGAAGGAATTATCTTTGTGGGACCAACACCCGAAGCTATGAATCAGCTGGGCGACAAGGTAATGGCGAAAAACCTTGCCACAAGAGCCAACGTACCGCTTATTCCTGATTATCGTGGCGATGATTTAGACAACTTCGACGTTGCCGTAATTAAAGCAGCAGAAATCGGTTATCCGGTAATGATAAAAGCTGTTGCCGGCGGCGGCGGACGCGGAATGCGGGTGGTTAGAGCTGCCGAAGATTTAGAAAGATTATACAACGAAGCCCGTAACGAGGCTCAAAATGCTGTTGGAAACAATACCATTTTTATAGAAAAATTTGTGGAAGACCCCAAGCACCTCGAAGTGCAGCTTTTGGGCGATAACTACGGAAATTTACTCCACCTCTACGAGCGGGATTGCTCGGTACAACGTCGCTTTCAGAAAGTAGTGGAAGTTGCTCCTTCTTTTGGATTAAAGCAAGAAACCCGCGATAAGCTCTACGAATACGCTATTAAAATTGGAAAAGAAGTAAACTATTCCAACGCCGGAACCGTCGAATTTTTGGTGGATAAAGAAGAGAACGTCTATTTTATTGAAGTAAATCCCCGGATTCAGGTTGAACACACTATCACAGAAGAAGTAACGGGCGTGGACATTGTGCGGTCGCAGATTTTGATTGCGATGGGCTATAAGTTAAGCGACAACGCTATCTTCCTTCACAGTCAGAAAGATGTGCCGCTGAAGGGTTTTGCCATTCAGTGCCGTATCACAACCGAAGACCCAACTAACGGTTTCAAACCTGATTTCGGAACGGTGATTGCTTATCGTAACGCTGCTGGTTTCGGTATTCGTCTGGACGAAGGAAGTGCTTATCCCGGCGTGAAGATTTCGCCGTACTTTGACTCCATGATTGTGAAAGTCACGGCTCGTGGCAGAACGCTCAAGGGAGCCGCCCAACGTTTGTCTCGTACGTTGATAGAATTCAGAATTCGGGGCGTAAAAAGCAATATCCCGTTTTTAGTCAATGTAATTAATAACAAGGATTTCCAGAAAGGGAAAGCCCGGGTTACGTTTATTGAGAACCACCCCGAATTACTCAAATTCAAAAAACCAAAAGACCGCTCAACCCGTGCCATGAAATTACTCGCCGAAGTAATTGTGAACGGAAACCCAACAGTAGGGAAAGTAGAAAAGCGGGATTTCAGGTTGCCTAAAGCTCCGATTTTCGATTCATATTCGGAATACCCCGACGGAAATAAGCAGCGTCTCGACTCCATGGGAGCAGATAAATTCTCTAAGTGGGTAAAAGACCAAAAACAGATTCTTTATACTGACACCACCTTCCGCGACGGACACCAATCACTTTTGGCCACTCGGATGCGGAGCATTGATATGATGGCGGTTGCCGAAGGTTTTGCCAAAGATTTCCCGCAATTATTTTCGATGGAAGTTTGGGGCGGTGCAACGTTTGACGTAGCCATGAGATTCCTCTACGAAAGTCCGTGGAAGCGTTTACAGGAATTCCGTGAAGCAATGCCGAACATGTTATTGCAAATGCTCTTCCGTGGCTCAAACGGTGTGGGTTACTCGGCTTATCCCGATAATCAGATTGAGAAATTTGTCGAAAAATCGTGGGAGAACGGAATTGACGTTTTCCGTATTTTCGATTCGTTGAATTGGCTCGAATCCATGAAAACAAGCATTAAGGCAGTTCGTGAACGCACCAACGCTATCGCCGAAGTAGCAATTTGTTACACGGGCGAAATGCTTGATCCGAAGCAGGGAAAATACACGCTCGATTATTACACAGAAATGGCTCGGCAACTCGAAGATGCGGGTGCTCACATGATTGCCATTAAAGATATGGCAGGTCTGTTGAAGCCATTTACCGCTGAGGTATTGGTGAGCAATTTGAAGAAAGCAGTTGACGTACCAATTCATTTACACACGCACGATACTTCTTCTATTCAGGCAGGAACTTACCTGAAGGCGATTGAATCAAACGTTGATATAGTGGATTGTGCCATCGGCGGACTTTCTGGTCTGACATCACAACCAAACTTCAACTCAATCGTGGCGATGATGCAAGGACACGAACGAGAGAATCCAATGGATTTAAAACGCTTGAATCAGTACTCTAATTATTGGGAAGACGTTCGGGAGTTATACTATCCATTTGAGTCCGGACTTAAATCTGGTACCGCAGAAGTTTACGATCACGAGATTCCCGGAGGGCAATATTCAAATCTTCGTCCGCAAGCAGAGTCGCTTGGAATTGGAGATAAATTTGACGATTTAAAGAAAAATTACGCCATTGTGAACGGCCTGTTGGGAGATATTGTAAAGGTTACGCCGTCTTCAAAAGTAGTGGGCGATATGGCTTTATTCATGACTTCTAATGACCTCAACGCCGAGGATATTTTCCGCAAAGGAGAAGCTTTATCTTTTCCGGAATCAGTAAAAGGGTTTTTACGCGGAGATTTAGGACAACCGTACGGTGGTTTCCCAAAAGAATTACAAGAAGTGATTCTACGCGGAGAGAAAGCCTACACCGACCGACCAAACGCTCACCTCGATGCCGTAGATTTCGACAAAGGTTTAATAGAGTTTGAAGAGAAATTTCCGAGCTCAGAGGGCTTCCTTGATTACCTCAGCTACTTGATGTACCCAAAGGTATTTGAAGACTTCTACAAAGCCCGTGAGAAATACGGCGATGCCAGCATTATTCCAACCCACGCTTTCTGGTACGGTCTGAAACAAAACGAGGAAACCCTGATTCAGATTGACGAAGGCAAAACCATCCTTGTCCGCTACCTCTATTCTTCTGAGCCGGACGAAGAAGGAAAACGCACAGTCAGCTTTGAATTAAATGGACAGACCCGTCGAATCAAAGTGCGGGATAACAATGAAAAGGTAACTCGTCCATCAAATCAGAAAGTTCAGAAAGGAGGAGACATCGGTGCTCCGCTTCAAGGGCGGATTTCCCGGATTATGGTAAACAAAGGCGACGAAGTAGTGAAAAACACTCCGCTATTTGTGATTGAAGCCATGAAGATGGAGTCTATCGTCGGCTCGCCAATGGACGGAACCGTCACTGCTGTTATGCTCGCAGAAGGCTCTGTAGTTGAGCAAGATGATTGGGTAATCGAAATTACGAAAGGTTAAGTAACAACCTAAAATAGATGCCCGATGCAGGAATGAGAGTTCCAGTATCGGGCATTTACTTTTTCTCAATACTTTCCTAATCCCCTATCTCAAAAATGATAATTTACACCGTAATTAATCCCCAGCATTTGCGGACGTAACTGTGCGGACGAACCAGACTCAAGGTTTGAAACTAACGCTTGCTGAAATGCCGAACCAATAATTAATTCCCACTTTTCGTCAAATAAGTAATTAAGACGCACGCCACCCAAACCACTCACGCCGAGCGTTCTGAAAGCAGAATTTCGAGCGTTTAGCAAAGCTACATCCGTCGTTTCACTTTGTAATGTATTCTGTAAAAACATATCCGCCGATACGCCACCTGTGATTTCTAAATTCAGTTTATTAAGCAACGGAATTTCGTAAGCTAACTGAACTGGTAAACTCAAGTATTCGTAACTATTGTTTAACGTTTCAGCCGAAGCCACTACCACGTTTGATAATGTCTTATCCTGAGTCAGATAATCTTGCACGAACGTGTTGATTTCTCCGGTACGTTCATTGAGTGTGTAAACATTTGTGTTCACAGGTGAACTTCCCTGAATGTACCGCACACCCGACTCTAACGCTAGCCGTTTGGTTAACTGCCTTCCCGCCTGAATACCGAAGTTAAACGCTCGCCCGTTAGCAAATTGCTGGATCGGAATAGCAGATGGAATCCCGAATGAGTTTTCAGAGTTTGGCGATAGCGGGCTAGAACCAGTCATTGACCCTTGAGTACCCTGAGAGCCTTGCGGACCACGCTGGGTTGTAAAATTAGCATCATTTGCAGAAAAAGCTCCTGCATTTGTGGATGCCAATTGATCCAAACCACCATTCTGAAAATTCGGCTTAAAAGGAGATAATCCCGAAACTAACCCAACCCACGAGCGGCTTTTTCGTTTTTTGGTATCTTCTACTTCAGTTATCAGCTCGTTATAGGCTAATTTATTACGTGTCAAAACGTAGCGTACCGGATACTTCTC
>JBLHXN010000131.1:0-9154 GCA_047630355.1 Spirosomataceae bacterium | reverse complement strand
AAGTAATTGAAATCCTGCAGCAGGGTTGGCAACAAGAACGCATTGAATTTAATGGTTTGATTTACCAATTATCGATGGATGCAGCTCCGGTAAAGCCCTTTCAAAGGAATGGACCGTTGTTCTATTTCGGGGGAATTTCTCCCGAATCTAAAGAGGTCTGTGCTAAGTATTGTGATGTTTACCTCATGTGGCCTGAACCCGAAGAGAGTATCTACGCTACTATGCAGGACATGGAAAAACGTGCTGCTGCTCACGGAAGAATCATTGATTTTGGACTGCGGGCTCACGTGATTGTGCGAGATACCGAAGCGGAAGCAAAGGAGTATGCTAAATTTATCATGTCAAAATTTGACGAAAAAATAGCGAATCACATTAAACACCGAACGCAAGATTCTAAGTCGGCGGGCGTGTTACGTCAGGACGAATTTCGGGAAAAGGCCGATGCCGATGACTTTATCGAACCAATACTTTGGACGGGAATTGGACGGGCTCGTTCCGGATGCGGTGCGGCAATAGTTGGTACCCCCGAGCAGGTTATTGAAAAACTGAACCGTTATATGGATATGGGAATTCGTTCGTTCATTTTGTCGGGTTATCCGCTGATTGAGGAGTGCGAATTATTCGGGAAGAAAGTATTACCGCATTTGCAGACCATGAAATTTTCAGAGGACAAATTAATAACGTAATTTTGGTAAATATTAAACTAATACGAATTTAGCCCGAAGCATAGAGCCTACGGCATAAAATAAACCTATGTCTTATTTTGGAGATATAAATAAAGGAATCAAAACTACACTCAAGGGCCTTTCCTTAACGTGGAGGCATCTTTTTGATGCTCGCTATACCCGTGGACCAATAAACGTGCAAGACGGAAATTATTTCCAAGTCGAAGCAGGTCACGTGACGTTGCAGTATCCGCAAGAGAAACTCGAAGTTCCTGATAACGGGCGTTACCAACTTGATTGCGAAATTGACGATTGCATAGTCTGTGATAAGTGTGCTAAGGTTTGCCCCGTTGACTGCATTGACATCGAGGTCGTCAAATCCCCCGAACTTATTCGTACGACTTCTGACGGTTCGCCGGTACGTTTACACGCTGCCAAATTTGACATCGACATGGCGAAGTGCTGTTTCTGTGGACTGTGTACGACGGTTTGCCCGACGGAATGCCTAACGATGGACAGTGAATACGATTTTAGCGTTTTGGATATTGATGAAATGAATTTTGAATTCGCTAATTTGACAGAAGCAGAAGTTACGGAGAAAAAGCAACTTTACGAGCAATTTGTAGCAGAGAAGGCCACCGCAAAAGAAATAGCAGCGGCGAGTGCTATCGTTCAGCCAAAACCAAGCGGGAATCGTCCGGCGTTCAGACCGGGTATGAAACCACCCGTTGCAAAACCTGCTTTTAAGCCAACAGCAAAACCTTCGGAAGATAAACCATCAACCGATAAGGATTCAGATACGGTACCGCCTGCAAAGCCTGTCGGATTCAAACCGACCATAAAACCTCCCGCTGGAAGGCCTTCTTTTAAACCAACAACTAATCCACCGGTTGTAGAACCTGAGAAAGCAGGGGGCGGGGAAACTACTTCATCACCGAAGCCTATCGGATTTAAACCGACCATAAGACCTCCCGTTGGAAAGCCCGTTTTCAAACCTTCCATGAAACCACCTAAAAAAAAGGGAGAAGATGAATGATATATTGAATATAGATTCCAAACTGGTTAAAGAGGTTGCGTTTACTGTCTTTGCTGTCATTACGCTATTTGGAGCCGGATATTTGCTGCTGACTAAGAATATATTGTACGCCGCTTACGGCTTGCTTGTTGCCTTTTTGGGGATGTCAGGCTTGTATGTGTTCGCTGGAGCAGACTTCGTGGCTGTAACGCAGATTATGGTCTATATTGGCGGCATATTGGTGTTGATGATCTTCGGCATTATGCTGACGCAGAACAAGGTAAAAAAAGCTGAAAGCTCAAATGCGATAATAGTTTCAAGTAAAAATATCGCGTGGGGAATCGTTACGGCGGTTGCTTTTTTCGTTGGTCTTGTAACAATGCTTTACCAAGCAAAGTTTAAGTTGAGTAAAGTGTATGTAGCTCCAGAATCAACAGTTGATAAGATTGGAATTAGTTTGCTAACGGAAAATCTGCTAATGTTTGAAGTTGTTGGGGTGTTGCTGTTAATAGCCTTAGTTGGGGCGGCTTTTGTCGCTAAAAAACTGGAAACCGAAAAATAAGGCATGGAAATAAATAACTTTTTGTTGATTGGTGCATTACTTTTTTCAATCGGAATAGCGGTAGTTGTTACAAAACGCAACGCCATTTTGGTGTTAATGGGAGTTGAGCTCATGTTAAACGCCGTCAATCTCAACTTACTGGCTTTCGCTCAAAATGACCCGAACCGTTTGCAGGGACAAGTTTTTGCCTTATTTGTCATAGTCATTGCAGCAGCGGAGGTTACTATCGCCCTTGCCATCATATTGAAAGTGTATAATTATTACAAAACAATCGACTTAACGCAAGTCGATGAATTAAAAAATTAAAAAGAGTTTGCAAATACCATTTTCAGTCTTACCTTTGCATTCCCAAATCGAAAGAGATGGCCCTGTAGCTCAACTGAATAGAGTATTTGACTACGGATCAGAAGGTTCCAGGTTTGAATCCTGGCAGGGTCACTAAGATTGCAAAAAAGGAGTGACAAAAGTTGCTCCTTTTTTTGTGTTTTCTACTCAAGATACACTTAATTTTATAGTGTCTGTTTAAAAAAAAAAGCACTCTCGAAATGCTAAGTCTCAAGAGTGCTTGTAGGTGTTTTTAGAAGCATTGAAGCATCAAAATGCTTTACTTCAACCGCAGTTCAAATAAATCTTTGCGGCGGTCATTGAGGTTACGAACACTCCCAAACTTGTTAAGTTCTTTTAGCAAATCAATATCTACGTCGGCAATTAGCATCATTTCTGTATTGGCGGTTGCTTCGGCTTTGATACCCGTTGTTGGGAAAGCAAAATCGCAAGGCGTAAAGACCATTGACTGAGCAAATGACATATCCATGTTATGGACACGAGGCAAGTTTCCGACACTTCCTGCTATTGCCACGTAACATTCGTTTTCGATGGCACGTGCCTGAGCACAATGGCGTACGCGTGAGTAACCGTTTTGCGTGTCTGTGAGGAACGGAATGAAAAGAATATTCATTCCTTCGTCGGCAAGAATTCGACTCAATTCAGGGAATTCCGAATCGTAACAAATCAGGATTCCAATTTTACCACAGTCGGTGTTGAATGTTTGCAGTTTATTCCCGCCTTTCATTCCCCAAACCTTTGCTTCGTCTGGTGTAACGTGTAATTTATAGAATTTCTCAACGGTACCGTCCCGCTTGCAGAGGTAACCTACGTTATACAAAACGCCGTCTTCTTCCACAGAAGGCATACTTCCGGTAATGATATTGATATTGTACGAAATCGAAAATTCGGCGAACTTATTTTTTATTTCTTCCGTGAATTTTGCCAATTCCCTAATAGCATCTGGCTCGGCAAGGTGGTTGAATGCCGCCATTAACGGAGCGTTGAAAAATTCTGGAAAAAGCACGAAATCCGATCGGTAACCAGATATAGCATCAATAAAAAACTCTGCTTGCTCAATAAGGTCGTCCAACTTTTTGTATGACCGCATTTGCCACTGCACTAAACCAAGGCGTACCACGGTTTTCTCGGTATTAGGTTTCTTTTTTGGCTTTTCGTAATAGATGTTATTCCATTCTAATAACGTAGCAAAGCTCTTTGAATCGTCATCTCCGGGAAGATAATTTGTCAGAATTCTCAGGACGTGAAAATCATTTGATAACTGGAAATTAAGGACGGGGTCTTCAATTTCTTTGGCACGAACTTTTCGAATATATTCTACCGGAGTAGTGGTATCGGAGTGTTTGTAATAGTTTGGCATTCTTCCACCAAAAAGAATGCGTTCGAGGTTTAGTTTTTCGCATAATTCTTTGCGGTAATCGTACAAACGCCTTCCCAATCGCATTCCTCTGAATTTCGGACTGATGAATACGTCAATGCCGTACATTGTGTCGCCCTTCGCTGAGTGCGTATCAAACGAATAATTGCCCGTAATTTCTAAGTAAGTGTGGTCGTCGTTAAACTTCCTTGACTGAACAATAATAGATAATGCACAACCCGCTAATTCGCCGTTTATGGTAATGCCTACCTGACCTTCGGGGAAAATATTTATAAGTCTTTCAATGTGCGACTTCTTCCAGTAAGCATCGGGCATGCTACTGTAAGACTCGATCATCATTTCTTTTATTTCGTCGTAATCTTCTATGGTTAAATACTTTAATTCTATTTTGTTCATTTTTATGTTGTTGTGAATGAGTGTCTTCTGGTTTGTGAATTAGTCTTTGTTCACTACTAATGCGAATATTGGATTAGAAAATATAGAGTAATAGAGCTGTTGCTAATGCACTGAAGATATGAACCATCAAACCTTTTGTTGCCCTGACCTTTGCGGCGTTTTGCAGGCCTGCTTTTTTTTTATCCAGTGTAACAATGATTCAATAGGTTGCCTGGCCCTCGGTACGGCGGTCGAGAACAAGCCATCACCTGCTTTATTGAACTGTCTTTCGCTTTGTGATTGACCCTTTGTCAGTTCAACGGGCGTATAAATATAGGTATTTTGTTCTTTCATAAGTATTTGGTTCAGCCCAGCATCAACGTAAGCCTTGTCTGCAAAAACAGCCATTGACTTTTTATACCACCATGTGCATCTTCACGCCGTAGTAAAAAAGGTTTTTTGTCGAACAGAAACTCTTATCAGACAGCTCCCGGGTAATCTTTCCCGAACGTTTCCCCGAACACAGGATGATTGGAAACGAATCAGCGAGTGCGACTTGTTGGTCAATACCTTTTGCCATTCCTTCATTATCAATGCGTTTCAGCAATAACGGGAGTAAGGACAAAATAACTAAATCCAAATTGTTCACCTGGGAGTTAAAGTTGGAATAGTTTGGCAATTTGGGAAACCAACCCCCATATGGCGACATGCGTAATCATAAATCGCACTTTTTTTATGCTTCTCCTCGTATCTGCGACAATAAAAATATATTGTCAAAATCTCAACATCAGTTATTTTCTCGTTTGTGGGTGCTGAATTTGGGCTGAACCTTTGACCGTAAAAGGAAAAGTTCCGTGTCATAGCACTCGCAGAGGTAAAAGTACGATTGAGTCAATTTTAATTCTTCCATAGTCAGCGATTTAAATGTTTTGCAACACAAATCTACTGACTTTTATACTCCTTACCTCTGCTTATCGTCAACCCAATATTCGCATTAATATTCAAACTTGCCTGTAGTTAAAACTGATTGGTAGAAAGCATAACCAAGGTACAGGCGTTCAGAGTCTCAATGCCTTGGTTCCTTAATTTTTGACTTAGAGCCGTGTTTTCTGCACCGGGATTAAATATTACCCGCCGGGGATTTAGGTTTAGTATGAAGTCTTCGTAATCGGTTTGGTTTCGCTCGCCGAGATACATTGTTACGGTGTCAATGTCTTTCGGAACGTCTTTGGCTTCGTTCATGATTTCATGGCCTGATACTTCGCCTTTTTTATTGCCGAGCAACGCTACTTCGTGTCCGTATTTAAGTAAACGTTTAGTCGCGATATTCGCGTAACGGGTTTCATTTGTAGTAGCACCTAAAATAAGTGTTTTCACGATTTTAATTACTGTTTAGTCTTTGTGTTATTGAGTTTAGTAAGTTCTGTGTCCTGTAAATCTGTATTCATCTGTCAGATCCATTGCACCCGTGTTCCAGAATCCACAGTTGATTATTGATTGAAATTAGAACGTCAAATCTTTGGTAATTACTTCTTCGCCACGCTTAAACGTAACTTTCACGGTTTGTCCTTTTTCGTATTTACCGAGGGCATCCATGTAATCATAAATATCTTTTACCTTCGTGTCGCCGAGTTGCAGAATAATATCTCCCGCTTTGATCCCAGCATTAAATGCCGGGCGATCTTCTTGCACGTCGTCAAGTTTAAGACCACCTTTGTCATAGGCATAATCGGGCATGACGCCCAATGTAACTTTAAACGAAGAAGCTGTTCCACGAGCGTGCGGAGTTGTCGTTTTCTGGAAGTCAATCTTTGGCGATTCGTCTAACTTGGTAATCACTTTTGCAATATATTCCAATAGTTTTGCTTCGCCTTCGCCGTTTATCAAATCGGCGTCATCGGTAGGTTTGTGGTATTGCTGATGCCCACCCGTAAATAAGAACATTACCGGAATATCTTTCAGATAGAAAGAGGTATGATCTGACGGTCCAACTCCCGATGAGTCAATGTTGTAATTAAGACCAACTTCGTTTGCTATATTTGTGGCACTTCTACCCCAAAAGCTACTCGTTCCAAATCCGCCGATGGTCACTCCTTTCTCAGTTCGGTAACGCCCAATCATATCCATGTTAAACATGCAGTTGACTGTTCTCAAATCTATTGTTGGGTTATCGCAATAAAATTTTGAACCCATTAGTCCAAGTTCTTCGCCCGAAAAAGCAATGAACAAAAAGTTATGTTTTTCGGTGATGTTATTTCCTGAGTAATATTTTGCGAGTTCAATCAATCCTGCCGTTCCCGAAGCATTATCGTCCGCTCCATTATGAATTTCTCCGACCGAATTTGCTTGCAACGAGCTGCCCTGATCGCCTTTGCCCAAATGGTCATAATGAGCACCAATTACGATGGTACGATCAGCGTTGTTATCTAAATATCCGACTACGTTTGCTGTTTGCACGTATGTAATATTTGGTGGTAAACCTTTTTTTGCGGGATAACCCTGAAGAAACCCGCCTTTCTCGCCGTAAGGTTTCAAGCCTGCTTTTTCAAATTGCTTGATGAGGTAAGCGGCAGACTTTTGCTCGCCCAGAGTTCCGGTTCCCCGACCTTCAAGTTTATCCGAAGCTAAGTATTTGACGTGCTTTTTTATTTTTTTTGCAGAAAATTCTTGTGCGTGAACTGATGAAAATGACACAGTAATGATACAAATGTTGATGTAAAAAATGCGGTGGATTAGCTTTTTAATAGTCATATTTGAGAATCTGATTTATTATATTGTAAAGTTAATGCAATTCCGAGATTCAAATCAACGAATAGTACAAGTTTACAAGTATAGTTTTGTCTGAAATTAATTAATTGGTGAAAGTTTGAACTTGGTTTTATGTTGGAATAGATGCCTCATTTTAAGGTTCTATCTAAAAAAATATTTCTATAGTATCAAATAGGGACTTAAATTGCACTTTTTCAAGCAGTTTTGTTGTACTTTCAAATGCGTTTCACCTGCTAATAAAACTTTACGGTATATATTTATCCAAATTTAATTACCTTCTTAACTCACTATGTCATTATTTGTTCTTACACTTGATTGGGACGGGCTCGAAAAAGATAAATACGTTCACACGGTTCTGGAAGATAACCTTCTCATGAATTTTATTGATAAATGCCGTTGGTTTGCGGGGAAAGCAAAAGGGCGTTATACGCTTAAAATAAAACACGTTACCCGATTTACGCACGAAGAAGAAACGTTTTTCTTCACGATTTTTACGGCTAAATATTCCGATAACTCTACCGAAGCTTACCTGTTGCCGCTTTCTTTTATTGAGAAATCAAGGGAGAGTATTGACGAGCGAGGTATTATTTCTGATGCCAATCTCAACGATATTGACGGCTATTTGGTAGATGCCACTTACGACCCTAAATTCCGGCACGCACTTTTTCAGAGTATCGTAAATGCCGAACAAGTAGTGCAGCAAAACAATAGCGTTTTATCTTTTGCTAAAGGGAAAGCCTTGACGGACGAGACGTTGGATTCTTCTTATATCCCCGATATAGATTCGAGTAATTCTGCTTTTATTTTCGGAGAGCATTATTTCTACAAACTTTACCGTAAACTTTTTACAGAAACCAATCCTGAAGTGGAAATGGTGGAGTTTATCACGCAGCATTCTGATTTTAGCAATATCCCACGTTACGCCGGAAGTTGTACGTGGAAGCGAGACGGCGAACCGGACGTGACTTTCGGAATGATGGTGGAAGTAATCAAAAATGAGAAAGACGATTGGTCAAAAACCGGTGACTACCTTAATGACTTTGTGGAGGCCTTCGGGCAGGGAAATTTTCAGGTAAAAGAAAGCGTGTTTGATAAAGTTACGCTACTTGCCAAACGCACCGCCGAGATGCACCACGCTCTCTACGCACCCCGCAGCGAAGAAGACTTTCGTGCCGGCGGATTTGACAGAGCGTACCGGAGATTCATTCACCAAAAAGTGGAAAACCTTATCGAGCAGCGGTACGAAATGTTGACTGATAATTACATGAAACTCGATCAGCAAGCACAACACCTTGCGTGGATCTTCATGGAGTCCAAAGATTTGATAATCAACTTCGTAGATCAGATTTTAACTAAAAATATTGATTCATGCCGGACAAGAATTCACGGTGATTATCATCTCGGACAAATACTTGTTACGGGCGATGATTTGACCATTATCGATTTTGAAGGTGAACCGGAAAGTTCGATTGAATCGCGGAAAATCAAACATTCGCCGTTAAAAGATGTGGCGGGTATGGTGCGATCTTACCACTACGCTGTTTCGGCAAAACTATTTAACTCCCCCGAAACTTCAGAGATAGATGAGAAGATATTAGAGCGTGCCGCTAACCGTTGGTACAAGCTTATTCGTGATACGTTTTTGGAAGAATATTTTAGCTATTTCGGGTCGCCGCACCCGTTGTATAAGAATAATAATGAAGTAAATTATCTGTTACAATTTCACCTGCTGGAAAAGTCAGTCTATGAACTTGGCTACGAGATTAACTATCGCCCGACATGGGTAAAAATTCCATTAAAGGGAATTGTGGAAGTAATTCAGGAAATCGAGAAGCTTCGTCGTTAAACTAAACGAAAGTTCTATCTTGCAAGATTACTAGTATAATGGCTATCTGAAATTTTAACTTTCATGAAAGAGTACTTTTTTCAACTTTTTGAACACGAATACTGGGCGAACCTGAGTGTATTGGAGATGTACTTCAAGAGCCGGAATCCATCCGAACGGGCCACTATATTGATGAGCCATGTCATAGCGACTCAAAGGG
>JBLHXN010000130.1:0-9235 GCA_047630355.1 Spirosomataceae bacterium | reverse complement strand
TACACTTGACCTATTCACAAAATGGTACTTCTGGCTTGGTTTAGGAGTTATTGTTTATAAAGCTGCCGATTTTTATAACCGAAATTATGAATTAATCCGTGTCATGTCAGAAGTCCTTTTTGCGAGGGTTTCTGGTTTGCTCAATACGTTTTTTAGTACTTCGGCTGGAAGCACTTCAACCTTCGATAAAGTTGCCAGTAAAGATTTATCTGCATCGGGCAGAATAGAGAACGTGCAGAAAATTATTGACGGACATACGGTAAATCTTGAAAATGGTGAGATTGGCAAATTTTTGTTCGGAAACGGTTACCATCACTTGTATGTAGACATACCTGTTTTAGAACCTTTCAACTCGTTTGGATTAGTGGGGCAGATTTTCTTCACAGTTTTTTTCGGATATATTAGCTATCAGGCGTATCGTGAAATTCGTACCCCAAAATCAATCACTACCGAGTTCATAGCTTACGCTTACGTTTATTTCTTCGTCTATACTTTTACGGGCGGTTTATTAATTGATTATATCCGTTGGGGTTTTTTCATTTTAGTTTGCCGCTTTCTTCCACTTTCATTATCGCACAAAAAAACGCAGTAGTCTTTGAAAATTCTCATCGTTCATCAATTTTTATGGGCACATTACAAAGCTGCTATCTTCACTGAGTTTCAGAAGTTGATTAACAGTCATCCGGATGTAGAATCAAAAGTGCTACAAACAGCACTTTTCGAAGAAGCACGCGTTGGTTTTGGAGAGGTAGACAGAAGGATTCACAAATACGATTATGAACTTCTGTTTGAAGAAGTTTACGAACGGGTTCCTACTTTGACCAGGTTCTGGAAAACGTTGAAATGGGTCATTTCCTTTAAACCCGACGTAATAAACCTACCAGGCTACTACGAACCAGCAATGGTAATGGTGCAAATGTGCTGCCGCCTGATGGGAATAAAAATCATATTATCTATCGACTCTACCGAATCTGATAACACAAACGTTTGGTACCAAGAAGCCATCAAAAAGTTTATCATTCAGCAAGCTGACGGTTTCTTTTGTTACGGAACCCTTGCGGCTGATTACATGATTAAACTGGGGGCTAAGCCCAAACAAATTCTGATGCGGAACAATGCCGTTAATAACGAAGTAGTTCGGCAAATCCACGACCAAACGGATGTTGAGTTACTAAAAGAAAAACACAGAATAAAGACTGATAAAAATTTTATTTATATCGGGCGATTGATGGAAATAAAAAACGTAGTTCGTTTACTGGAAGCTTATCAGCAACTTGACACAAACGAGTGCGGACTGATACTGGTTGGGGAAGGCAAAGACAAAGAACGAATATTGGCATTTATAGCGAAGCACAATCTTGTAAATGTGTATTTCATCTCAGCACAACCTTGGCAAGAAGTGCCAAAGTTTATGGCTCTGGCGAACGTCTTAGTACTACCAAGCTATTCAGAACCGTGGGGATTAGTGGTGAACGAAGCAATGGCTTGCGGAAAAGCCGTAATTGTATCAAATAAATGCGGGTGTGCAAACGATTTAGTCAAACACAACGAAAACGGATTTACCTTCGACCCATTTGATGTAAATCAGCTCAGAAACAACATGGACTACTTCTTACAGAATCCTGCTCAAACGATTGAGTTCGGAACTGAAAGTGAAAAAATAATTGCGGGGTATCATCCCAAAGTAGTAGCACAAGAAATGCTTTTAGGATTCACGAAAGTATGCACAAGATAGACCGTACAAATAATTTTGACCTCATCCGTCTATTAGCAGCTTTGCAGGTGCTAATTTGGCACGGATGTAAGCATTTTGAGGGAATGTTTGATGCTTTTTATCCGCTATTGGTCATTCTGTATTCGTTACCTGGCGTACCTATATTCTTCACCATCAGCGGCTTCCTGATTTATTATTCACTGCAAAATAACCGCGGGAACCTGCGTAAGTATTTCACGAATCGTTTCTTACGCATCTACCCTGCCCTTTGGCTTTGTATATTAATGACAATCGTGCTGATTATAACTTCCAGTTCTATTTCATTAAATGAGTTTTTTAGCTTCCCATTTTTAAAATGGCTCGTAGCCCAACTTACCTTTTTTCAGTTTTATACCATTGATTTGTTTCGTTCGTGGGGCGTTGGTCACCCAAACGGAAGCCTCTGGACAATCACCGTCGAAATTCAATTTTACATTGCGTTACCCATCATCGCTTTAGTTTTTGACAAATTCACTACGAAGAGGTGGCACAAAAACTTGCTGTACGTTTCGTTGGCTTTGATAAGCTTATTTTTAAAGATTTCGTTTTACGAAAACGGGGTATTTGATGACCCATTAGTGCAGAACCTTTTTGGAGTCACAGTTCTAAACTATTTTTACCACTTTTGTCTGGGAATACTAATCTACATCAACTTCGATGTATTGAAACGCTTTTTAGTAGGCAAGGCACTTTGGTGGATAATCTCGTACGCCGTTTTTATTATTGTTTTTAAAGAAACTTTGGGCTGGTACGATTCCGTTTACAATACCGATTTGTTATCCGTTTTAGCCAATATTTTACTTTCGTTCCTGACAATATCTGCCGCATTTACGTTACCAAAACTGAGCGAAAAAATAGTACAAGGAAATGACTTATCTTACGGCATCTATATTTTCCATATGCCAATTTTTAATTTCTATTTGGCAATGGGCTTTATGATAAACACCGTTACTTTTTTAGCGGTATGCTTATCGATAATCTTTGTAGCTTTTTTATCGTGGAAATACGCCGAGAAACCTGCTTTGCAACTCAAAAAAGTTAAAACTTTGAGTATATGAACTGGATAAATAATTTATCACAAACCGAATATATTTTCATTGCTCTCTTTGTGTTGATGTATTTGATATATGTCATCAAGGTTTGGTGGGTAGTACGTCAGTTTGGCTCTTCAATCCGTTCAGTTTTAATCAAGTTTCTGATTCGCACTACTTACATGGGTTTAATCATTGGAGCTATTTTGGGGCCCACTATTGGCTCGTTAAATCGTACGTCTCAGGCATTGGGCAAAGACTTATTTATCGCCGTAGATTTATCTAACTCCATGAATGCCGACGATGTGCGTCCGTCTCGGTTAGAACGTGGTAAGTTTGAATTACTAAAACTTATTAATCAATTAGATGACAGCAGAATTGGTTTGTTCGTGTTTACTTCGGAGGCGTTTATCTTAACGCCACTGACTTACGATAAAAGTGCTTTGAAACTATTCATACAGCAGCTGAATACTCATCTTATAGTTGATAACGGAACCTCCTTTAACAGCATTCTAGACGCTGTTGCCCACAAGTTCTCCAAGGCGACTTACCGCGACCGCTTCGTTAAATCCTTACTTATTCTAACTGACGGAGAAGACTTCGAGCCGCTTCCTGACTCTACCGTTAAAGCTATCAATCAACAGCACATTAATATTTTCTTTTGGGGAGTTGGAACCGTGGAAGGAAGCAGAATTCCGTTGCAAACCGGTGGATTTTTAAAAGATAACCAAGGCGACGAAGTTGTTTCAAAACTTAATACCGTAACGATTCAATCAATCCTTAATAAAACGTCGGGGAGCTACTTTCGGCTGAATCAAAGCCAAAATGACGTAAATGCTATCATTGATGAGCTCGCTAAATTAAGAAACACACGGATAGACGAGCGAAAATTTATGGTGGAGAATAATCGGTATGCGTATTTTCTTTGGATTGCTCTTCTACTGATTGTAATTGATATTGTTCTGACCGTTCGTATTGTCAAAGTTTGAATATACACATAAAACGCTTGAATCCCTTCCGCTTTTTTTGCCGTACGGTTTCATTTCCCTCCCCTTTCCTAACTGCTTTCGTTTTGACTATCAGTCAGCCATGCACTACATTTATCGGCACACACAGCAAACTAAACTTTCAGATTTTATTGAAAAGTCTAAATTTTTGGAAAGTTCTATTGATTTATTTGGAAATAAAAATTCAATAAATTATGTTTGAATTTGTGATATAAGACAGGAACGTCTTCTTTACAGAACTAACTTACGTGCTTTCTTTTAAAATTAAAACTCATCTTATCCACCATCCACTTTAATATGGAAAAGTGATGTGGGTATGTTGCAGCGTCTTTTCTACGGTTATCTACAGCCATACTTATGTATTCGATGAAGGTAATTAAGTAGTATAGATTCACTCAATGACTAAATTAGCTCTGACCTTTGGTTGGAGCTAATTTCCTTTAGAGCCAAATCCATAAGTTCTTTAAAACTCAAGCGAAGTAACGCCAAATAGCTTGAATAACGTAAAATATCATTACTACGCAGAGCGATAATTTCATCACAATTCCGACGGCGAACCCTAAAAAAGTACCGATTGCAGCTTTTAGTGAAGTGTTGAATTTGGCTCCGTGAAGCAGCTCACCTATCAAAGCTCCCGCAAAAGCTCCGATGAACAGACCGAAAGGCCCCAGAAATAATCCAACGACCATACCAATCGCAGAACCCCAACTTCCGTATTTGCTTCCGCCAAGTTGTTTTGTTCCCCAAATAGGAATGTAATAATCCAACACTAAAACGGCGGCTGTTATGAGCCCTAAAGTCCAAAGTAAAGTAGAAGAGAAGTTTGCGAATCGGGTAGCGTGAATGAGTAATAATCCTATATAACTTAGCGGTGGCCCGGGCAAAGGAAGTACCGCTCCGATTGTTCCGACGATAAGAGCAATTACTCCCAAAATTAATAAGACTATATCCATTTCCCAGGAATTTACTGCGTAACTAATTCTTTCCGATGGCGATGTTCGTCGAGGTAATTGCCAATGCGATTACTGGCGTCTTCCAAAACACTCGTATTGGGCAAAAATACCACCCTAAAGTGAGCTTCATCGTGGTGGTTAAAGCCTTTTCCTGACACCACAAAAACACGCTGCTCATTTAAGAGATTTAACACAAATTGTTCGTCGTCTTGAATATTAAAAAGTTTTAAATCAATCTTTGGAAAGAGGTACAAAGCTCCTTTAGGTTTTACACAAGTAATACCAGGAATATTAGTCAATTGATGATAAATCATATCCCGCTGCCGACAAAGTCGCCCGTCGGGAGCTACGAGGTCATTAATACTCTGATAACCACCCAACGCCGTTTGAATGGCATATTGAGTCGGGGCATTGGCACAAAGCCGCATACTCGCCAATAAGGTCAATCCTTCCAAGAAAGATTTTGCCCGGTCTTTCGCTCCGCTCGGAATTACCCAACCACCCCGAAAGCCAGCTGCCCGGTAATTCTTAGATAAACCACCGAAGGTCATATAAAAAACGTCATTATTGAGCGTTGCGATGGGAATGTGCTTGTGACCATCGTACAGAATTTTGTCGTAAATTTCATCAGATAAAACCATCAGGTTATTTTCTGCCGCTAGCTCCACAATTGATTCCAACACGTCACGTTCATAAACCGCACCCGTTGGGTTATTTGGGTTGATAATTACAATAGCTTTGGTCTTCGGCGTAATTTTACGTCGCATGTCTTCAATATCGGGATTCCAATCAGACTCTTCGTCGCAAATATAATGAACGGGCGTTCCGCCTGAGAGCGAGATGGCAGTTGTCCAGAGCGGATAATCGGGAGACGGAACCAAAACTTCATCTTCTGAATTGAGCAACGCTTGCATGCACATTACAATCAGCTCACTAACGCCGTTTCCGATAAAAATATCTTCGATTGCTACGTTCGGAATTCCGATTTGCTGCGTGTAATGCATAATTGCTTTGCGAGCCGAAAAAATGCCCAAATGGTGCGTATAACCCTGAGCGTTTCGGAGGTTCATAATCATGTCGTGCATGATCTCGTCGGGAACGTCAAACCCAAACGGAGCAGGATTACCAATATTGAGGTTGATAATTTTTTGCCCCATCGCTTCCAGTTGTTGAGCTTTTTCAAAAACAGGTCCGCGGATAGCGTAACTCAGGTTGTTAAGACGGTTACTTTTTAGAAATTCGGAAGGCATTTTTTAATCAATTAACAATGTTTACAATAACCAATAACCAAGGCAAAATCAATTACGCTGAAATTTCTTGTTTTAAAATTCCGTAACGTCTTGTTCGATCTTTGCTCCGCTTAGTCTCCCGACTAAGTGGAAGTGTCAGCGGTCTCCTGCCCGCCGTAAAACGATTTCTTTTCTCAGCCATAACCTTTAGCTGCGGTCAGGAGACCGCTCGTCGCCGCTTCTTAGAACGGAATCTAAGAAGAGCAATATATCATAAATTTTCTTTTAAGAAATCGGTTACGTTTTTCTCGATTCGGGAAATTACGTTTGTACCATTTTCGTACTTGAAAGTTTCTCCGGTTACTTTTTCGTAAAGTTCGACGTAGCGTTTACTAATTTCGACCACTTTTTCGTCAGTCATTTCCGGAATCCGCTGCCCATCTTTTCCCTGAAAATCGTTCTGAATCAACCATTCACGGACAAATTCTTTGGATAATTGTTTCTGCGGAATACCTCGACTTTGATTTTCTTCGTACACATTGGCGTAGAAATAACGGGACGAATCTGGCGTGTGTACTTCGTCAATAAGGTAAATTTTACCGTCAAGTTCGCCAAACTCATATTTAGTATCTACGAGTATCAAGTCTTCCTGAGCCGCTATTTCTGCCCCTCGTTCAAAAAGTGCGAGGGCGTATTTTTCTAATTGCTCGTACTTTTTCTCGTCCACAATTCCCTGAGCAATAATTTCTTCGCGGGAAATATCCTCGTCGTGCCCTTCGTGGGCTTTCGTGGTCGGGGTAATTATAGGATGTGGGAATCGGTCGTTTTCTTTGAGACCTTCTGGTAATTTTACGCCGCAAAGTTCGCGTAAACCGCTTTTATATGTTCTCCAGGCGTGACCTACTAAATAATTCCTGATCACCATTTCAACCGCGAACGGTTTACACGCCAATCCGTACGAAGCATTGGGATCGGGAACAGCTAATAGCCAGTTCGGGACGATATCTGAAGTAGCTTTAAGGAATTTCTCGGCAATCTGATTCAAGACTTGGCCTTTACACGGAATTGCCCGCGGTAAAACGACGTCAAAAGCAGAAATACGGTCTGAAGCAACCATCAGTAATTTGTCATTGAAGGTATAAACATCCCGCACCTTTCCTCGGTAAAAAGCGGTCTGATTTTCAAATTCAAAGTTTGTTTCACGTATTACATTCATACCAATAGTATTGACAGTTAGTATTTTTTGTTAATTAAATATTTTAGATTATTTAGCCGTATGCTATTTCACAAGACAACACTATGACTTCCCCCTTTCTTAGTCTTAATATAAAGAAGCAAAGATCAAGATTTTACACATTTTTTAACGTTACAAGGAAAAGTATTCCTAAATTTCATTAAAATCGGGACGCTTAAACAGTATGAGATTCTTAACGAATTATTTAGAAACTGTTTGAATTAGCCTAATTACGTTCCCAGCAGCTCTTTTTCGCTTTTACAAATTACTTAAATCCCGAAGCGGCGGACCGTTCATTACGCTCTGCGTAACTCCGGTTTTGGTAATTTGTAAATTTCAAACAATAGCCCACTGGTATTCAAAATAATTAACTCGAACAGCTTCTTACTATTTACACTAAAATATATGAGACCGGGTTCATCATTTCATACTCACTTTCTCCAAATAGATCCTATTTCCATTGAAACCCGTTACCAATTTCGTTCCGATTTTATCCCGCTGCCGCCCCGCTGCCGGAGTGAAGTTCCTTGCAATTCGTTTGCCCGCATGGCATCCAAAAGTTGCAACGCCCGCTCGCGTTCCATGCGTGGCGGAATTGTCTGCGAAAGTAAATCTTTCTTTTCATTATCCTGATCTGTTACCTTAGCTTGTTGTTCAAACTCTTCCTCAATGGTTTTGTTTTCGGCAAGTGTATTCCTGCTTCGTGGTGGATGCTTTTTGTAAACCAATTCGTAATTATACTGAGCTTTTGTGTAGTTGGGGGCGAGGTTTATCGCTTTCTTAAAAAATGCCAAAGCACTTTGATATGACTTATCCTGATACGCCTGCACGCCCAATTGATTCAAAGCGATAGTAGAAATCCCCGACAACCCCAACTCCGATAATTGACGATAAATGGGTTTGGCAATCGCTGTATCTTTACGGTGCTGAGCCGCTTGAGCTACTGTGAGTAGCAAAGCCGGAGCAATAAGCGGAGTTTTTAATTTCAGGGAATCGTACAAATCAATTACTTCGTCGTATTTTTCCTGTTCAAAACTTTCTTCAATAGAAACTTGCAGACGCACAGTTTCCTCCTGAATCGACAGCGGAGTCAGGGTATATTTGAGGAAAATCAAGTAATACATCAGGTGGTAAAACACAATAGCTACTTATTAATTAGTAAAGTTAGGCCGTTCTTTCCGATTAACGAGAAAGAGTGTCATTTTAATAGTTTGGCCTCATCGTTTATTTGCACCTCAAACTATCAAATCCTGAAACTTACAATTCAACTATTTTTTACGACGGTTGAGCCAAAAGTGGTTTCTTTTTCTCTGGTCGTACCCCATCTTTGAACCATAGAATTGCTCAACTAAAGCGTAACATCAGTTATGAAGAGATTGTAAGGTATATTCGCTACTGTAAGAAATGAAAGTCCGTTTCTTTACTGATCGGTTATCGTAACACTTGCTGCCGCTGTGGTTAGTACAGTCGGGATTTTGATTGATAACCGTACGTTATTAGGTATAAATGTTTGGTTAAAGCCGTTGAAATTTGCCATTTCCGGCAGTATTTTCACATTAACCGTTGGATATATAATTCGCCTATATCCGTACTCAAGGTTGAAGAAAAATATCATCAATAATACCGTAGCCGTTACCATGATAATTGATGTAGGAATTATCGTTTTCAGGGAGCACGCGGCGTACGTTCGCATTATAATCAATCTACACTATTTAGCGGCCGCTCCCGGAGCCGCTCCCGATTTGGCCTTCATGGATATTCAACTCGCCAACGGATTAAGCTTCGAGATATTTCAGAAAATCGAAGTCAAAAGTCCCATCATTTTTACCACCGCTTTTGACCAATACGCCATTCAGGCGTTTAAAGTAAACAGCGTTGACTATTTATTAAAGACGAATTGAATACGGCGTTGAATAAATGTCTGAGTTCTAACTCCTCTCCTACCGTTCAACCCGACATTCTCAAACAACTACTAACAAGTTTCCAAACGTCGAAAAAACGAAACGGAATTCTCGTGAAATCAGGTGG
>JBLHXN010000129.1:0-9292 GCA_047630355.1 Spirosomataceae bacterium | reverse complement strand
CCAGTTCTTTGTATCCGACAAAATTGTAATCGTCTGTATCAGCGATCTCAATAAGGGCTTTTCCGTCAGCGTCAGAAATGAATTCTCCGTCGGCGTTAAGTAACTTTAGGGCGTTCCATTGAGCCGGATTGTGGCTGGCAGTCAGGATAATTCCTCCGGCAGCTCCTTCTTTTGGCACGGCAATTTCGACGGTAGGCGTAGTAGAAAGGCCTAAATCTATTACGTCAAAGCCTAAGCTATTAAGCGTTGAGCAGACTAAATCGGAAACTATTTTACCCGAAGTACGGGCATCTCGTCCAACTATAATTGTTTTCTTGTCAGGGATTTGCGTAGAAATCCATGTTCCGAAAGCTGCGGCAAACTTGACTATATCAATTGGAGTAAGGTTATCGCCTACGCGGCCACCAATTGTTCCTCTAATTCCTGATATCGACTTAATTAATGTCATTTTATGTAGATAATTTGGGGCGTAAATTTACTTAATAAAGCCGGGACATTGTCAGATTGCTTCAAACTTTGATTGATCGGTAAATACTTTCTTGAAAATGTTCAAAACGTAGGCATATCATTAACAGTAATAAACTACTTTCTGTTTATTGCCGTTAATTCTGAAAACCCTCAGCACAACAATACTTTATGAAACATCTTCTTATTCTATTTTTGGTCGGAATGATTGGTTGCAAAATACAATCAATACCGCAAAAGTAAACATCTGAGATTGGCAAAATATCCTACCTTGCTTTGAGGGATAGTTATACCATTGGTGAAAGCGTTACGGAGTCTGAGCGTTGGCCGGTACAACTGGTAAAAGAGATGAGTGATAATGCTGTAAAAATAACTTCATCTAACATTATTGCCCGAACTGGCTGGACAACAGATGAATTAGAAGCGGGTACTACTACTGCAAACGTAAATAAAACGTACGATATGGTATCGCTGTTGATCGGGGGAAATAACCAACTCAGGGGGCGTGACATAGAGCAGTTTCGGAACGAATTTATTGGTTTGTTGAATCAGGCCATTGCATTTGCCGAAAACAAAAAAGAGCAGGTCTTTGTGGTTTCTATTCCTGACTGGGGTGTAACGCCGTTTGCAAAGGGTCGTGATCAACAGGAAATTGCCAAAGAAATAGATGCCTACAATGCAGTATGTGAATAGGAAGCAGAAAAGCGTGGAATTTCATATTTCAATATTACGCCAATTTCGAGAGAAGCGATAACAAATACTGAGTTGGTTGCCTCTGACGGTTTACATCCTTCAGGAGAGATGTACAAGCGTTGGGTAAAGGAAGTAATTGTTCCAACGCTAATCAAGAAGCTATCGAAAGTAAAAGCGGTAAAGTAAAGTTTCGTATCTCCAACCTTGTAATTGATTACCCCCAAACTGGAGTACCTTCGGTGCAATTTTTACACATTTCTATTTCGGAGCGAGAACGAATGAGCGACTGCCGGAAAGTGTTGTAACTATTTGATTGCCAAAGATTCGTGAATGAAGTTTCCTGCAAGTTTCCCATCGGGTATTCGGCATCTTTATCGAAACAACAAGGAACAACCGTGCCGTCCCAAGTAATTACGCAGGAATGCCACATTTTCCAGCAATGATCCACAAATTTGTTCTTAATAGAAAACTTGCCGTTCTCTTTCGGAACGTAACGGCTGTATCGATCGATGGTTGGAATGAGTGGTGAACCGTCTTCGTAATCGTAAATTTGAGCGGTTTTGAAACGAACTTCGTCTACGCCTAATTCATTAGCTAATGCTTTTACTTCTTCAATTTGGTGTTCGTTGGGTTTGACCACTAAAAATTGAAAAATAACGTGCGGAGTTTTGGATTTCATCTCCTTTTTTAGGCGAATTACATTTTTAGTACCTTCAATTACTTTCTCTATTTTTCCACCTATCCGGTATTTTTGGTACGTTTCCTGCGTGGTACCGTCTAACGAAATGATTAAACGGTCAAGACCTGACTCAATGGTTTTACGAGCGAAGTTTTCGGTTAAATAGTGAGCATTGGTAGAGGTAGCGGTGTAGATTTTCCGTTTGGCGGCGTATTGCACCATTTCCAGAAATTGCGGATGTAAGTACGGTTCGCCCTGAAAATAAAACGTGAGATAAAGCAGTGAATTTTCTAATTCGTCAATTGTTTTGCGAAACAATTCTTCTGAAAGCATTCCGGTTGGGCGGGTGAACGAACGTAAGCCGCTCGGACATTCGGGACAACGAAGATTGCAGGAAGTAGTCGGTTCAAACGCTACCGCCATTGGCAGCCCGCTTATCGCGGACTTTTTCGTAATTTTTGACCACGCATAACTTCCCAAAATCCGCAAAGAATTCGTAGTTCGCCCGAAGGTGAGTTTAGAGGCAAAATTAAGCGAGTCTTTTAAATTATTCATATACTCAGGTACGATAGGTGTGCAAAGGTAGGGGGAAGATTTTACTTTAGAGAATCTTATTCAGTTAGTGTGTTAAATCTAACAATGCAGAACTATCGAGTTTATACAAGGTATGATAGATAATTCCCTGTTGACCGTCGAATAGGAGCCGGGTAAGAGAAAGCTTTACGGCTTATTTGCAGTCAAAAGAGCAAAATAATCAATCAAAATATCTATTCTTATGTCAAAGTAAGTGGTTTACCATGCGGATTTTACACCGTTATTTAGGTTTTTTCTTGGCCGGTATCATGTTTATTTATGCGGTCAGCGGCGTTGTTATGATTTTTAGGGAAACAAGTTTCTTAAAAACTGAAGCTATTACAGAAAAACAACTCGAGCCGAATTTAGGTGCAGGCGAATTAAGCCCTACTTTGCGAATGGCCGTAAAGGTAGACAAAGTTGAAGGAGATATATTATATTTTAAAGACGGAAACTATAACCAAAAAACGGGGGTTGCGACCGTCACAAAAATGGAGCTTCCTTTTGTTCTTGAAAAAATGGAACGGCTGCACAAGGCCACCACAAAATCTCCGATATATTTTTTAAATATTTTCTTTGGATTATATCTGTTGTTTTTCGTGATTTCAACGTTTTGGATGTTCCGCCCAAAGACAACGATTTTCAAAAATGGCATTGCCTTTACCATCGCTGGCGTAATCTTGGCTTTAGTAATACTTTTTGTGTAAAGTAATTCAAATCTGTTTACGCAGCTGATATATTTTGATACTTCCGTTTACGAACGAACAATACTATTCCTCCAAAACAAGCTAATAAAAGTAATGGTAATCCGATGTTCAGGCTTTGCCAAAACGTGCGTTCTTCACGGATTTTGATAGTATCTAACGGGCGAAGTTTTACTTCTTTTCCGCGAGCCGTAATGACACCATTGTCATCCAAAAGGTAATCTACGGCATTCATTACAAAATCCATATTCCCGAAGGTGTGCTGAGTAACTTTATCGTAGCCAAGCGGCATTGGGTTGCCAGTTTTGCGGTTTATTTCGTTGATGATTATATCACCGTCAGAGCAAATAATAATTTTTGAAGGCTGCGGTGTTTTGGAATAATACTGCCGACGCTCGTCAGTAGGAAGAAGTCGGTTTTTGTAAAGAGAACCGAACGTTCCTTCCAATAAATAACCGACTGTCTGCACGCCGCCTTGATACGTATCCGCCTCGGTTTCGGTGCGGGCCTCGTTAAATGTAACCAATACCGGAGCATTCAGAACGCGGGTGTATGGCGTGGTCATTAAAAGCGGCGTTTTCTTAATTCCGGAACTTTGAACGGTATCAATTGAGGAAACGAACTTCGTAGAAATTAAATCTAAATTTTTGGTAATCAGGCTATTGCCAAAGCTATTAATCAGCGGGAAAAACCGGTAAGGAACGGGTTGAATGTTGGGTTTATCTCCCATATTACCCACCACCATTGGAATCACGGCGGCACTCGCTCCGTCTTTTACCATGTCTTTGTTTATCCGAACGCCGTATTTAAACAACAAATCTTCGATGTTGGTATTCAGCGGCTGGGCGTACGTTCCTTCCAAACCAATGGAGTCTATTTTTAGTCCGTCTACGAAGAAAATTGCTCTCCCGCCGTTTACAATAAACTGGTCGAGTTTCAACTTTGTACTGTCGTCAACCGGAAAGTCGGGTTTTGGCAATATGATAGCATCAAGCCCTTCAAACGTGATAGAAGCTTTGGCGTCGAGAATAAATAAATCGTAGTACGATTGTAATTCGGTAATCAGTCCGGCGAAATTTTCTGGCGGAAGTTTTGTAAATTCCGTCAGCATTCCAATTCGCTTTTTCTCCGTTAACGTCAGCTTTCGTATTGCGGTGGCGAGTTCGTATTCTACGTTTTCATAAGATTGGTTGAGTTTTTCCTGAGCAGTTTGTGATTGATTACTTTTTAACAAAAGCACGTCCGTTTCTTTGTTGTCAAACTGAACGGTGGCGTACGGGAAAATTAGATTTTCTACCCGCCGTCCGTTTTTGGTATCAACCACATTGGTCGGTTGCATTCCTTTATCAACTAAAGATTTCATCAGTGCATCTCGTTCGACAATGTCCGAAATGGCATTCGGATCAATAAACCGATAGCTGATATTGCTACCGCCGTAGGTTTTAAACTCGTCAAGCGTTTCGGCAACGGCACGCTTTAACCGCTCAAAGCCGCCAGGGAGGTCTTCTCCGTTGAGGTAAACTTTGATAAAAACTTCGCCTTGTAAGTTTTCGAGTAAATTTTCTGTTGCGGTGGAAACAGAATAGCGTTTCTCTTCGGTCAAATCTGCTCGTATAAATACGTAAGCGGATAAGATGTTTATTCCGATAAGAATTAATAGGACGACGAGTACTTTCTTCATTTAAAACCTTAAACTTGTATTATGCCTTTGCTGTTGTATAACCCTTTATCAGATTGATCCCTCAAATGAAAAACTTTCCCGCTCAATACTGGGTCGAAAAATACGATATGCAACCGCATCCCGAAGGTGGGTATTTCACGGAAACTTATCGTTCTGCCGAGACCATCGCTACTAATGCTCTTCCTAAACGCTTTGGCGGCGAAAGAAATTTCGGAACGGCGATTTATTTTCTGCTCGAAAGCCACCACTTCTCTGCGTTACACCGCATTTTATCCGATGAGGTTTGGCACTTCTACGCGGGCGAAGCGTTGGAAATATTTTGTATCAATCCTGATGGGGATTTGCAAATTATCCGACTCGGAAACAATCCCGAAAAGGGTGAAGTCTTTCAGGCAGTTGTAAAAGCGGGAACGTGGTTTGGAAGTCGTCCAGCGGAAGGGAGTGCGTATTCTTTGGTGGGTTGTACGGTTGCTCCAGGTTTTGATTTTGCTGACTTCGAGATGCCAACTCGCGAGGAATTTCTAAATAAATTTCCGCAACATAGTGAGTTGATTGTGGGTTTGACCGGAGAAATATAGGGAATAAACGAAAAACCACTAATTTTGCGATCGTTTCTACAAAAGAGTCAACTAATAAAACCTTCCCGATAAGTATCGAGGACTAATTCCTACTAAAATGTTACAACGCGTTCAAACTATACTTTTAATTATCACCGTCATTTGTGTCGGGTTATTTTTAGGCACTACCTCGTGGTCAAAATCGCTTGGGCCTAATGAGCAAGTACTGGTAAATCCCTATTACTTGATTCACACCAAAGGTGGGTTGGCTCTTACCAAAACGCCCATTTTCTACGTTGCAACGATGGCGGCACTTGCCGGACTTTTTACAATTTTTACAATTTTCCAATACAAAAACCGCATTCGTCAAATGCTGTTTGTGGCGTTAAATTCAATCTTGTTAGCGGGTGCAATGTCAGCGTCAATATATCATATCACCCGCGATGCAGTTGAACTTGGTGGTGACCCGAACGATATGGGTGACTTTGGAATCGGAATCATTGCGATTGTGGTGGCATTGGTTGCTAATTTTGTTGCTAACCGTTTAATAAAACGTGATGAAAAGTTAGTAAGAAGTGCAGACAGAATGCGTTAAAGCTTCTGCAAGTACGTAACTAGCTGTTCTACCGCCAAACCTCGGTGACTAATGGGGTTTTTCTCCTCCATGGTCATTTCGGCAAAAGTACGGTTGTAACCTTCGGGTGTGAAAAGTGGGTCGTAACCGAAGCCGTCTTTGCCGGATAATTCGATGCTTATTTTTCCTTTCACAATTCCCTCAAATTGAGCTTCTTCATTGTTATGAATCAGTGTAATCACTGATCGGAACTGAGCGTTTCGATTCGTTTCCCCGTCAAGAGCCCCTAATAATTTAACGTTGTTCTTCTCATGATTTCCGTGTTCCCCGGCGTAGCGAGCGGAGTAAATTCCCGGCTCTCCATTGAGTGTTGACACTTCTAAACCCGAATCGTCCGCGATGGTTGTCATGCCGTATTTATCGTAAATATGGCGTGCTTTTAAGCGTGAGTTTCCCTGAAAAGTGGTTTCGGTTTCTTCGATGTCGTCGGTAAAACCGATGTCAGCTAACGTTTTTATGGTGAACTTATCTCCGAGCATTTGCTGAAGCTCTTCTACTTTGTGGGCGTTGTTTGTGGCGAGGCAGATAATCATTTGTTAGAAGAGTTATATTTTCAGGAACTGATATATTGTCTAAAGTATCAAAAACAAAATTAGGCTTCTTTACGTAATTAGCATAATCGAAACCCCATAAATGAACTTCAAAAGATTATTACTTCGCGTTCTGCTTATATATTTTGTGTTGCTCGGTGTAGCTCAATTCTTTACGGGATATATGTCATTTCGGTTAACGCCTGAAGAAACGAGGACTACGTTTACGAACAAAAAATTTAAGCCAGAAATAATTGTATCCAAAGCTGTTGAACGACCAATAAACTACGTAGAAGTGGGGAATGATACTTTACCGACGGCAATTTTCGTTCACGGCTCTCCGGGATCTTGGAGTGCGTTTGTCGATTTTATGAAAGTAGATTCGTTACTCGAAAAAGTACGAATGGTTTCAGTAGACAGACCGGGTTTTGGTCATTCGGGATTCGGTGATGCTGAGGAGTCTCTCGAAAGCAAGCAGCGTACTTGAAACCCATCGTAGCAAAGCAACGACAAAACGGAAAGCAAGTTATATTGGTTGGATATTCGCTCGGCGGACCGCTCATTGCTCGTATGACGATGGATTATCCTGAACTGATTGATGGTTTAGTATTCGTTGCGGGTTCGGTTGCTCCTAAGTTAGAACCGCCGCGTTAACGAAATGAGGGGAGCGGCATCTCAACAGTACGTACGGGAGTAATCAGGACAGCGTGTTAAAACGCCCAAAATCTAAACTAATAATGGTATTTTAGGTAATTTGACGGGCATCCAGCACCCCAAAGTTGAAATCTAAAGTAATTGTAGTATTTCAAGACTAAGTTTTACAAATTCTACTGATCATCAGTTGTTTGTAATTTATTTGCGTATCATAAAACTAACTTTCAGATTTTATAGTTACCTTTGCGGGCATTTTAACAAAAAAACCATGCAAGAACTTAGGAATATTGCCATTATCGCACACGTTGACCACGGTAAGACTACCCTCGTGGACAAAATCATTCACGCATCAAAGATTTTCCGAGAAAATCAGGAATTTGGTGAATTGATTCTTGACAGCAATGACTTAGAACGTGAACGCGGCATTACAATTGTATCAAAGAACGTTTCGGTACGTTACGGAGACATAAAAATTAACATTATTGACACACCTGGTCACGCCGATTTCGGTGGTGAAGTGGAACGTGTTTTAAAATTGGCCGACGGCGTATTGCTATTGGTCGATGCTTTTGAAGGTGCTATGCCACAAACACGTTTTGTGTTGGGCAAGGCTCTTGATTTAGGGTTGAAGCCAATTGTGGTTGTAAACAAAGTAGATAAAGAAAACTGCCGTCCGGACGAAGTTCACGAGCAAGTTTTTGACTTAATGTTCAACCTTAATGCCACAGATGAGCAGTTGGACTTCCCAACGCTTTATGGTTCTTCAAAGGAAGGATGGATGAGCGAAGATTGGCAAAAGCCAACGGATAATATTATCCCGTTGTTAGATGCTATCGTAAAGCATATTCCTGCTTCCAAGACAGAAGAAGGCCCGTCTCAAATGCAGATTACATCACTTGATTATTCGTCATTTGTTGGACGTATCGCCGTTGGATTAGTAAAACGTGGTACGTTAAAAGAAGGTCAGCAAGTTATGCTTTGCACTGCTGATGGTAAGATGAAAAAGAATAAAATCAAAGAAATTCACGTCTTTGAAGGTCTTGGTAAAGTAAAAGTTACCGAGGTTAGTTCTGGTGAAATTTGTGCTGTTACGGGTATGGAAGGTTTTGAAATTGGTGATACAATCGCCGATCTTGATCAGCCGGAAGCATTGCCACGTATCTCTATTGACGAGCCAACAATGAACATGTTATTTACCATTAATAACTCACCGTTCTTCGGTCAGGAAGGTAAATTTGTTACATCCCGCCATTTACGTGAGCGTTTAATGAAAGAAACGGAGAAAAACCTAGCTTTAAAAGTAGAGCAAGGCGAATCTGAAGATAAGTTCATGGTATTTGGCCGTGGAATACTTCACTTATCGGTTTTGATTGAAACGATGCGTCGCGAAGGTTACGAACTACAAGTTGGTCAGCCGCAGGTTATTATCAAGGTGGATGAAAACGGAAAGAAACTGGAGCCAATTGAAACGCTCGTAGTTGACGTACCGGAAGCAACATCAGGTAAAGTGATTGAATTAGTAACGCAACGTAAAGGTGAGTTAGTAATCATGGAGCCAAAGGGTGATTTACAACACTTAGAATTTAATATTCCATCACGTGGATTAATTGGTTTACGTAGCAATGTCCTTACAGCAACGCAAGGTGAAGCTATCATGAACCACCGCTTTAAGGCGTATGAGCCTTATAAAGGAGTAATTCCTGAAAGAACAACTGGTTCTTTAATTTCGATGGCAACCGGCCCAGCAATTGGCTACGCTATTGATAAACTGAAAGACCGCGGTACGTTCTTTATTGAGCCGGGTGAAGAGATTTACACTGGAATGGTAATCGGTGCAAACAGTCGTCAGGGTGATATTGTAGTCAACTTGCAGACAGCAAAGAAACTTACAAACATGCGGGCTTCCGGTACGGATGATAACGTGAAGATTCCACCGAAAATCCAGTTCTCTCTTGAAGAGTGTATGGAATATATCCAAAAAGACGAATACTTAGAAATTACGCCGAAATCACTTCGGATGCGTAAAATATACCTCGACGAAAACGAGCGTAAACGCATGAGTCGTACGCTTGAAATGGCGTAAGCTTTAGCGGTTAGTCTTGATAGGTATCGGGAAAATTTA
>JBLHXN010000128.1:0-9422 GCA_047630355.1 Spirosomataceae bacterium | reverse complement strand
GATGGCTATTACGGTGGGACAAACGAGGCTCGTAAAATTGATAATACTACCTATTACGATTGGAATACAACTTGGAATGACATCACCCGTAAATTACAACCGAACGCCACTATTTTTAGCGACATCGGGCCGGACGTGCGTTGGGTAGGAAACGAAAAGGGTTTTGCCGCAGAAACGCATTGGGCAACTTTTACGCCAGAAGCTTTAACTGGAAAAACCGCCGTACCGGGAAATGTAAATACAGAAACATCAAGCGTCGGCACCCGAAACGGAAAATACTGGACTCCGGCAGAATGCGACGTTCCGCTTCGGCCGGGTTGGTTTTATCACCCTGAACAAGACGGAAAAGAAAAAGATGCAGATTATCTCGTGGATTTATACTTCAAAAGTGTAGGCAGAGGAGCTTGCTTGGATCTTGGCTTATCTCCCACTCCAGAAGGGAAGCTTCACGAAAATGATGTACGGATTTTAAAAGAATTCAATGCAGAGTTAACCTCCATTTTCTCAAAAAATCTAACCGAAGCAGCTACTATCTCCGCCGGAAATTCAAGGAATGGATTTCCTGTTAAAAATCTGACAGACGGTGACCGATATTCTTACTGGGCAACAAATGATAATACTGCGGCAACAGAAATTATCGTAGATTTCACGAAAGCTACTTCAGTCAATATTATTCAGTTGCGGGAAAACATCAAACTTGGTCAACGGATAAATCGGGTAAACATTGCGGCTTGGGTAAATAACAAATGGCAGTCCGTAGCCGAAGTGGAAAGCGTTGGGGCTAACCGATTGATTAAATTAGAGAAGCCAATTGACTCCTCTAAAATAAAAATCTCGTTGATTGCACCCGTGAGCATTACACTCAGCGAATTGAGTGTGTACTAAACGGTGATTAATTTCGCTGCTGCTTCGTCCATAAACCATTCGGCTTTTTTGTCAATTAGCTGAGCGGGATAATGGGAAGTTTTTTGTTCTCCTTCCATAACGTGTTGTACCGCTTCGGCTTTATTTTTCCCAAAGACCAAGAAAGCGATATTATTAGCATCGTTAATCATCTGAGCCGTCATCGTTATTCTGAAAACGTCTTTTTCGCTTATGTAAACGTGCGAAACACCCGACATTTCTTCATTCAATACTTCCGTACCGGGAAATAAAGAAGCCGTGTGAGCATCATCGCCAAGACCCAGCATTACCAAGTCAAACGCTATTTTCTGACCGTCAAAAAACTGCACGATTTTCTTATTATAGTCAGCAGCAGCCATTTTGACTTCTAACGTAGTATCAACGGTAAAAACCTGATTTTCCTGAATATTAAGTGGGTTAAACAAAGCTTCTTTCGCCATCAAGGCGTTACTATCGGGGTCGTTCGATAGCACGTAGCGTTCATCCCCAAAGAAGAAGTAAACGCTCGTCCAATCAATGGCATGGGTGTATTCTTTCGCCAATAATTCAAAAACACTTTTTGGGGAATTTCCACCCGATAGCACTACGGTAAACTTTCCGTTTTCCTCAATACTTTCTTTGGCGGTCTTTATAAAATACGCCGCGTAATTGTTTATTACTTCGGCGGGTGAATGGTAAATATGGAGTCTTTTCATTTTGTTTTTTTGGTTTTGAGTGTGAACCAGTGACAGCCGTCACGAGCTAAAAGTGCATTTGCGGCTTCTGGTCCCCAAGTATCGGCAGCATAGTTCGGGAAATCATTTACGGTTTTGGATTCCCAACTATCTAAAACGGGCATCAGTAATTTCCACGCCTCTTCTACTTGGTCTCCCCGCATATAAAGTGTTTGGTCTCCGGTCATGGTATCAAGTAATAGAGTTTCGTAGGCTTCGGGGGTTTTATCTTCGCCGAAACTATCGTCGTAATCAAATACCATATCAACGTTATTCAACGCCATTTCTACACCCGGAATTTTCGCCTGTACCTGAAATCGAATACTCATATCCGGCTGAATGCTGATTACTAAGCGGTTTTGCCGCAAATTATCAGATGTTCCAACGGGGAATATTTTGTGCGGAATATCTCTAAATTGAATCGTAATAACCGAAGATTTTTCGGGCATTCGCTTTCCGGTACGGACATAAAACGGCACGTCGAACCACCGCCAGTTATCCACGAAGAACTTAACCGCAGCAAAGGTTTCTACGTTTGATTTTGGGTCAACGTCTCCCTCTTCGCGGTAGCTTTTTACCTCTTCGCCTTTTACCCAACCGTCTCCGTATTGACCACGAACTACATTGTGTTTTAATTCATCTGCTTTGAATCGCCGCATGGAGCGAAGTACATCCACTTTTTTGTTTCGGACCTCGTCTGCGTCAAACGAAACGGGAGCTTCCATTCCCACTAAGCAAAGTAATTGCAAAATATGGTTCTGAACCATATCCCGCAAGGCTCCCGCTCCTTCATAAAAACCGCCCCGACTTCCTACGCCAATCTGCTCAGAGACAGAGATTTGCACGTGTTCAATATAGTTTCGATTCCAAAGCGGTTCTAAAATAGCGTTTGCGAAACGGAAAGCCATGATATTCTGCACGGCTTCTTTACCCAAATAATGGTCAATCCGGTAAATTTGTTTTTCGTCGAAATTCCTGCAAAACAGATTGTTTAGTTCGCGGGAAGATTCTAAATCATGACCAAAAGGTTTTTCTATGACCAACCGGCTGTGGGCTACGTCTTCAGCAAGTTTATTTTTCTTAATCTTCTCGGCGATTACCGAGAAAAACTGAGCCGCCACTGACATATAAAAAATCACCGTTGGCTTTTCCCCCCATTCTTTTTCGTATTGCTTGATATTCTCACCGAAAGTCTGGAACGACTTATCTTCCATGATATCTGCCGGCTGATACGTGATTTTTTCAGCGAACGCATTCCATTGTTCTTTATCAACTTTACCTCGTCGGGAGAATTTATTCACACCTTCCAGTAACTTCTTACGAATATCATCATCAGTCAAATCCCGTCTTCCCGAATTGATTATGGCAAAGTTTTCCGGGAAATATCCGTCGAGATATAAATTATAAAGTGCTGGATTTATTTTCCGCCAGTTTAAATCACCGGTTCCACCAAAAATTATAAAGATGACGGGTTTCTGTGTATTTTCCATAAGAGGTCTTAATTCAATTAGATAAATGAGGAGTGCGTTGCTAAATGCTGATAACGATTTTACGCATTTATATGTTCATATAGGTAGATAGCTTTGTTAAGGAAATATAAGTTGTAGAAATCACGAATATCTATCAACTTTATTTAACTAAGACGTACTTCCATACCAATTACGCGTTTGGAAATTCACAATTTAATCTATCTAAAACCTATAATGCCTGACTTCGACGAAATACTTGGAAGATACCCGATTAAAATCGAAAACCTGACCGTAAAGCCTTTCGGCGACGGGCTGATAAACGATACCTTTTTGGTAACAAGTGGCGATAAAAAGTATATTCTTCAAAAAGTCAACACGAAGGTTTTTCACAATCCAGAAATCATTGCATCTAACCTACAATCAGCCGCCGAATACATCAATAAAAAAACTCCTGAGTATATATTTCTAAGTCCGTTACAAACTACTGACAACCAACCGTTTGTACTTCAAAAAAAAGAGCATTGGCGGTTAACTATTTTTTTGGAAAATTCGTTTAGTATAAATATAGTTTCAACTGCTGACGAAGCGTTTGAGGCCGCAAAGGCATTTGCCACATTAACCAAAAACCTACATGGGGTTTCATCTGAGAAGTTTGAGCCAACTATTGCCGCTTTTCATAATCTTAGCCTACGCTTTCAACAATTTGAAGCGGCGGTGGTATTTTCGGAAGCGGAACGTAAAGAAAAAGCTAAAAAGCTGATTGAGAACTATTTATCTCAAAGTCATTTAGTTGAAACGTACGAACATTTACTTTCTAACGAAAAAATGCCCGTTCGGATAATGCACCATGATACCAAAATCAACAATGCTTTGTTTGACCGAACGACCAAAAAAGCGATTACCATTTGTGATTTAGATACCTTGATGCCCGGTCTCATCATTTCAGATATTGGGGATATGTTCCGAACGTACCTATCACCCGTTCCTGAAGATTCAACTTACTTCGAAAAAATCACCGTCCGAAAAGAAATTTACGAAGCAATCAAACGGGGTTATCTATCAGAACTCAGCACCGTACTTACCGAAACCGAAAAGCAGCACCTCAACTACGGCGGCGAGTTTATGATTTACATGCAAGGCATTCGTTTTTTAGCCGATTACCTAAACGGCGATATTTATTATCCCGTAAAGCATTCAGAACACAACTTTGACCGTGCGATGAATCAGTGGGTTTTATTGAAGGCTTTTCAGGAATTTGTGGAGAGAAAATAAATATCAGGTATCTTTGCCCAATAAAGTTATTGGCGATTACAGAAATACGACGTACAATATTGTAAGTCTGCTATTTTACTTGCTAATTCACTAAATTACTCATTCACCAATTCAAAAGCTTTGCTACACCTCGGACAACAAAATACCCTCACAATATTACGCGGCACGAGTGTCGGTTTTTTCCTCGGAAACGATGAAGGCGATGAAGTTTTATTGCCACACAAGTACATTCCCGACGATACCGAAGTAGGTCAGGAAATCACTGTTTTTGTGTACAAAGATTACGACGAACGCCCAATTGCTACCACGCTCAAACCCGCCGCTGAGGTAAATCAATTTGCTTGCTTACGCATTTTCGACGTGAACGACATTGGGGCTTTTGCCGAATGGGGTTTGGAAAAGCATTTACTCATTCCGTTTCGTGAACAAAATGAACGTATCAATCCCGGCGATTACGTCATTGTCCGAGTTTATTTAGACGAAGCCTCCCAACGCCTCGCCGGTTCTACCAAAGTGCATAAGTTTTTGGTGAACGATGAGTTTATGGAGCTTGAAGAAGGCGAAAAAGTAGACTTATTATTGTACGAAAGCATTGACGTCGGTTTTAAAGTAGTCATCAATAATAAGCACCGGGGCATTATTTACCACAACGAAATTTTTCAACCAATTGGTTGGGGAGATGTTGTACAAGGTTTTGTCAAAGAAGTCCGTCCTGACTTTTTGGTAGATTGTACACTTCAATTAAAGGCGTACGAGGTAATGGAGCCAAACGCCGAAAAAATCAGGCAGCTGCTCAAAGCACAAGACGGTTTCCTGCCATTCACCGATAAGTCTTCTCCCACCGAGATTCAAACGGTCTTTGAGATGAGCAAGAAGAACTTCAAACGTGCCGTTGGGACGTTGTACAAACAACGTTTGATTACGATTGAAGATAGCGGTATTCGGGCGGTAGTGGCGGAGTGATGTAAAGAACCCGTCGGGTTCAAATCATTTAAAGGAGAATATCTTGATTTTTCTGCAAAAAATTGAAGTAGCATATAACCCAGAATATCTTTTCGAGTGGATTGGGTAAAACGCTTCTGCGTTTTTAAATTGCATTTACTTATATTCGGGTCATCATCTATTCAACCAAAAAATGACTCGTTTATTCCTCCTCCTTTTTTTAGCATCTTCCACACAGCTTTTCGCCCAGCAAGACGATTCCCAAAAGCCGCCCAACGTCATCATTTTCTTTGCCGATGATTTGCGGGCAAGTGCCTTAGGTTGCTACGGAAATTCTTACATCCAAACGCCCACAATTGATAGCCTCGCCCGCAACGGCGTGAAATTTACGAATGCCTACATTCAGGGCAGTCATCACGGAGCATTGTGTGCTCCGTCACGGGCGATGTTGTTGACTTCCAAGTCTTATCACAAAATAAAAGATAAGATGAAAGGACACATCACTATTGCAAAACAACTACGGGATGCCGGTTACACCACCTACATGACGGGGAAGTGGCACAACGAGAAGGAAGTGGTAGAAGAAGGTTTTGACTACGCCGAAAATGTCATGTTTGGTGGCATGTCTGACCACTTCAAGGTTTACACGCAAGACTTGAAACCCGACCGCACATTTACCGAAATAGAACACAAAGGCTTTTCGACCGATATTTTTGCCGACACTATGATTGACTTCGTGGATCAACACGATACCGATAAACCTTTCTTTATGTATTTGCCTTTCACGGCTCCGCACGATCCACGTTCGCCGTTACCGGAATACGCCGCAATGTACAACGAAACGTCGATGCCCTTACCGCCAAATTTCATGTCGGTTCACCCATTTTCGTTTGGTCATAAGATGGAAGTGCGGGACGAGAACCTCGCTCCGTATCCACGCACCGCGGAAGTTGTTCGTGCTCAGTGGGCGGAATACGCCGGACTGATTACGCACATGGACGATGCCATCAATCGGGTAATTCAGCAGCTAAAAAAACGGGGAATGGATAAGAATACCATCATCGTTTTTGCGTCTGATAATGGTCTTGCCATGGGAAGTCACGGTTTGATTGGTAAGCAAAGCGTTTACGAACACTGCATGAACGTTCCGGTTATTATGAGTGGACTGGATTTACCCAAGAGTGAAACCCGCGATGCCTTCGTTTACACCCTTGATATTTACCCAACGCTGTGTAAATTACTGAACAAACCTTTACCACAAGACACTGATGGAAAGTCACTTGACAGCATTATTGCAAATCCAAACGCTGCCGTGAGAGAGAATATCTTCACGAGTTATATGAATCATCACCGTGGGCTTCGACGGGGAAATTTCAAGATAATCCATTACCCGTACATCGGTAAAACTTCTCTGTTTAATCTTGAAACCGACCCGCACGAATTGAATGATTTAGGTACAAATCCAAAGTTTCAAGACAAAAAAAATGAACTGATGAACGAGCTCAAAAAAGAGCAAATTGCCTACGGCGATAAAGCCCCGCTTTACCTCGATCAACTCAAACCCCTCGAATGGGATTACCGCACCATTGACCGCAAACCCGACCGCTGGCAACCGCAATCGGTGATTGATAAATATTTTAAGGAAGAGTGAGTGTTTAGTAATTGATAAAAAATATTTATCCTCAAAAACGGTTCTTCAAGGTTTTTTAGCTGTTTTAAGGAGAAAATCGACACCTTTGGAACAATGGTACTACTGCTGATATTTACAAGTTGAGTGCAATTAGAGAAATGAAAATTAACAGAATAACATTTTCAGTTGACAAAAGTGATTTGAGTGAAAAGCAACTCAAAGGCTATAATAAATTGACTTCGTATTATGAGGAACTAATATTCAATTTTTTACCAAAGAATACTGAAATTGGAGGATACGGTTTCTTGAATACGAAATTCCAAATGAACAAGAATGGAGCAAACCTGAAAGCCTACGGTCAGGTTATAGAAGCATATCAAAATATTTCTAATGAAGTAATTATATCTAAATTAAATGATTCAATCGAAAGGCAAGTTGATTTTTTAGGGAATCAGTTAAAGACTACTCTAAAAGAAGCATCGAAGCAAATGTCTGTTGATATGGACAACTTCAAAAAAGCAATAACTAAAGCAAACGAAAATTGCTCAGGTTTTGAAAGAGAACTGAAAGTTTCAAAATTTCATAAAAGCAGAAAGTTCAAAATGGGTATTTGCAGAATTGTGAAACCTGAAAAGGAATCGATTGCTTGCAGAATAAGGAAAAAGACTGGCGAATTAATAGACGAATTCGACTTAATGGAAAATTCATCGGTTTATGATGCCTCATATGAATTTCGAAAATCAAAATGGAATGAAAATACTTTGCTAATATTTGACAGATTTGATGATATTAAATATTCAATTGACACAAATAAATATTTAGGATAAAAGTACCTAACCTAATACACGGCTCCACCAGTTGTAACTGATGGAGTACGCCATTGGGACACCATCTCTGCGACACCACCAAAACACTCTTTTTAGTCAGTGCAAAAACCGCAGCGTACCGCTAAAAATCCCATCGGGATTACATATTTATTTATAGCACGGACATATTGCAAGTTTCGTACGACTCTGTCAAGGTCGAATACTTTGTTTACGTTGAGGTTCCATAAGTAGTTGAACCCAATAGGTTCTGAAACACAGAATCCCCGTTTCGCAAGATGCAAAACGGGGATTCTGTTATTTGTAACTAAAAGATTTACCAGCGAATCAAAGCAGATCCCCAAGTAAAGCCACTACCAAAAGCAGCGAGGCAAACCAAATCGCCTTCTTTTACTTTTCCTTGCTCCCACGCTTCGCAGAGGGCAATCGGAATGGAAGCGGCGGTGGTGTTGCCGTATTTCATAATATTATTATAAACCTTTTCGTCTGGTAACTTTAACGTACGTTGCACAAATTGGGCAATGCGTAAATTAGCCTGATGCGGAACGAGCATATCAATATCGGTGGTTTCATAGCCCGTTTTATCTAATGCTTCCATGATAACTTCAGGAAATTTGGTCACGGCTTTTTTGAAAACCAGTTGCCCGTCCATGTACGGATAATACGTTTTGTTTTCGAGTAAGTTATCGTAAACAAATATTTCACCCAAAGGAGCTTCTTCTTCCGTCGGAAATCCAAACTTTTCTTTGTCTTCAAAATGATAACCGCCGTGAGAACCCGGCGACAATAAAGATAATTCTTCGGCGTGCGTTCCGTCTGAGTGCAGATGCGTAGTCAAAATACCTTTTCCTTCCTCTTCTGTAGGTTGTAATACTACAGCTCCGGCCCCATCACCAAAAAGTACGGCAACGTTGCGTCCTCGAGTGGTAAAATCAAGTCCCATCGAGTGCATTTCTGCTCCAACCAAAAGGATATTTTTATACATTCCCGACTTTATAAATTGATCGGCAACGGAAAGTCCGTAAATAAATCCTGAACATTGATTCCGAATGTCCAACGCTCCAATTTCGGTTTTGGTAATTCCGAGTTCACGTTGTAATAAAACTCCACATCCCGGAAAGTAATAATCCGGACTCAGCGTGGCGAAAACAATAAAATCGATGTCTTCTACTCCTATTCCGGCTCTTTCACAAGCAATTTTTGAGGCTGCTGCTGCCATCGTTGTGGGAGTTTCTTCGTGTTTTTTTCCGTACCTTCTTTCTTTTATTCCAGAACGTTCCTCAATCCATTCACTGGAGGTATCCATATATTTGGTCAGGTCATCGTTTGTCACGACTTGTTCCGGAACATAAAAGCCGATTCCGGCAAATTTTGTACTTGGCATAGTATCAGTTTATTAATGAAACAACGGCAAAAATAAGACTTTTGCTTCAAATATTTCAACGATGTCTTGAATTGATACTAAACTTAAAGCATTCGCAACCAATAAATCCCGCTTCCACAGGCTTTATAAAAGTTAATATTATTGGCGTAGAATCAACGTCCGAATACAGGAAAAGAAACTCCTACGTTCAGGTTATATGCTTCATTACGCAGTTTTCCGGTTGGAGTATCAATAACCGGAACAACTCCCGCCATATAACCCAAATCAACATTTAACCAAGTACGA
>JBLHXN010000127.1:0-9471 GCA_047630355.1 Spirosomataceae bacterium | reverse complement strand
ACTAATTCGTGCCAGTTTTCGCCCGCACCAGATTTTACCCAAACGTATTTTTCGTCTTCGTTTACTATTTCAATGCCCTTAATTCGGTTCAGAATTACCATTCCCGAAAAATCTTGCGTCAATAAAATATTACTTCCGCCACCCAAATACAATTTATCAAAATGTTTATAATCAGGGTGTTGTAGTAGATTTTTTAGTTCTTCGGTTGAGTTGATAACGGTAAAGAAATCAGCGTTGACATCAAGAGCGAACGTATTGTACGGCTTGAGCGAAACGTCTTGATTGATTGTGAATTGAGTCATAGCAATGGTTTACTGAAAGGGCGTAAAATTAGTAATCTTTCACCGCACGATTGCAGCGGAGCGGCATCCTTTTATAAGTTGCGTATTCTTTTTATTTTGGCAGAGTGACTTAAATGCGTGAAATTTACGTTATTGAGTAGTTGAATAAATGTTCAAAATGAAAGGAAATCGAATCATATTTTATGTAGCGGTCTGTTGTTTGCCAGTTTTAACGAACGCTCAGAACAACTCGAAAAAAGTAGTGCCAAAGGAAGTACTTGAAGCCGAAACGGGGTTGATAGAAGGAATGAAATATTACAATGCCGAAGAATACAAAAAAGCGGCGGGGGTTTTTAAGCAAATCATTGATAAGAAAACGGATGAGCCGGGCATAGTATTTATGTTGGCGAAGTCGTATGCCAATCTCAAGGAAGTACCCAAGGCAATAGTGTATGCCGAGCAAGCCGCCGAGAAGTCGGATAATAAGTTTTACCAGCAATTTTTAGCGGAACTTTATACGAAGCAAACTAAGTACAAAGAGGCGGCGAATATCTACCAAAAACTCATAAATAAATATCCTTCCGAGATTGAGAATTACTTTGAATTATCCGAAGTGTACTTGATGCAGGAAAAGTATAGCGATGCCGTGAAAGTATACGATGATATCGAAAAGGAAGTTGGAATAAACGAAGAAATAAGCCGACAAAAACAGCTCATTTATTTGCAACAGAATAAAGTGGATGAAGCCATCAAAGAAGGCAATAAACTGATGGTTGCCGAGCCAATGGAATCTGGTTTTGTGATTCAACAAGCCCAAATGCTCTTGGCAAACGAACGTTACGACGAAGCTCAGAAAATGTTGAAGAAATCGCTCGAAACTAATCCGAAATTCGCCGAAGGGCACGTGCTTTTAGCGGAAACTTACCGTTTGCAGGGAAACCTGAGCAAAAGCAGCGAGGAACTAAAATATGCGTTTAGTAACAACGATTTATCGCCCGAAATAAAAGCAAAGATACTTTCGAGTTACGTCTTGACAATCAATAAAAATAGCTCGCCAGAAAATGTTGATAACGTGATTGGATTAACGGAACAGCTCATCAAACAATCGCCGGATAATGCACAGGCGTACGTGGTCTTAGGAGATATGCTAAAGCAGAAAGGCGACAAAAAAGCCGCCCGTGATGCCTACGTAAAATCAACGGATTATGATAAATCCATTTTTGAGGTTTGGACGTCGATTATTGATTTAGATAATGAATTAAAAGACAATAACGGATTGGTGAAGCACACGGCTTTAGCTGCCGAATATTTTCCGAATCAGGCGGTATTATGGTATTACAACGGTTTGGGAAATTACGCCATCAAAGATTTTGAAGAAGCCGAATACGCCCTTGATGAGGCAAAAAATCTTGCTTTTTCAAATAAAGAACTATCTGCGAATGTAAACGCACTTTTGGGAGATGTTTTCAACGCACAAAAAAAATATAAGAAGTCAAATGCTGCGTACGAAGCTGCTCTCAAAGCCGACCCGAATAACGAACAGGCCTTGAATAACTACAGTTACTTCTCGTCACTAAGGGGCGAAAACCTCGAACGAGCGAAAGAACTATCGAAGAAATTGATTGAGAAGCATCCCGAAAATGCCACTTATCTTGACACGCACGGCTGGGTTTTATACCAACAATCTGATTACGAGAACGCTCGGGAATACCTTAAAAAAGCCGTCGTTCAGGCAAACGCGAGTGGTACGGTAATCGAACATTACGGCGATGTCCTTTTTAAACTTGGTAATAAAACCGAAGCTATCACTCAGTGGCAGGAAGCCAAAGCAAAAGGCGGTGCCAGTTCCCAAATCGACGATAAAATTGCGAAGCAGGGTCTGATTGAGTAAGCGAAAATGTAGAATTAATTACAAAAATGAATCCCGCAAGATTTGAGAAGTCTTGCGGGATTCATTTTTGTCGTGTGTTAGTTGAGGAACTATATCACCCTACCGCCACAATATGATTTTTCTTCCCTTTACCAATGAGTAAGTACTTATCGTTCAGTAAAGAAAATTCAGAAACTGGTAGCTTCTCGTCTTGATATTTTTGCTTGTTTATACTTACGGCATTGCCTTTCAGAGCACGGCGGGCTTCGCCTTTCGATGCGTAAATTTCACCGTTTGTGGTGGTAGAAATCAAATCTAACAGGCTTTCGCAAGCGGTAAAGTCAGCGGAAGAAACGGTAGTTTGCGGCACGCCGTCAAAAATGGCTTTGAAGGTTTTCTCGTCAAGGCTTTGAAGCGTTTCGAGCGTAGCCTTTCCGTACAAAACTTGCGAAGCTTTTACGGCTAATTCGTATTGTCCGTCGCCATGAACCCGGCGGGTTACATCTTCAGCGATTGTCTTTTGCACCAAACGTAAATGCGGTGTTTCTGCGTGTTTTGCTTCTAATGTCTCAATTTCTGATTTACTCAATAACGTAAATACCCGAATCAGTTTTGTGCAATCGTTATCCGATTGGTTTATCCAAAATTGGTAGAATTCGTACGGTGAAGTCATATCGGCATCGAGCCAAACGTTTCCGGATTCTGACTTTCCGAATTTCGTGCCGTCTTCTTTCGTAACAAGTGGCGTGGTGAGAGCGTAGGCTTTCTCAGCGGCATTTTCATCATCGCCTGATTCCATCCGGCGGATTAATTCCGTTCCGGTCGTGATATTTCCCCACTGGTCCGAGCCGCCCATTTGTAAGCGAACGTTGTGGTGTTTATACAGGTGGAAAAAATCGTAACCTTGTAATAATTGGTAAGAAAATTCGGTGAACGAAATTCCCGTTTCCAAACGGCTTTTTACCGAATCTTTCGCCATCATATAATTGACGGTCAGATGTTTCCCTACTTCCCGAAGAAATTGCAGAAAACCAAATTCTTTGAACCAATCGTAGTTGTTTACCATTGTGGCAGAATTATCGCCGCAATCAAAATCGAGGAATTTTTCGAGTTGAGCTTTTACACCGTCCTGATTTTCTTGCAATATTTTTTCGTCCAGAAACTGGCGTTCGGCTGACTTTCCGGAAGGGTCACCCACCATGCCCGTTGCTCCGCCCACGAGGGCGTAAGGCTTGTGTCCGGCAAGTTGTAAATGCTTTAACAACATCACCGTGGCAAGGTTTCCGATATGAAGTGACTTTGCCGTTGGGTCAAAACCAATATAGGCGGCGGTAGATTCTTTAGAAAGCTGTTCTTCGGTGCCGGGCATCATCTGATGCAGCATTCCCCGCCATTTTAATTCTTCGATAAAGTTCATGTAAATGGTCAGTAAGTCTTTTAAATCAGTAGATCAGAAAGTCAATAATGCTTTCATTCACTCTTACCTGAAATTGTGAGGCAATTATTTCTTCTTTTTCTTATCCCCATATTTTTTCCACCACTTGTAATATTCGGAGAAATTGTAAGAAATAGAAAGTTGCAGTGTACGGTTGCGGAAATCAAGTGGAACGGGTGGAATAGCTGTAGAAGTCCGGTTGGTGACGTTAGTCAATCCTTGTACATAACGTATATTCACACTAAACATCGAAAGAGCGTCCAGCATGTCAATGCGGGTTCCGATAACGAGTGCCAGATCATTTCTTGCGTCTGGGCCATAGATATTCCGGTCATTGTCGGCAGATCCGGCGTTTAACGCCCAGCTGTATTCGGGTCCAACTTCGAGGTTTATTCCTTTAGCAATTTTATATCCCAAAATTATCGGGGTTGAGAGGTATTGATAGCTTTGTTGTTGCGTTCCTTCACCAGTGAAATTCCCGCCTTTTTCCTGATACATTACTTCTGGCTGAATGCTGAATTTTCCGAAATTCAACCGACCGAAAACTCCTGCGTTGAAGTCGAAACGGTTTTTAGATTCAATGGTAGTTGGATTATCAACAATATTAATTCTCGTCATTTGCACGCCAACTTTCGGGCCCAATACAAATTTTCCCTGCTTCATTTGTCCGAACGTAAGAGCGGGTAAAAGCAATAATATAAATAGTTTTGTTAATTTCATGTGTTAATTTGTTTCCTTTGACTAACGATAATGTCAACTGGATAGTGAAAACGGAGGGCAAAAATACGGAATGGTTTGTTGAAAAGCCAACGTAATGGCTTTCGGCTGTGAGCTTTCGACAATCGTACTAACTATCTATCTCCAAATCACCATGATTTTATTAGCCGAAAGCGGTTCTACAAAAACAGATTGGCGATTACTCAGCGGGTCAATTACCGAAATCGCGGTAAAAACGGACGGTATAAATCCTTATTTTCAGGGAAAAGACCAAATTGTTCGGTTACTGAAAGAGCAACTCGAACCAAATTTGGTTGTAAACGCTATAACGGAAATTTATTATTACGGAACAGGAATCACAGATGATTCTAAACGACACATCGTTTCGGGAGCGTTGCGGAAGGTTTTTACAAACGCTAAAGAAATCATTATCGAAAGCGACGTGGTTGCTGCCGCTCGCGGGCTTTTCGGAGCGTCAGCAGGTATTGCCTGCATTTTGGGAACGGGCTCAAACTCTTGTTTTTACGACGGCGAAAAAATTACGTTTCAAGTGCCACCACTCGGTTTTTGGCTCGGCGACGAAGGTAGCGGCGGTTATTTAGGTAAACAGCTTGTATTGAGTTATTTACATAAAGAAATGGGAGCGGAGGTTAGGCAGTTATTTGAAGCTAAACACGGCGTTTTTGACCGCATGCCCGTTATAGAAAACGCTTATCAGAAACCAAACCCAAACCGTTACTTTGCTTCGTTCTCTCCATTTTTACTGGAGAATAAAGAACAACCCGAAATTGAGGAATTAATCAGAAATTCGTTTCGGTTATTTTTTGAGAAGTACCTGTTGAAATATCCTGACATTGAAAAAACGCCGGTTGGCTTTGTGGGAAGTATCGCTCATTATTACCGCTCGTTTTTGGAAGCTGAAGCCGCCGTTCACGGTATCAAAATAAAGCAAATCCTGAAAGCTCCGATGGATGGATTAATAACCTATCACAAAGGATAAAGTTGTTTTTGAATGCAAAGCCTCACAATTTTGTTTATGTTAAGGGTATAGAATTTGCTACTTTACTTCCCAATAACCCATAAAGTACCGCTCTTTAGCGTGTGCTTTTTTACTATATAAACACTCATTACATTTTATAACACCTTTATGGCTAAGAGAAAAAGAACGGCACTGAAAGATCAGAAAGCCAATATATTTGAATATTATCAAAAAAACACGCACCGGGATGTCAACCTCGATGATGTATACGAACAACTTAAAATTACCGATAAAGACGAGCAAACTTTTGCCCGTTTGATTGTTGAAGAACTTCAGGACGAAGGAAAACTTACCCAAACGGGAAAAGGTCGCTACGCCGCTGCTGCTGTTGAAAGCAACAAAAACGACGTAGAAGGAAAGGTCGATTTCGTAAATCCCCGCTTTGCTTTTATTCGTTACGACGATGAAAAGAGCGACGTTTACGTAGAAGCAGATAACCTCAACGGAGCTATCGACGGCGACTTAGTTCGGGTACGAATCACGAAGTCTTCAAGCGGACGCAAAAACAATAATCCCGAAGGGAAAGTTGTGGAAATCATTGAACGGAACAAAACCGAATTTGTCGGAAAAATCCGCATGGTTGGAAACTACGCTTTATTGAAACCCGAAGGCAAAAGTATGCACGATTCGCTGTTTATCGCCAAACACCACATTCACGATGCCGTTTCTGATGATTTGGTAATTGTGAAAATACTGACTTACCCAACGCCTGCCCAACAAGGCACGGCGGAAGTAATTGAAGTTTTAGGGAAGTCGGGCGATAACAACGCAGAAATGCACGCCATCATGGCGGAATTTGGTTTGCCCGTTCGTTTTCCAAAAGAAGTGGAAGACGAAAGCGAAGCTATTTCGGAGAAAATCAGTGATGCGGAAATCAAAAACCGTCGCGATATGCGGGACGTGTTGACTTACACCATTGATCCTGCTGACGCCAAAGACTTTGACGATGCGTTGAGTTTCAAAAAGCTCGAAAATGGCAATTACGAAATCGGTGTTCACATCGCCGATGTTACGCATTACGTTCGCCCCGGTACCAAATTGGAAGCCGAGGCGGTAAGCCGTGCCACGTCGGTTTACTTGGTTGATAGAACCATCCCGATGCTTCCCGAAAAACTATCAAACGGACTTTGTTCGCTTCGTCCGAACGAAGATAAATTGGTGTTTTCAGCTATTTTTGAAATCAACGAAAATACTGAGATTCAAAAAGAATGGTTTGGACGGTGTATTATTCATTCTGATCGCCGCTTTGCGTACGAACAAGCTCAGGATTTGCTCGATGCCGAAAGTGCTTCGGGTGAAGACAAACCGTATTTCGAATCGTTGAAAAAAATGAACGAACTATCGAAAGTTCTAAAGAAGAAACGCTTTGCAAACGGAGCGATAAACTTCGAAACCGCAGAAACGAAATTTCATCTTGATGCTCAGGGAAAACCGCTTGGCGTTTACCAAAAAGTGCGGAAAGATGCCCACAAACTTATTGAAGAATTCATGCTTCTTGCCAACAAGCAAGTTGCGAGATTTGTCTGTAATCTTGGAAAAGACGAAGGAGAAAAGAATAAGGACAAAGGAGAAACTAAGAAATCTGATGGTTCAGAAAATACGATGGTTTATCGTATTCACGAACCACCCAACCCCGAAAAATTAGATACGTTTTCTAAGTTTGCCGCCCGAATGGGTTTTAAAGTAAATACTTACAACCAAAACGTACTTTCAAGCTCGCTGAACACCATGTTTCAGGAAGTAGAAGGCAAGCCGATGCAAAATGTATTGGAGCAATTGGCGGTACGTACGATGTCGAAAGCCATTTATTCTACCAAGGAAATCGGACACTTTGGTTTGGCGTTTGATCATTACAGCCATTTTACATCGCCGATTCGTCGCTATCCTGATATGATGGCACATCGGTTGCTGCAGCATTACCTTGATGGTAAAAAATCGCCGGCAACTGCTGATTATGACGAGAAGTGTAAGCATTCATCTGATCAGGAAAAACTCGCCGCCGAAGCCGAACGTGCTTCTATCAAGTACAAGCAGGTGGAGTACATGAGTTTGCAAGACAGGAAAGTAGTTTACGAAGGCGTAATTACGGGCGTAACTGATTTCGGAATCTTTGTGGAAATTGACGGAACGGGCTGCGAAGGAATGGTCAGTCTCCGCGACATGAACGATGATTACTACGAATACGACCCAAATAATTACCGATTAATCGGACAACGAAACGGACTGATTATTAACTTCGGTGATTCGGTAAAAGTAAGCATCAAAGAAACTAATCTGCAAGACCGCAGTATTGATTTGACGATGGAAGCCATCGGCGATAAAGTAATCGAAAAAGGCTCTCCCCGAAAAGGAAAAGGCGGCGGCGGCGGAAGACCTTCTTCCCGCAAACCACGGAAGAACAATCCACAACCACGCGGAAAAAGCAAGGGTAAAAGAAAGAAGCGGTAACAAGCAAACTTGAATCATTGGTAGTCTGCGGAACGGATTTTTTATAGCTATAGCAAACAACTATTACAGCCATGAAAACTTCACCAACAGCAGCAGATTTCGATACGCTTAGTCAAGCTACGCAACATTATAACCAGCAGGGTTATACTGATAATCTTACGCTAGATGCCGTTCACCGATTTGAGGGAATGTCAAACCCCTCCGACAATATGATTCTGTACGCCATCACTCGCAGCGAAGGCAATAAAGGCGTAGCGGTAGAAACCTACGGAGTAGATTCTGTTATTCTGAATGATGATATGCGAAAAGCACTTCAGGAAGAGATTGATTCGCACCAAAGCTGAAACTCTTTAGTGATATTTTAGAAAACGCTGATTTTGCATTTTGCAGAGTCAGCGTTTTTTTGTGCGAAAAACTGAATCTTTGCTTCCCTCTTTTTACTTTAGCGATACGAATGCCTGCGAATCCCGATAACTATTAGGAGCGGGAGCTAAACTAAGCATGATGAACACCGAAATACTCAAAGAAATTGTCACTCACCGAATGCCGTTCGGTAAGTATAAAAATACACTTTTGGCAGATTTACCCATTAGCTATTTAGAATGGTTCATGCGAAAAGGCGGTTTCCCACCCGGGAAATTAGGTCAGCAACTTTCTACCGTTTACGAAATAAAACTTAACGGTCTGACGGATATAATTACAGAACTGAAAAAGCGGTACGCGAATCGGTTGGGATAGGTTTTTGGTTCGCAAATTCCGCTGAGAACCCCAGATTCACTCTAACGGCTACAAGCTGGAAGTCGCACAGCAGTATGTTTTGAATTTGATATTTAAATTTACGCACATTATTTAATTTACAAATAGTCCAATTGAAAATATGAACAACAAGTCGTTTTTTTTACAGCAGTTGTATTTTTAAATTTTACGATTTATTCGCAGGCTCAGCAGTGGATATATAAATTAGATGGAAATGAGTTTGATGGCAAGTATAAAGTTGCGAAGGTAATAGGTTCTGGAGGTAGCATGCCATATCAATCCCCTGTACTGATTATTAACTACTTTCTTGAAAGTAAAGATCTGAATATCTTTATCGCTGACGGTGGCTACGCTGGATGCGATGACAAAAGAATAATTTTAAAGTTTGACGGAGATGATAATTTATATTCTATGACCTCGTCAACAAATGTAGGAAGCGAAGTTTGGTTTTTCGACGATAGGTACTCAGATTTATCATATATTTCTTTACTTGAAAAATTGAAAAGTTACTCCTTAGTCTATATGAGGTTAAAAAGTCGCTGCGGTCAAGCTGATTATAAGTTTCCTTTATCTGGCTCAACAAAAGCTATTGATTACGTAGCAGCTGATTATATTAGGGATGAGGAAGAAGCAACACTAAACTATATAGCAGCAGAAAGGGCTCGTGTAATTAAGGAAAATGAAATTGCTTTGCAAAAACAGCAAGAAGAAGAACGTCTAAAGTTGGAGTTAAAAAGAAAGCAAGAAGAAGTTAAATTCAAGAAAGAACGGCTTAGTGTTCATGTAGATATGGGTGGGAAAATCCAGTGTATCTCTAGGTATGACGCTTCGATATACGTTGAACCTAATATACTATCGAAAAAAGTTGGAGATCTAATTAAGGGAGAATCTATTACTCTATCTAAACATGACTCAAATTTTTATA
>JBLHXN010000126.1:0-9475 GCA_047630355.1 Spirosomataceae bacterium | reverse complement strand
CGTAGTTATTACGACGTTTTTTAGACAAAAGTAAGGGCATTTGTGCGGTTTTGGTCGTAATTATTGTTAGTAGCTTCAAAACACTACCGCAATGATTGAAGAAGTCACCATAGAAAATTTCAAAAGCCTCAAGGCCGTAACCTTAAAGTTACAGCAGGTCAATCTATTGATTGGACCGAACAATTCAGGAAAGAGTAATTTTTTGAAGGGACTTAGGTACTTTAAGGAGTATATTATCCCCAATTCATACTTAAGAGATGTTGACTTTAGAGAATTTACATTTAAAAGAGTTCTTGCTCCTCAGAAATTTGAACTTGTAGTCAACGATTTTACGGTGGCATTTAATTTAAGTCAAAAAGAAAGAGAAGATGATGGTTATACTCAAGATTCAGACATTTACGTCGTAACTAAAGTCAATGGAGATGTTATCGATGATAAAAAAAGAAATAATGGTGAGTATCGCTCTATTGAAAAGAGTTTTAAACAATTAGCTGACTCAATAACAATTTACTCACCTAACCCACTTACCTTCACTACTTCTCAAGCCATAATTCGCACATCATTTGTTGATTCAGATTGCTCTAACCTAATTTCATTTTTAGAGACTCTCAGAGATGAATACCGAGAGAGCTTCTACGCTATTGAGCAGGATTTACGCAAATGCATTCCCGAATTTAAAGACATCCGTTTTCAGACTGTAAATTCACCGTCAGATGATAAACGTACGTACAAACGTTGGGGGCTTTTTAGTGAAAGTAGTGAAATTATTCACTGGGCTGATGAGTTATCAGACGGTGTATTGTACTTCGTGGCTCTACTTTGCATTGTCCATCAACCTGATCCTCCAAAACTGTTACTTCTGGAAGAACCCGAACGGGGAATTCATCCACGGCGGATAAAAGAAGTAATGGATTTCATTTTTCAGCTTGCCGAAGAAAAAGGCGTGCAAATCATTATGACTTCTCATAATGAACACGTATTAAAAGAGTTTGCGGAAACCCCCGAGAGCGTGTTTATTTTCGATAAAGACGAAGAAGGAGCTACGCAAGTAAAAAATCTGTTGACTGATGTAATTGAACCTTCCGATGAATACAGCGAGGAGAACAAATTAGATAAAATCGACTTCACTTCTGATATTGGAGAAACATGGTTTGAAGGTCTAATGGGAGGAGTACCTGCATGAAAAAGTTGACTTATACGCTCATTGCCGAAGGTCATGCTGAATACGCTTTTGTAGAAAAGCTCATTGAAAGCATTGCCGGAACTTACAATTTACAAACTAAGAAGACTCCACTCAAAATCTCCGCTTCTGCCAATCCGAGCAAGTCAAAGGTCTTAGCCGAAATCAACACATTCTGCAACCGCTCATTTCAACCCGCCGTAAATGCAGATTTATTTATCGCAGGCGTAGATTTAGACGAAGCCGATCATAGTTTAGAAAGACATAACCAGGAAATTCAGGAAATCAAATCTAAACTCGGGAAGCTACATACACTTTACGGCGAAAAAATCATTCTCTTTGTCCCTATTCAGGCAATTGATTGGATACTTTATCTGAAAGAGAACTCAACTCCGAATAGCTTAGAATCAAAGGATAAAAAGCAAGTCAAAGAAAAAGCTTTTGGTAGCAGAGCCAATCGTCATAAGATTGAAAAGAGCGTGAATCAAATAATGCAAAATGCTAACCTTGAGAATTTAACGAAACAGTCAAAAAGCTTCAAGGTATTCTATCAACAACTCGATTCTTTCCTAAAATCATTCAAATAACCATGACCAAACACATCCTCCTCATGGACGGCCCCGACTCAAAGGGACTTGTTTATCACGTTACTAGCGTACTTTTCAACAACGAATGTAATATTCTGCGGCAGGATGAGTACGTCAGTCCGAAGAGACAGTTTTTTATGAGGACGGAGTTTGAAACCGAAGCAGAGATAGATGCGAAAAAGGTACTCGGAGATTTGAGAACGGCAATCCCGAATGAGGAAATTAATTTCCGGTTAAATCCGAAGAAAAAGAAAGATGTGGTGATTCTTTGCACAAAAGAACACCACTGCCTTTCGGATTTATTGATTCGTTATCATTTTGAGGAAATCAACGCTAATATCTTGGCAGTGGTAAGCAATTATAATACGTTGCAGCCGTTTGTGAGTAAATTCGGAATTCCGTTTCACTACATTTCCCACGAACACAAAACCCGCGAAGAGCACGAAGAAGCTATTCTTAAAACGCTTGAAATTTACAATCCTGAATACATTGTTTTAGCTAAATACATGCGGATTCTCACGGCAGATTTCGTAAAGCATTTCCCAAACCGAATCGTGAATATTCATCATTCGTTTTTACCCGCTTTTATCGGGGCGAATCCGTACCGACAGGCGTACGAGCGAGGCGTAAAAATTATTGGGGCAACTGCTCATTTTGTAAATAATAACCTCGACGAAGGTCCAATCATTGCTCAGGATGTAAAAAATGTAAATCATCGCCATACAGCAAGAGCAATGTCAAGAGAAGGAAAAGACGTAGAAAAAACTGTTTTGACAAAAGCCCTGAAACTCGTCTTCAACGACCGGGTGTTCGTTTACGGAAATCGAACAGTGATTTTGTAGTAAGACATTTGTGTCATAAAAATGCTTATCTTTGAAAGATAAACGACAAAGTTATGACACAGGTTATTGACAAAGAATCGCTGAAAGCGGCGTTGCGTGAATTGATTCGCGAAGAGCCGACCTTTATAAAAGATATTATTTCCGAAACAGAAAAAAGTACTAAGATCGAAAAACGACTGCGTTTAGAACGCATAGTTGAAGAAGATTTTACCGAATACGATGAAGTGTTCAAGGCTTTAGCATAAATGGAATACTTAGATAAAGAGGATATTACGTTCATCAACAGAAGAACGGTCGATGCTCACGGGGGCAATTTCATGCCTCCTAGTAACTTTTTACACGAAGAAAGCTTAGATTATCTTTTAGAAGCAGTGCAAGCAGAGATGTTTGGACAACCTCTCTACCCGAACGTATCAGATAAAGCCGCCGTTTATTGCTATAATATTATCTGCAATCACATTTTTTCTGATGGAAATAAACGGACTGGATTAGAGGCCGGTTCTGCATTCTTGAAACTAAACGGATTTCGATTAAATCGCAATATTCCGAAAAAAGCCATATTCGACTTCATCATTAAAATAGCTTCTGGCGAATCAAGTTTAGAAGAATGTCGGGAATGGTTTCGGGTAAACTCGATTCAGTTTTAGCAACGTCAATGCTCTCCCTTAAAATTCTTCTCTCCCGCTTCAATCATTATTTTCAAATGGTTTTCCTGTGGTGGAATTGGGCAGCTATAACCTTCCGAAAAAGCACAGTATGGGTTGTACGCTTTGTTAAAATCTAAGATAATCTCTTCTCCCGCTACGTCTTTCATAAATAAATCAAGGTAACGTCCGCCGCCGTAAGTTTCTGCTCCGTTGGTTTTGTCCTTAAACGGGATAAAAAGATAATCTTTATAAATCGGGTGATTTAACAAAGCCATTGAACGATAAACGGCTAATTTCTGCTTTTTACCGTTCAGTTTAAAACGAAATTCCCCAAATTTTGTGTATGTTTTTGTTGTTCCCGCCGAAGTTGGAATCTCAAACGGGTCGCCGCCTTTAGTAGCCACAAATTTACACTTCACGAGATAATTCTCTTTTGCAAAATAGAAATCTACAGATGCTGAATCAACGCTCTCTAAAGGTCCGTCTTTGATTAATTCATGAATATAATTCTCCCGGTGCTTCTGTAGCGAATCTGCGTAAGACTGAGCTTTTACAATGCTACAATTAGCAACTATCAATAAGCAGTAGATTACTATTTTCTTCATAATTATCTTTCTTAAATTCTTCTTCAGAGGAAAGGAATTTTGTGAATTTACGTCGTTTGAAAGCTATCCTCCTGACACTACCCTTCCACTATCTCAAGTGCTTAAAAGTATAGTAAACTACGCAACCAAAACCGAGAGTAAGCATTCCGTGGAAAATCATCATACCATAATTCAGGTAAATAATATCTAAGATAAACATTCCAAAAAATATTAGGCAAAGTGCTGCTTCGCCCCAAGTGATTGCTCCCACTTTTTTCGTCACGTAGCTGTTCTTTTTCCAGTCGCCAGCACCGAATTTAGGAGTTCTGACAAACGGTGTTTTTCGCCCCATCCAACCTTCAAAAACGGCAATAGAATTATGCAGCGAAAGCCCCATCATAAATGTGAGAAACCAAAAGAACCGCCAGAAGAACTCTACAACTGATTTACCTTGATAACGAAACGAAATCCAGTAAAAAACACCCAAAATTAACCAGTTTATTTGAAAAGCCGCCGTCCACTTAAACAAATTATAAAGTGTAGGATTGTCAATCGTCATAAACATAACGGGAATGCTCAATAATGCTAAAAGTAGTACCGCCGTAAACACCGAACTATTCAATAAATGGAAGAAGCCGTGAAATTTATCAACTCCTCTTACGCTGCTGTTATTTAATAGTTTACGGGCATTTTTCACGAAGCATTCTGCTCCGCCTTTCATCCAACGGTATTGTTGAGACTTTATAGCATTCATCGCTACAGGAAGCTCCGCCGGAGAGCCAATATCTTCCCGGTAAACGAACTCCCATTTTTTCATTTGAGCACGGTAACTGAGATCTAAATCCTCGGTTAATGTATCTGCCGACCAACCGCCTGCATCTTCAATAGTGGCTTTTCGCCAAACTCCCGCCGTACCATTAAAGTTGATGTAATGTTTATTCGCATTTCGTCCGCCCTGTTCGATAAAAAAATGGGCGTCAAGCCCGAAGGCTTGTAATTTTGTAAGTAGCGAATATTCTGCGTTTAAGTGAGTCCAACGAGTTTGGACAACTCCTACTTTTAGATTCTGAAAATGAGGAATTGTTTGTTTTAGAAAGTCAGGAGACGGAATAAAGTCTGCGTCAAACATCGGGATAAACTCACCCTTGGCAATTTTTAATCCGTAAGCTAAAGCCCCGGCTTTAAAACCCGTTCTTTCGGGGCGACGGATTAATTGTAAATCAACAAGGCTTCCCGCTGCTTTTAATTCGTCAATTTTCTGTTGAATAATTTCAGTCGTTTCATCGGTGGAATCATCAAGTACCTGAATTTCGAGTTTTTCAGCGGGATAATCAAAAGCGATTGCAGCATTAAGTAAACGTTCAATAACGTACTTCTCATTGTAAACCGGAAGCTGCACCGTAACCATTGGGTACTCGGTCAATTTCGGATAAATGTTGACCCGCCTTCTGCTACGTAAATAACTAACTATCAGTGTAAACTGAATGATACTATACGTAAATATGAAAAGTAAAGGAATAAAGTAAATAAGGATAAAAAGTAGCTGCATATATTCTTTCCAATTACTTCAAAGCATATTTAAATATCCAGCTCAGAATTTTGTATCCCGCCATAATCGTGCCTTTGAACGTACCCGATACTTTTGAATGGCCGATGCGTTGACGATAATTTACCGGAACCTCTATTGTCTTGAGCTGCTGCTTGGCGGCTTTCAGTTGCATTTCTACCGTCCAGCCGTACGTGGTATCCTGCATTTTTAACTCCAACAGCTTATCATATTTAATGGCTCGGAATGGCCCCAGGTCTGTATAGTTTACGTTGTATATCCAGCGAATAAGGGTGGTAGCCAGCCAATTGCCAAAAATTTGTTGTGGAGTCATGGAACCTGACTCCTTTTCACCCAAAGCCCTTGAGCCAATCACCATATCGTAGTTTTGTTCAATTATGGGTTTGACCACATCACTCATTTCGGAAGGATAATCTGAATAATCAGCATCCAAAAAAACAATAATATCCGGCTGTTTTGTTTTGGCGTACGCAATGCCTTTCAAACATGCGTAACCATAACCTTGCCGTGGTTCATCCAACACCGTGGCCCCTGCCGATGTTGCTACTTTAGAAGTGGCATCATTCGAATTATTATTAACGACTACCGTTTCCCGAACAAATTTCGGAATCTCAGCAATGACTTTATCAATTGATTTCGCCTCGTTGAAAGCCGGAATAATTACTAGGATATGGGGTTCTGTTATCAATTGGATTTGGATTCGTTTCCTTCGCAGTATTTTGTGTAAAGTTCGGTGGCTTTGGTTTGCTTGAGGTACATTAGTTGTTCGTAATCTTCACAGGCCTTTTTCATCTCTTTCATAAAAACATACGCAGCAGCTCTTCTATAATAAGCATCTACGTTTTTGAAATCATTTTTTATGGATTCAGTGTAGGAAGATATTGCCGAACGGTACAATTTATCTTCAAAGTAATAATTACCATCTACTAATTGCTGCTGTGAAAGCTCCAGTTTATCAACCGATGCTTTATCAGATTGGTAAGTCGGAAAATCCATTTTGAATTCCATCACGACTTCACTAGTAACTTTTCCTCCGTCAAATTCAGCCGGAAGCCACATTCCTTCCGTTTTCTTGATTGCTTCTACAAGCTTGTTATTGTACTTCGAGTTCGTACTTTCCTCTACCCGAATACCAACTAATTCGCCTTTTTGAGTAATGATAAAACGAGCTAAAAAATTACCTCGCCGCCATTCAGGAAAATCAAATTTCTCAGAAATGAACGCGATAGCCGGTAGCTTGCTATTTACGAAGTAAGGGTAAATATGGTTTTCGTCGGCGAGAAAAACAACGTCATTATTTTTCGCCAAATAAGTTGTTGGAATGTAACCCAAATCGTAAAATTTTTGCGGAATAAACTCAAGCACTAATTTCTCACTTTCTTCATTTTTGGAAATTTCTTTTAATACGAGTTTCACGTCTGTCAGTTCTTTTATAAAAAACCGTAAAGTGCTATTCCCATAAGTAAGTACGCTATCCTTGACAGAATAATCGATAATAGAAGTAATTCCGTCTAAAGTAAGTTGCAAAGAATCTTGCGATAGAAACTTGTACTGAAGTTGCATATACATAAGTTCGGGGCGGTACACGGCACTACCATCCGCCATTCGTAAACCGGTTTTAATCCACTTTTTCTGTATGTTTTCTTTGAATCGATTCTGTGCTTCTGCACAAACCGAGGCCGTTGCTAAAAAAAGCACGGCAAATGTTATTATTCTGGAGGCGTTTTTAACGAAAAAAGTTTTCATAATTTGTAGATGATTCATCTTGTTCCTCAATAAAACAAATAAAAGAAAAAATGGTTAAACACAGAAACGGGAAGCCGATAAGACTTCCCGTTTCAAACCAATAAATTGCTTTTACTTTACAGTAAAACTTGTCTGACCAATTCGGAAATTTTCCGAGTAAAATTCGATAGTATATTTACCTGACTCGTAAGGTGCTCCGCGAGAATATATGAAGTCAACCGTCTGACCGGTGTTATCATAAAACACAGTCTGCTTTGCAGTATAAACAGTTTCTTTTCCGCCAAAGTTGAAAGAGCCGGAACCAGTCGCCATATCAGAAATTACGTTTCCGCTTGGGTCAACTAATCTCATATGTACAAGTTTGTTTTCCTTCTTCGTCAACGGATTCTCAATCAGTTTGAAAGAAACCTTGATTCTGTCAATTCTACGAGCTTTATAATCTCCGCCATCACGCTCACGTCCGCGTGAGTTAATAGCATTGATATTAATATTAGTCGCTTTCAGAGCAGCAGCTAATGTTACCTTGTCACTCAATTCACGATTACGCACCGAGTAATTGTTTACAGAATCACTCAAGGCAGTTTTCTGCGTTTCGAGTACTGACTTGATTGTCGTAAGCGTATTCACTTCGCTGGTAAGCGTCTGATTTTGCGTTGACAATTGCGTATTTTCCGAACGAAGACGAACAATCTCTTCGTCTTTTTTAGCTAATGCCGATTCGTAATTTTTAATCTTGTTCTTATAATCGCGGATATTGATATTTTTCGAGTTCAATAATGCTCGTTTGTCTTTATCTAACTGCACTTTTAGGGCTTCTAATTCTTCAATTTGGCCACCAAGAGAAGACACTTCAGCAATCTTAGCGTCAAGTTCACGACCAATGGAATCTAACTTCGATTGCGTTGTTAGCAACGTACGTTCCTTTTGGGTTACGTCAATATTCAGTTCACTGTTCTCCTGCCGTGCGTTAAAGTACAAAAAACCAAATAAGACAGCCAATGCAATGGCCAAGATTAAGCCTGCTTTGATGACCGAATTATTCGAAGATTCTGAATGTTCCATAGGATATTTTATTATTTAATATGTTGATTTTCAATAGTCAAGACACAAAATTAGCGGTAATACTGGTAAATACTAAGGTTTGGAGTAACATTTGTTTTTCAAAAAAACGCTCATACTTTTGGTTTATTACGTAATTTGAGAAGTTATTTAATTAATCCATGGCACTGATATCAAAGAAAAAAATCCCGTTTAAAATATCCCCTCTCCTCCGTGAGTATTTGCTCAAGTATGGTCGGGAAAGAGTACTTCCCCTGCGGTACAGCGACTTGCTGCGTTACGACAATCGCATTCCACTTTACGACAAAAACGGAGACGATACCCTGTGGGAAACGGTATTTTACTCCCAGTCTGACTTATCAGAAATTTATCAGAATCTCAAGATCATCTACGCCGATTTAAAAACCGACGGAGACGCAAGCGTTATCGAGCACTTGGTGGTTGATCGGGTAGACTTTTGTACCTACGCAAATACGTCACCGTTCAGGGTGCGTATTATAAATCGCGTAAATGATAACTATGATTACTTCTATATTAAAAATGCGGACGCTTCCCGTATTTACGGATTAGAATTAGAACATATTCTTTCTCCGAACGTACTCAACTACGTTACCTATAAGGAAACACTGGTTGAAGAGCACATTGCCGGAATTCCGGGTGATATATTTATGCAAAATCACCTTGGAGATACAAACCTCAATCCAATCCGATTGGCGAAGGAATTCATAAAGTTTAACGAACGATGCTTCGTGCGGCTATTAGGAGACATGCATTCGTCAAACTTTGTAGTAATTATTACCCCTGATTTTGAAGACTTCCATTACCGCATTCGAGCCATTGATTTTGACCAACAATCGTACGAAGGGAGCCGCTCGGTGTATATGCCGCAGTATTTCAAGCAGAATAATGCAATTATAGAGTTGGGAATGAAATACATGACTCCTGAGTCTGTAAAGCAATATCAGATTGAAGAACGCTCGCTTATTGCCAATCGAATGCACGCCGATCGCCTTCGTTTGAAAGATATAATAATAGTTATGAAAACGAGTGTTATTTTCTTACCTGAGAATCTCAAATTGCTAAAAAAAGACTTGGAGATTTACTACAAAGATTCCTCTTTTAAAACCTGCAAAAATATGGGCGATGTACTCGAAAAAAGCCTACGTCACGTTGTTCGGGAAACAGCGTAGAGCAACAGTCCCCAACCCGCGATCAACAGCGTACCGCCAATCGGAGCAACCGCACCGAACATTTTGATACCCG
>JBLHXN010000125.1:0-9599 GCA_047630355.1 Spirosomataceae bacterium | reverse complement strand
CCAGAAGTAATTGATCAGGCAATCAAAGTAGTAGATGCCATTGGTAAAAAGTACGGTCATACTATTAACTATACATATGCCATTACGGGTGCTGTTGCTATTGATGAAGTAGGAAATCCGTATCCTGACGAAACGCACGAAATTTGCATGAATGCAGACGCCGTTCTTTTCGGAGCGATTGGTCATCCAAAATTTGATAATGATCCTTCGGCAAAAGTTCGTCCTGAACAAGGGCTTTTGGCCATGCGAAAGAAGCTTGGGCTTTACGCCAATATCCGCCCAACGTTAGTTTTTCCTTCGTTATTACACAAGTCCCCTTTAAGAAGAGAGTTAATCGAGAATGCTGACTTTGTTTGCATTAGAGAATTGACGGGCGGAATTTATTTCGGAGAAAAAGGTCGCAACGAAGCGGGTGATAAAGCGTGGGATGTGTGCGAATACACGAAGCCCGAAGTCGAGCGAATTATTCGTTTGGCGTATGAATACGCCATGCAACGAAGCAAAAAGCTGTGTATTGTTGACAAAGCAAACGTGCTGGAAACTTCCCGTTTGTGGCGTGAAGTGGGACAATCTCTGGAGAAAGAATACCCTGAAGTAGCGACTGAATATTTGTTCGTTGATGCCGCCGCTATGCGGATTATTCAATGGCCGGAAGGTTTTGACGTGATGGTTACAGAAAATATGTTCGGTGATATTTTGACCGATGAAGCTTCCGTAATTTCGGGCTCCATGGGATTGATGCCGTCTGCTTCGGTTGGTTTACATACCTCTGTTTTTGAGCCAATTCACGGATCTTATCCACAAGCTGCGGGAAAGAATATTGCCAACCCGTTGGGAACGGTACTTTCTGCCGCCATGATGTTTGAATACGCTTTTAAATTAACGGACGAAGCTCAAGAAATTAAAGATGTCGTTAATAAATCACTCGCCGAAGGTATTGTAACGATTGATATTGCCGACAGCGGAAAGTCTTATTCCACTTCCGAAGTTGGAGATTGGTTGGCGAAAGAGATATTTGCGTGATATCAAGAAAGTACGGCATCACTCTTAAAATCTGATGCCGTACTTTTCTTACAAAGTTGACCAAAACGTCATCAAGAATGCTATAACCATTGCGGCACCTAATACTTTAGCAAAGGGGTTCGGTAACGTCTATAAATCCAAACCTCATTTATACTCCCATAGAAGAATTCTTTTCAAGTCTAATTTGGTCTTGAAATTCTTCAGTACTTGAATTGGCATCAATTCCCAATTCTTCTTTTGCAAGCCCAACGATACGAGCAGATTCTCCAATACTTTTATTCTGATTAAGAATAAAGCCAGTTTCTATTTCTTCAAACGGTTTACCTGCTTTGATCTGTTCTTTAGCAATTTCAATAAGTTCAGTTTCAGTCATTTTGATGTTTTTACTTTCAAAATTACCCTCCCCCCCCACCTTAACTTCCAAGGAAGTTATTACTTTTTAATTAAACCCACTTATCGCAAATTTATTCGTGTCGCAATGGATGGAACTGTACAGGTAACATCCGTTGCGGGACGTATTGTATCTTCGCAAAATGTGCAGCATGGGTGTTTGTTTTGGAATATTTAATAATGCTGCAGTGTGTTGATTGCAAGCTACCGCTCGGATTTCCTGCACCATATTTACGACGTCAATTCCGTAATTAGTATAGAGGGTTTTGAATAATGAACCTTCTAGTAATGGCTCATTTTCAAAGCCGGGTAAATCAATGCTGGGCACGTAGGTCTCCTCCAGCATAATAGCTTCATTATCGACACTTCGTAAACGCTTTATGTAGTGAAAGTCATTACTTTCATCTACTTCCATCATTATGTGTTGAAACGTCGAAGTGTCTAACTTGCGTAAGCTTATCTTTTCAATCAGTTCAGTATTTCCGTGCTTATTTGATCCGGCTACTACGTCTGTCCAGCCTTTGATAGAAAGTAAGCCCAATGACTTACGAGTTGAAGATACGATACTGCCCTTTCCTTGTTTACGGTAAATATAACCGTCTTGCACCAATTCCTGCAATGCTTTTCTTACGGTCATCCGCGTTGAGTTATGTCTATTACAAAGCTCGTTTTCAGACGGCAGCAAATCTCCTTCAACGTAACTACCCGCAGCAATCTCACCCTTCAATTGCTGGTAAATCTGTACGTAAATTGGTTTATTATTCATAAAAAAGAATCGGTTTATAAACGGAAAGGCATTCAGGAAACCCGAACGCCTTTCTGCAACAAATATATTCAAATATCGCTTGCTCTTAATAAGCATAAGATAAGCTGCAAACAAAAATGCCTCACCATTTATATGGTGAGGCATTTTAAAATTTACCTATTCTAAGCTTTATTTCACGTACTCACGCTTGCGTGGTTCCGGAAGTTTCTGCTCGTCTTTCGATTCAGGCAACTCTTTGTTTGGCCCGATGAGCAAATTCTGATACATCCGCTTACCTGTACCTGCTGGTATTAGATGACCTACAATTACGTTCTCTTTAAGACCGTCCAAAGTATCCATTTTACCATTAACGGCTGCTTCGGATAGCACTTTAGTTGTCTCCTGGAACGAAGCCGCAGATATAAATGAATGCGTACCTAATGAGGCAGTGGTAATACCTTGCAAGATTGGCGATGAAACAGATGCTTGTGCGTCTCTCACTTTCATTTGCTTCATATCTTCACGCTTCAAACGGCCGTTTTCTTCACGGAATTCACGGTTAGAAATAATCTGACCAGGCTCGAAATCTGATGAATCTCCAGCATCCATCACAACTTTTAGGTCAAGAATACGGTCGTTCTCAATTCGGAATTCCCACTTGTTTACAGCTTGCATCTCAAGGAAGCTGGTGTCACCAGCATCAATAATTTCTACTTTCTGCATCATTTGACGTACAATAACCTCAATATGCTTATCAGAAAGCTTCACACCCTGCTGACGGTAGACGGCTTGTGTTTCGTTCACCAAGTATTCCTGAACAGCCGTTGGACCTTTGATTCTCAAAATATCCGCCGGAGTAATTGCCCCGTCAGAAAGTGGCTCTCCCGCTTTTGCGTAGTCACCTTCCTGTACAAGAATCAGTTTCGATAACGAAACCATGTACTTCATTTTAGTACCATCTTTTGCCTCTACGAAGATTTCACGATTACCTCGCTTAATTCCTCCAAAACTTACTACTCCGTCGATTTCAGAAACAACCGCTGGGTTAGATGGGTTACGAGCTTCAAATAATTCCGTTACACGTGGAAGACCACCTGTAATATCACGGTTCATGTTAATGGCTCTTGGAATCTTAGCAAGTGTTTGACCTGCGGTAATTTTAGCTCCGTCATCTACAAGAATACGAGCACCAACTGGTAAGTTGTACGAACGTGTTTCTCCGTTTTTAAGGTTTACTAAAATTGCCGGGTTCATAGTACGGTCTTTAGAATCCGTAATTACTTTATCACGGAAACCTGTTTGTCCGTCAGACTCCTCACGAAGCGTAATGCCTTCAACGATTGCATCGTACTCAACAGTACCCTCTAAGTCAGAGATAATGGCAGCGTTAAACTGATCCCAATGACAAATTTCCGTTCCTTTTTCAACTTTATCTCCGTCTTTAGCGGTCAAGATAGCACCGTAAGGAACATTGTTTGTAATTAGAACAACGTTGGTTCCTTCTTCGATAATACGAACTTCGCCACGTCGTCCAACGACGATAGTTGCTTCTTTTCCGTCTTTATCAAATCCCAGAACTGTACGAACATCTTCCATTTGGATAGTACCATCAAACTTCGCTTTCAGGTTGGCATCAACCGAAATATTCATGGCTGTACCACCTGTGTGGAATGTACGAAGTGTAAGCTGCGTACCCGGCTCTCCAATTGATTGAGAAGCAATTACACCAACGGCCTCTCCTATCTCAGCCATACGGCCTGAGGCAAGGTTACGTCCGTAGCAAGTTGCACAAACACCTACCTGAGTTTCACAAGTAAGGGCCGAGCGAATTTCTACCGTATCAATTGCAGAGTAATCAAGAGCGATAGCGATATCCTCCGTGATTTCTTCACCTGCTTTAATGATTAACTCTTTTGTACGTGGGTCAATCAAGTCAAATACCGAAGTACGACCTAATACACGCTCAGATAATGGCTCAACGATTTCCTCATTATCTTTCAAAGCAGATACCTCAATACCTCTTAGTGTTCCGCAGTCAGCTTCGTTGATTACAACATCCTGAGCTACGTCGTGCAGACGACGGGTTAAGTAACCCGCATCGGCGGTTTTAAGAGCTGTATCGGCAAGACCTTTACGAGCACCGTGCGTCGAGATAAAGTACTCAAGTACGTCAAGACCTTCTTTAAAGTTAGAGAGAATCGGATTCTCAATAATTTCTCCAACTGATCCTGCAATGTTTTTCTGCGGCTTAGCCATCAGACCACGCATACCACCTAACTGGCGAATTTGCTCTTTAGAACCACGGGCTCCTGAGTGCATCATCATGTATACTGAGTTGAAACCTTGATCATCGTTTTCAAGCTGAGTAAGTAATGTTTCTCTTAAACGGGTGTTTACACGCGTCCAAATATCAATAATTTGGTTATAACGCTCACGCTCCGTGATGATACCAATCATGTAGTTACTCTGAACAGTTTCAACTTCGCCACGAGCACTTTCTACTAATTGAGGTTTTTCCTCAGGAATCATGATATCACCCAATCCGATAGATAAACCACCAGTAAAGGCTTTCTGGAAACCAAGCGTTTTGATATCATCCAAGAACTTCGCCGTACGGGCAAAACTTACCTCCTTGAATACATTACGAATAATTGTCTGAAGTTTCTTCTTCGTCAATAATTCGTTGATATAACCAACCTCTTTAGGTACAAACTCATTAAAGAGTACGCGTCCAGCTACGGTTTCTATAATTTTTTGTTCAAACTCACCACTGGCGTTTTTCACTTTCACACGGCATTTAACAAATGCGTGTTGCGAAATTGCCCCTTCGTTCATCGCGATGATGACTTCTTCCGGCGAGTAGAATATTTTATCTTCTCCTTCAATCTTTTCGTTTTCTGTCGAACGCTTTCCTTTCGTTACATAATAAAGACCCAATACCATGTCTTGTGACGGCACGGTAATTGGAGCACCATTAGCAGGGTTTAGAATGTTGTGCGACGAAAGCATCAATACAGAAGCTTCCAAAACGGCTTCGTGCCCAAGTGGAACGTGAACCGCCATTTGGTCACCGTCAAAGTCAGCGTTAAATGCTGTACAAACTAACGGGTGCAATTGAATTGCTTTACCTTCAACCATCTTAGGTTGGAACGCCTGAATACCTAAACGGTGAAGTGTAGGAGCACGGTTAAGCAATACTGGGTGACCTTTCAATACGTTTTCAAGAATGTCCCAGATAACGGCATCTTTACGATCAACTATTTTCTTCGCTGATTTTACCGTCTTTACGATTCCTCGCTCAATCAGTTTCCTGATGATAAACGGCTTGAAAAGCTCCGCTGCCATTCCTTTCGGAAGACCGCATTCGTGAAGTTGTAATTCAGGACCTACCACGATAACCGAACGACCAGAATAGTCAACACGCTTACCTAATAGGTTTTGACGGAAACGTCCTTGCTTACCTTTCAACATATCTGAAAGTGACTTTAAGGCACGGTTACCATCCGAACGTACAGCGTTTACTTTACGTGAGTTGTCAAATAACGAATCGACAGCCTCTTGTAACATCCGCTTCTCGTTACGAAGGATTACTTCAGGAGCCTTGATTTCCAACAAACGCTTCAAACGGTTGTTACGGATAATCACACGACGGTAAAGGTCGTTGAGGTCAGAAGTTGCAAAGCGACCACCATCAAGTGGCACTAATGGACGTAATTCCGGAGGAATAACTGGTACCATTTTGATTATCATCCACTCAGGACGGTTCTCAATACGAGTTTTAGCATCACGGAAAGCTTCTACTACACGAAGACGCTTTAACGCTTCGGTCTTACGCTGCTGTGATGTATCAGTTGACGCCTGATGACGTAGTTGATTAGAAAGTGTATCAAGTTTTAAACGAGATAAAAGCATTTCTAACGCTTCCGCTCCCATCTTAGCGATGAACTTATTGGGGTCATCGTCAGAAAGCATTTGGTTCTCACGAGGTAGTTTGTCCAAGATGTCTAAGTACTCTTCTTCCGTTAAGAAATCCATGTACTCAATACCATCTTCACCTTTTACACCCGCCTGAACTACAGCGTAACGCTCATAATAAATGATTTGATCAAGCTTCTTTGTAGAAAGCCCTAACAAATAACCAATCTTGTTTGGCAAACTACGGAAGTACCAAATGTGAGCAACTGGAACCACCAATTCGATGTGTCCCATACGCTCACGACGTACTTTCTTTTCGGTAACTTCTACGCCACAACGGTCACAGATAATACCTTTATAACGAATACGCTTATATTTTCCGCAATGACATTCCCAGTCCTTTACAGGCCCAAAAATCCGCTCGCAGAAGAGACCACCCATTTCGGGCTTATACGTCCGGTAGTTGATGGTTTCGGGTTGCGTAACCTCTCCAAACGAACTCTCTAGAATAGACTCCGGCGACGCCAAACTAATGGTTATGCTTTGGAAGTCACTGTTGAATTTTTTGTTTTTTCTTAGAGACATTTAAACTATTTTTAATAGTAAACAAAAAGTGAAAAAATTTAACTGCCGTGCCGAACGTTCCAGACAATATCTGTACTGAAATAGGTCGGGACATCGTCATTATACTTACAAATTACCAATTCATAAACCCCTTCTTCAAGATCGAGTTTCAGAATAAACACATCGAACTCATTGCTCAAAGCAAATGGATTTCGGCTTTCCAAGACTTTCCGCTTGGGGTAAAATGCGTACATTTTGTCTTCAGAACGTAGAAGATAGTAAGTACCATCTAATACCTTTCCTCCGGCATTTTCTTCGACTAAATACATTCCAGACTCAGCCTGATCGTACGTAATAGAATAGTTCTGGTTTTCGCTTAATGAAAAATCATTTATCAAATCCCAGTTTTTATGTATTTCGGTTGCTGGAAAAACGTAAGCACCACTTTCTTTCAATGCTTTGTCAATACTCTTCTGAAAAACATAGTAATCAGCGTAATATTGGTGTTTTTCATGCAATCCATTTTTATAATGATTGAACTTTTCCGTTGCTAAAAGTTTCGCCCTGTCAGATGCCGATTCAGTAAACCTGAAAATACTCAGGACATAAACCGCCACTATTCCCGTTAAAATAATTCTTCGTTGTAACAAACTCAATTTATCAACAAACCAACCGTAAACAATTCCTAAACCAATGAATGAATAGTACCGATGGTTTGAAACAAGCATGGTATATTCCGGATCATCCCCAATTCTGCTTATCGCAATTACGGCGGTGGTAAAGAGTAAGAACCCGATAGCACCTAACGTAAAAATTGCGGTAACATCTGTGCGGTCTTTTATGATAACCAAAAGTGCTTTTATCGCAACCCAGATTACCAGTCCAGCAGTGATTATTCCAGCTATCATCGGTACGGTATTTAACCAAAACTTAGATGAAGAATAAAATAAATCAGACCAACCACCCCACACGTACAAAAACCCAAGGATAACATCCGAAGTTTTGTAAAACAGATTGTTTAATGCACCTTCGGAAAGTGTTTGTCGATAGTCCATGAAGTAAACCAAGAAGATTACTCCGCTAAACACTAACCAAATAAAGAAGAATTTATACGACTTCTTAATTAGTAAGACCGCCATTCCAAAAAGTATTCCGAATAAACCACTTCCAAAAGAGAATGCACCTAAAAATCCGGTCAAAAAGGCTATGTTCCGAAGTTTCTTATTATCCTGAGCCAACAGATACATAGTTAGTAAACTGTAGCACAGAGCAGGAAGATACTGACAGGATGCGTTTGCCCAAGCAATTATTATGTAGATGTGCAACGGAAACATTAGGTAAACTATTGGAAGAAGTTTCTTATAACCTCGTCCCCGACTGAACACATAAAGCACCAAAGCACACATCCCGAAAACGGCCAAATTGCCGTAAATCGGATAATAATTGAACTTGATTTCACCGAACAAATTATACTGAAGGATACTCAATGAACTTAGAATCGGAAAGCGATATTCATTCTGCTGCGAAAAGATTACTTTAATCGTTTCACTAAATGAATCAGCTTTTAAATAACCCGCAAACGGATTTCCGATCATATTATAATCATCAAGCACAATCAGATTTTGTGCGAATGTCCCAACGAAAACAATGAACACTACGGGCGGTATTAACCAAAAAATTATTGTTAAGGATTTGCCCAGTTTATCTAACAACATTTACTTTCTAACTTTACTTACTTTAACAATAAGTCTGTACATTGGCTTTTCGTAAAACTTATATAGTATTACGGATACCGTTATCATAAAAATTGCTGCAACTACGTATAACAATCTTGATTGTCCGGTGTAAACTTTTTCGAGTTCCCGGCTCCAGATTTCGTAAGTCAGCGTATGAAATAAATACAACGCGTAACTTGCTTTTCCGAGTAGTACCAAGAACTTGTTCTTAAAAAATTTCACCAAAATATGTCTTTCTGACATCAGGGCTAAGAATAATAAGAAAAGCATAAAACCTGGTACCTGAGCCATTTCAATTGCATAACTCGGCTTACTTAAAAGCTGACCACCAACCACCGCTACTACTGCTGCGAAAGCTACTCCTGAATAGAACTTCAACTTATCACTCTGTGAAAGTTTTCGGTAAACTACTGAGGTACCCACGCCAAGTAGAAAAGACGGAGCATTTACTAACGGGTGCAGGTGCCAAAACAAATCTCCCGGAAATAATACTACGACTAACAACGTGATTGCTGCCAGACTTAATATCCAGACATACATCATCTTCTTTACGACGCTGATGTAAGACAACCTCCGAACGTATATCATTACGACCGGAAAAATGATGTAAAAGAACGCTTCACAGGACAATGACCACGCCGGAAACGAAATGTAATCGCTCCGAAACCACGCCTGCAACAGAGATAAGTTAAGAAGTATTGTTCCTAAACTATACGTTTTATCGAGGTAGAGATAGTCTCCCGCCATCGATGCGAGTATAGCTAAGGCATAGATTGGATAAATCCTCGCTATCCTTAATATGAAGTACTTCTTTAAATCCCCTGCTTTATCATCCTCAAATTTATCATGGTATGACAAACCGAGAACAAATCCTGATAATACGAAAAAGAACGTAACCGCAAAAAAGCCATGAAAAAGTGGATTGAACCACGCATCGTCAACAAACCAACTCGGTTTTGTATGGGCTACCATAATGATGAACGCCGATATAAACCTTGGAAAGGTTAGTTGTTCGATCCTATTGCTTTGGGCCATTACGTCCTTTTTCGCAAATCTGTTTATTATTATTTAAGTGTAATCTCCAATGCCAATCCACGCAATTCGTGAATTAATACGTTGAACGATTCCGGAATATTCGCTTTCGGAAGGTTTTCACCTTTTACGATTGCTTCGTAAGCTTTCGCTCTTCCGATAACATCATCTGACTTTAACGTCAGGATTTCACG
>JBLHXN010000124.1:0-9602 GCA_047630355.1 Spirosomataceae bacterium | reverse complement strand
TGTTATAACCTGCGTATTGCTGCTGAGGGGTTGGCACGAAGTTAGTTAACTCATTATTGGCAACGTTTGCCCCGATGCTATAACCCTTACCAATGGCGTAGTCAAGACCAATTGCCCAACCGCGTGTTTTAATTTCTTCTGAAGTATTAGAAGGAAGTGAGTATCCTAAACGGGTGCTTGCAGAAGCAACTCCAGATTCAATTGGTAATCCTGGCCTAGCTGGTGCCGTCGGTACAACTATGGATGTTCCACCAATAAAGTTAAGGTAAGTGCTTTCGTAGTAGTAAGCGTCAACAAATAACTTTTTAGCAATCAAACCTTTGTAACCAACTTCCCACGAGCGGATACGCTCAGGTTGAAGTGGTGTTGGCTCGTACTTAGGTAGGTTTGCCGTTGCAAATGCTGGGGTCACCTGAGCTCCAACCTTAGCGGCTTCAGATGCTACCGTGTTGGCTATTAGCGTCTGAATTGGAGCAGACTGTAAGCTCTGTGTTACCTGAGCAGCAATGGCAGCGGCAGCCTGACTGGCAGGAATTTGTCCGGCAGCTACGGCAGCTTGGACAGCGGCGGTTACACCGGCAGTTACTTGAGCGGTCACACCCGCTACAACCCCTTGCTGAATTGCCGGTAAATTAGCATTCACAAATGCACCTACTTGCTGACCGATACGTTGTCTTGCGGCATCGTCCAAATATTTTGAGTTCGCTCCATTTTGAATAAAGTCATTAAGGACAAATAATGGAATACCACCCGTCAAGTTATAACGATTTATAAATTCAGGCTGACCACCAATTAACGTTCCTTGTGGAGTTGTCAGGTCAATGTACTGGTTCTGCGTGGTAGGAATACGGAAACCTGTTTGATAAGACAAGCGGACGTTATGGTTACCAAATGATCCAACCGCCGAGATACGTGGCGTAAACTGACCTTCAAAGTTTTGGTTCTTATCGTAACGAACAGATCCAGATATCTTCAAGTGATCTTTGAATAGGCTTTTACTTGCCTGAACAAATGCACCAAATTCATTAATCGGAATTGTTCCGTCTCGCTGAACCCCATTTTCGTCTGTTTTCATATCAGAGAAAAGTGTTCCGTTTGAACGTAACTGATACTGACGCACGTTTCCACCAACTAATAAATCAACGAACTTAATCTCGTTCTTGAAGTTGTAGAAGGCTTCGGCGTGGTACATATTGGTCTCATCCAAGAAGTTACTACCACCGTTAGAAATAGAAAGGTCACGGTACTTGTCCAATGAAGTATTAAACGCATCTGTTCCCGGCAACGGGTTCTTACGATCGGCAAACTGACGGGCAGTAATGTGAGCTTGTTCTTCGGCTAAACCGCCTGAACGACCCTGTACAAATGCACCTACGTATTCTCCAAACCAAGTAGCGTGTGGATTCGCTTCGTTTAGCATACCAATTGAGGCAAGACCTGCAAGGTACGAGTTTCCTGAACGCTCCTGCGTTGTGTAAACACGAGCAGTGAAATTATCACCACGTAGTTCTATTTTTCCTTGCGTTAGGTTAAAGTCACGTAAACCGTAACGCCCCGTTCCGGTATAGACCGTAGTTCCTGAGCCGTAGTTTACCTGCCCAATTAATTCTATCTTCTCGTTCAGACGGTAGTGAAGAGCTACGTTTGCTTTAAAGCTTTTCGTGTTGTAGTCCATTAAATCACGCTCTGCGTAGCCCGTACGGCTGACATTACTGTTAGGAACTAAACCTCTCGCCGCGGCAGGAAGTAAACCTCCGGCAACCAATGCATCTGCAACACCGCCAATGTTTGTTTGTACTTCGTCACCGTAGATGTTTTGTCCGTCGTAATCTAACTTTACTCCCGCACCACGGCTTCCGTCTTGAACACCACCTAAGTTAAGGTTGGTCGGGTCGTTTGCTTCCCAATCCTGAGCACCTAAGTAAGATAGGTTAACTTTGTAAGCAAATTTATCGTTTATCGCTTTCGCATAACGAACTGACACATCGTAAAACGGAGTAGTAGCTGTTGCACGGTTAGAGGCGTTCATGACACCACCTTTAAGTGAAGCACTCAAACCTTGATAAATAAACGGGCTTTTTGAGTTCATTAAAATAATTCCGTTCAATGCGTTCGGACCATAAAGTGCCGAAGCCGCACCGGGAAGCAATTCAACGCTTTCAACGTCAAGTTCCGGCATACCCACGATGTTATCAACCGCAAAGTTAAGGCCAGGAGCTTGATTGTCCATTCCGTCAATCATTTGTACGGTACGTACGTTACCCGTTGCACCGAAACCTCGCATGTTTACTGATTTAAAAAGTAAACCTTGCGTAGTCATGTCAACGCCTTTCATGTTTGCCAATGCGTCATAAAACGACGGAGCAGCAGCTTCCCGAATTGCCTTGATGTTCATTTTTTCAACGGCTGCGGGAGCTCTCATTACACTTTCCTCAACACGTGAGGCAGATACAACAATCTCCTGCCCCATGATAGACTGTTCGGTAAGAGCAATGATGATATTAGCATTTTCGCTGGTAATGTCTACTTCCTGTACCTGATACCCAACCGAAGAGACAATAACTTTAAACGGTACGGGAGTGGATGTACTTAACGAGAACTCACCATTAGTATTGGTAATTGTACCGATGATCTTCCCTTTTACCTGAATACTTACTCCGATGAGCGGTTCTTTTGTGTCCGCGTCGGTTATTTTACCAGTAATGGTAGTTTGTGCGTAAAGGGTTGTTGTGAATAGCAAGCATGCAAAGAGACTCGCTAACCCTTTTTGAAGAGTAGATTTAAACATAGATTCTTAGTTTCTGTTTGGTAATTGTTAATTTTGCAGCAATATTCATATACTGTAACTGAATATTATGCAATTTAAACAAAAAATAGTTACATGAGCGTTAAAATAAATATATACGTACTTTTTATAATACTAATTTGTTGGGCAAAAAGTAACTTAGCTGCTCAAGCTCCCTACAAGTTAACGATAGACTTTACTGATGTCAATGTGCCTAAATCTACTGATTATAAGATGATTAGAAATTGGGCGGCACATCCTGATAAGATCGATAAAGCAGATTCTGTTCCTCATAAATCAGGTTTGAAAGATTTACAGTCAACTGCAAAAGTTGATGTTTTTTTCATTCATCCTACTACTTATACATATGAACCTACAAGTCAATTTGCCTGGAACGCCAATGTAAACGACAAAGAGTTGAACGACAAAACGGATAACTCAACGATCCTGAATCAAGCCACAGCATTTAACGGTTCTGGTCGTGTTTTTGCTCCCCGTTATCGGCAGGCACATTATTCCGCATTCACTACCGAAAATCCCGAAAACAAGAAGAGGTCACTTGATGTAGCGTATCAAGACGTTAAAAGTGCTTTTGAATATTATCTTGAAAATCACAACAACGGGCGTCCCATCGTAATCGCCTCTCATAGTCAGGGCACGATTCACGCCGGACGTTTGATTAAAGAATTTATTGACGGAAAATCGTTACAAAAGCAGTTTGTGGAGGCCTACTTAATAGGTATTGCCACGCCGCCCGATTACTTCGAAACGATTAAAGTCAGCGAAACGGCGGAGCATACTGGTGGTTTTGTAACGTGGAACACCTTTCTCCGGGATTTCTCCCCGCCTTACTATAATGACGGTTTAGTGAACGCAACGTGCGTAAATCCATTAACTTGGCGTACTGATGAAACATACACACCAAAAGAGTTGAATAAAGGTGGCGTAGGTCTGAAATATACTTTCAAGAAAGAAATTGCTGATGCCCAGATTCACGATAATATGTTATGGATAAATAAACCTTATATATTTGGGCGAATATTTCTCCGACAAAAAATCTGGCATATTGCGGATATCAATCTCTTTTGGATGAACATTAGAGAAAACGTAGATTTACGAGTGAATACATTTTTAGCCAATCCCAATAACATTTCTGAAAACAATGAATAATAACTACGTAATAATTATGGCGGGTGGTGTAGGAACCCGTTTTTGGCCGTTCAGTCGCCAGACATACCCTAAGCAGTTTCACGACGTTTTAGGAACTGGTCGAACGCTGATTCAGCAAACTGCCGACCGTTTTGAGGGCGTTGTGCCAAATGAGAACATCTACGTTGTAACCAGTACGGAATACTACGAACTGACTAAGAAACAACTGCCTTTTATGTCGGACGATCAGATTCTGTGCGAACCAAATCGCCGGAATACCGCTCCGTGCATTGCTTATGCATGCTATAAAATTGCGAAGCAAAATCCGGATGCTAATATCGTGGTTGCTCCCGCCGATCATATCATATTAAAAGAAGAAGAATTTAAACGCCGAATCAATGTTGCGTTGAATTTTTCCGCAAAAAACGATGTATTGGTGACGCTCGGTATCACGCCCACCCGCCCCGATACCGGTTACGGATACATTCAGTTTATTGAAGCTGAAGCTGAAGAAAAACGGGTAAAGACATTCACTGAAAAGCCGAATCTCGAATTTGCCAATCAATTTATTACTAGCGGCGATTACGTTTGGAACGCCGGAATTTTTGTCTGGAACGTAAACGCTATCATAAAAGCCTTTACTGAATTCCTGCCCGAAATGGCGGACGCTCTTACCATTGCTCAACCCCATTTTTACACCGAAGGTGAAAAAGATGCTCTCGGCAAAGCTTATTCACGTTGCCGCAGTATCTCGATTGATAATGGGGTTATGGAACGTGCCGAAAACGTATTCGTGGTTTTGAGCGACATAGGCTGGTCTGATTTAGGAACGTGGAAGTCTGTTTATGAAAACTCTGAAAAAGATGAGAACAACAACGCCATAGATGCCAAAGTAATGCTTTACAATACCAAAGATTGCGTTATCAAAGCTCCAAAAGATAAATTAGTAGTGGTGAATGGATTAGAAAATTTCATCGTTGCCGACTTTGACAATGTATTGATGATCTGCCACCAAGACGACGAGCAGCGGGTAAAGCAATTCGTAACCGACGCAAAGGAAAAAGGCGAGCAGTTTGTGTAAAATGAGTCATTTAGTTATTTTAAAAAGCAATTAAGCTAACACTACAGATATCAAAACAGAAGAAGTTTCTCTACCGATGTTTAATTCCTGATGAGCTAATGGTGAAATAAGTGTTAGCAGACTCCAGACATTCTCAGATTAGGTTTATATCATTTCTTAATCGCTGATTATCTTCTTTCATACTTTTAGCGATGAGGCGAACAAATATATTCTTTTTAATTGCCGGACTATTTGTGTTGCGTCATACAATACAAGCTCAAACCTGTTGCTCCGGTGTATCTAATACGATGGGCTTGGCTTACCCGTAGAGAAGTTCAAGGGGGTTCAACTGAATCTTTCTTATGATTACCATAACCTCAATTCTCTGATTCGAGAAAACGAGTTGCTGGAAGATAAAATCAGACAACGCGTTACCTCTACTACTTTATTACAAGTCGGAGGGTTTGTCGAGAAATGGTCAGTTGAACTAATGTGGCCTTATATCAATCAGAAAAGAAAGGTAAGCGGAGTCAATGGCATTAATGAGGTCACTAGTGGAGGAATCGGAGATGCCGCTTTGATTGCTGGCAGAGGATTTAAGAATTTTCACTTCTCGGCGGGGGTGAAAGCACCTTCTGGCTCAATCAATAAACTCAACAACGGTATCAGACTAAACGCTGATATGCAAAATGGTTCTGATACCTGAGATTTCTTAGCACTGGGCAGGTACAGCCTTTCTCATAAAAGTACGACTTATTATGCCCAAGGTTTTCACGCTCAGCGAACAACCAAAAGGGATTTCGAGATGGGGCAGGATTATCGTTTCGGAAATGAAACTCAACTATCCGCAGGTTTTATCAGGCAATTTGTCATTAAGTACTGCCTTAGCCGATGCGGGGATGGCTTTATGCTGGAGAAAAGTGGGTGCTAACGCAATCAATCAATAAATATTACCGGGGTCGGGTGGTGGAGACTGGCTCCTTTGGAACGCCATGTGCCAGCTACTACTGCAATTGCAGTCAACCTTGACCTGCCTTTATACACTCAAGTGGTAGGATTATAGAACGTGCCCACCTACCGGTTTAACGTGTCATTATTTCAAGAAATTAACTTCAACTAAACTTATGAATAAGCTAATTTTTTTATTACTGCTTGTGACTTTTATGGCTTGCGATAACAAAGAAGGCAGCGTAGTACCTGCTGTTTAAGAAAATGAAGAGTGGCTTATTCCTATCGAAGAGGTACGGGGTGGCGGTGTGTAGGGCGAGATAGACTCGGACTTACTTTTAATTAGAATAGCTGTTTCCAGTGGTGCAGGTTATGTTATATCACACAAAACCGAACCAGTGTTTCGAAATACTTTTCGAGTAATGATACTTCACTTTCCGTATTCCACGCTTGTCATATTGTCAATCAACAGCATGACAATCCTAAACTTTATGATGATAATTTTTATTGAACCAAGCGTAGGCGACACCATCTTCGTGACTACCGTCGGCATTTCTGGTTTGGTTTTTCATTCGTCCTTCTAACAGAAACCCCACACTTTCGTACACACGAATCCCTGCTGCATTGGAAGCTCTTGCTTCCAATTCGACCCGATAAATGTCTGTTCTGTGGGTTTCTATGTAAGATAAAAACGCCCGAAAAAGCTGTTTCCCCACGCCTTTCCCCTGAAAATCAGGACTTACTCCGATGGTAAGAAATGATAGCAAATGATCAAAAATATGAATTCCTTTCTGCGAAGCGTGTATTTCTCCAATTATCCTGCTATCTAAAACGGCTACCATTCCTAAACCTCTGTCTTGTACGCCTCGCCAAATTGATTGAATATAGCTTTCGTTGACTTCTTTCTGACTCCGTGCGATACCTTTTGGGTCATCAGCTACGGAACGGTAGAGCTGTAGTAGCTCTGAAAGATCTTTTTCTTCAGTTTGTCTGATAGTCATCTTAGATTTAAATATAGTTACTTACCCTTCCCCCATAACCGCCAGTGCCACCCTGATTTTACCGTAGTCAATACTGCCGTTGAAGTAGTCGAATAATGGCTTCATTGGGTCAGTGGGTGTCATTTTTAGAGCTTTCATTGCTTTCTCGATTTCATCGTAAGTAAAATCGTCGATGAGTTTTTTTAGGTTGATATCTTCCCCTTCGTTTTTGAGTTTTATTAAATGCCCCACTACGGTGGTAGGCGAGAGCTTGCGTTCGGTCGCGATTTCTTCCATGCTGTGCCCGTCTTTAAACATTTCTAACGTCACGTGATACGTTAACCCTTTCGTTAACCGGACTCCTTTTTCAGAATTTGCCTTTACGTATTTCAGAATTTCTTCGATAAAAACGTTGCCATAACGCCGCATTTTTTCTTGCCCAACGCCCGATATAGTCATGAATTGACCGGGGCTGATTGGCTTTCTATCCGCCATTTCAGAAAGCGACGAATCGTTAAAAATTAAATACGGCGGAATGCCCAAACTGTCGGCGAGTTGCTTGCGAAGCTGCCGCAGGATTTCAAATAATTCGTTGTGAATAATCTCCGTCTTGGATCTTTTCGCTGGTACTTTTTCATCTTCAAGGGCTTTACGTTCATTGATAGATAAGTATTCCGAAAGTTCAACTTCCCGTTCACTCTTTAACACTTGCCAACTTACCGAATTGAGGCGGAATGCGTGTCCTTCGTCGTACGCAATATCCATGATGCCCGAGTTGAGCAACTGCGAAATATAATCCGTCCATTCTTCGTATTTTAGGTCTTTCCCAACGCCAAAAGTCGGGAGTGCTTCGTAGCCAGCACGCAGAAGGTTTTGATTTCTACTTCCCCGTAAAATGTCTATCAGCATTCCCATTGCTACTTGTTGGTTGGCACGGGCAATTCCCGACAGGGCTTTTTGGGCGATGACCGTTCCGTCAAAACGACTTCTCGGATTTTTACAGACGTCGCAATTACCGCAATCGTGCTGCATTTCTTCGTTGAAATAACTGAGCAGAATCCTTCGCCGGCAAATATTTGCTTCGGCGTATTGACGCATCCGCTCGAGTTTGGCTTCCATCAGCTCTTTTTGCTCGGCGGGCGAGTTGGAGTCCTGAATCATACGGGTTCGGGTGATGATGTCGCCGTAGCTGTAAAAAAGCTTCGTTTGGGCGTCTGTCCCGTCTCGTCCCGCCCGTCCAATTTCCTGATAAAAGCTTTCTACGTTTGACGGTAAATTATAGTGAATAATCCAGCGAATATTTGATTTGTCAATCCCCATTCCGAAAGCTACGGTTGCCACGATAACCTGAATGTCATCCTTGATAAAACGTTCCTGAACTCTACTCCGCTTATCAGCGGGAACTCCGGCGTGATAAAAGTCGGCTTTCATTCCTGCCGCTAATAAATTTGCTGCAACGGCTTCCGTACCTTTTCGGCTGAGGCAATAAATAATGCCCGCCTGATTCGGAACGGTTTTTAGAAAGTCTTGAATTTGAGCCATTCTTCGCCGACCGGGAAGTACTTCTAAACTAATATTGGGGCGGTCAAAGCTCGAAATAAATGTATGCTCTTCCGGAATGTGCAACTGCCGGCAAATGTCTCGGCGGGTAACTTTATCCGCTGTTGCGGTCAGGGCAATAATGGGTGTACTGGGAAATTCATCTTTTATGATGGCGAGTTGCCGGTATTCGGGTCGGAAGTCATGCCCCCAGGAAGAAATACAGTGCGATTCATCCACGGCAAAAAGGCTAATTTTCAGCCCTTTAAACATTGTCATCAGATTTCCTGAAAACAATTTTTCAGGAGCAATGTAAAGCAACTTTAATTCCCCCATTTTTGCCGCCCAAAGTACGGAATCTTGTTCTTGCATATTCAAGGATGAATTGAGGAAAGAAGCCTTTATTCCGTTGCTTCGCAGGGCTTCTACTTGATCTTTCATTAAGGCAATGAGCGGCGAGATAACGATGGTTAGTCCCTCAAAAAGCATTGCCGGAATTTGAAAACAAACTGACTTTCCGCCACCCGTGGGCATCAAAACTAAGGCATTTTCTCCCGCCATTACGTGGTCAATGATTTCTCCTTGCAATGGGCGAAAACTATCGTACCCGAAATATTCTTTTAATACAGTAGCTTTATTCATTAAATAGAAACGCTTTCATTATTTTTACAAATCATAAATTTACGAACCTTAATCTTATCCCGATAGCTATCGGGGCTAAATTACAATATCAACTTATGAATAAATTATTTTTGCAAGCCGGAACAATTTTAGGCCTTCTGGGAGTTGCCTTCGGAGCCTTTGGTGCTCATGCTCTTGAAAAAATGCTTGAAGCTTCGGGAAGAACCGCCACGTTTGAAACGGCGGTGAAATACCAGTTTTATCATGCTTTAGTGTTAATTTTGATTGGTCTTTTGTTCAAGGAAATTCCCACAAAAGTTATGACGTACAGTGGTTATTGCATGCTTATTGGTGTGTTGATTTTTAGTGGCTCACTTTACACAATATGCTTTACGGGTATCAAAATGTTCGGTGCGGTTGCTCCGATTGGCGGTACGCTGTTGATCGCGGGTTGGGGACTGTTGCTCTACGCTGTTTCCCGAACAACGTGACGTAGGCTTTTTTCGAGTACATCGCCCAT
>JBLHXN010000123.1:0-9614 GCA_047630355.1 Spirosomataceae bacterium | reverse complement strand
GATGATACGGTAAAAGTACCCGCCGGATGGCTCATTGAGCAAGCCGGGTGGAAAGGAAAACGCTTTGGAGAGATTGGCGTTCACGCAAAACAGGCTTTGGTATTGGTAAATTATGGAGGCGGAAAAGGCAGCGATATTAAGGCATTGGCGTTTGATATTCAGGACTCTGTAAATCAGAAATTCGGAATAAAACTTACGCCTGAGGTAAATTTTATCTAAAAAACAGTAAATTGCTCTTATCGATACTCTTCTTGTAAACCAATCTTTAGTAAATGGAAACCTCTCACGTTATCTCCGATTTTGTGCTCGCTGCTGTCGGTTTTTTCGTCTTTTTCAAATATTTAATTAAGCTCGATACGCTTTCCACTATTCTGTGGGAATCTTTTATTCTCTCAATTGCCATTGCGGCTGTATTGGGCGGGATTCGTTACGCCGGATACGTGCAAGCAGGTCAAGGTTCCGCATTTTTTCAGAAACTGGCTACTACCGTCGGAGCTTTGGGTTTACTCACCGCTTCTTACCAGTTAGTTTCCAGAAAGGCTATCAACCGAATTGTTGGTTATGCCATCATCGGAATCGGCTTTGCGTTGTTAGCATTCACCGAATTCATGGATTTTAACGTTACCCGAAATTACATTGCTTTAGTTTGTTTACCACTTGTAGCCGTATTGGGAATTTGGGCGTTCGTAAAAGGAGAATCAACGATAGGTTTATTCCTCATTGGAGGTGTAGTATTTGCCGCTGCCGCTGTTTTCACGCCGGAGTATATAGCTAACGCCGCCGACGGAATTGACGCGTACCATTACCTCTTAGCAATTGCTGTTTTGTGCTTCGGACTCGCTGCTTCTAAGCAGCCAAGGTCCGTAGAAGTTTAAGGTTTTGTTTACGTGCGAAACTGTATACTTATCTATCTTAATTTTCTTACCTAAAAACTTCGGAGTTTCACCAAAAATCAAATCGAGCATCATTTTCACGCGGGCCAAACGCTCTCTGACCTGCACTTTAAACCGTACTCGGCAATTACCCTTTCGGAGTTGTAGCCAATTGCGTCAATCCCTTTTCGGGTGGCGATATAAATGGCCCGTTCGTTGTGAAACGGCTGCGAAATTACGGTTATGGAACTCTGTCCGAATACTTCTTTACTTCGTACGATAGAATCCAGCGTTCGGAATCCGGCGTAGTCTTTGTACATTTTGTCGGCGGGAATTCCGGCTTCGATCAAATCTGTTTCAAAAGTGCTCGGCTCATCGTAGTATTTTGTGCTATTATCTCCGCTTACCAAAATGAATTCTACCTTACCCGCATTGAGTAGTTCGACTGCCGCTTCCACCCGGTATTTATAATATAAGTTCGGTTCGCCACTTTGTAGAAATTTAGCAGTTCCCAAAAGTAATCCCACTTTATTTTTAGGGATGTTCTGCACTGAATTAAATACCTTTTTTCGGGTTGAAGCTTTCACCAAAATATCCGAAATAACGATGCACACCACAGCTAATAGTGCAGCTAAACTACTAATAATCAGAAATTTGTTTATCCAGTATTTCATCATTTCGGTTTCTTAATTAAAATTTATCGGATGTGCGAGGCATCTATGGTATAATAAACCGTGCCGTGAATTAAACGCTGAGCCAATTTGCGTAGTGAGTTTAAGTAAAGTTTTTCTTTTGCGATTTCCTTTATACATTTGTGTTATGAATACAACAACACAAGTAGCAAACCTTTGGTGGTGGCGTTCTTCTCAATCGAGGTGAACAATTTAGCTATGCGTTGATATTCTAAAAATATTCTGACGGTTTGCGGTTCACACGGCAAGCCGTTTTTTTATGCCTTTTCACTTGTTGACAAACAGACTTACTGATTATAAAATATGAGCTACAATATTTCCACCCGCAGCAAACGTTTACTTGCCGATACGGTTACACCCGTCGGGATTTTTCTTCGTATTCGGGATCAATACCCGTATTCCGTAATCCTCGAAAGTGCGGATTACCACGCCATGCAGAACAGCTTTAGTTACATTGCTTGTGATGTGATGGCGAGTATTACAATTGACAATAGCACCGTTACCCAAACTTTTCCAAACGGTGAAACCGAAACGTTTACGCTGAAAAATCGTAAGGATGCGGTAAAAGCTTTACGGGAATTTGCCGATGTTTTCAAAGCCGAAGAGAACCCGCACGCTTTTATCTCAAATGGCTTATTCGGACATATTACGTACGACGCCGTTTCGTATTTTGAAGACATTGAAATGCAGGGAAAAAGCGAAGAAACCGCCATTCCTCAGATTATGTACCGGGTGTATCGGTACGTGGTGGCGGTAAATCACTTTAAGAACGAAATGCACCTTTTTGAACACACTTACACAAAAGAAGGTGAAGTTTCGAAACCGCTGGAAAGTGGGTTGGAAACGCTTGAAATCTTTGTAAAAACGCCCAAAATTTCCACAAAACCGTTTGAAGCAGAAGGCGAAGAAGAGACCAACATTACTGACGACAGAATGCGGGAAATAATTGCTCAATGTCAAAAGCACTGTTTGCGGGGTGATGTATTTCAAATTGTTCCGTCGCGGCGTTACGCGAAGAAATTTAAAGGCGACGATTTCAACGTTTATCGTGCCTTGCGAAGCATCAATCCATCACCGTATTTATTTTATTTTGACGGCGGCGATTACAGCATTTTTGGTTCGTCTCCCGAAGCTCAGATTTTGATAAAAGACGGCGTTGCCGAAATTCACCCAATTGCCGGAACGTTCCGCCGCAGCGGAGACGATGAAAAAGACGCAGAACTTGCCCGACAACTGCACGCCGATCCGAAAGAATCTGCCGAACACGTAATGCTCGTGGATCTTGCCCGAAACGATTTATCCCGCAGCTCAAACAATGTAAAAGTCAACGTTTTCAAAGAAGTGCAATTTTACAGCCACGTAATTCACCTCGTCTCCAAAGTGACGGGGCGGATGATTAAAGGCACAAATCCATTGCAATTAGTGGCTGATACCTTCCCCGCCGGAACCCTTTCTGGAGCACCAAAGCATAACGCCATGAGCATTATCAATGGTCTCGAACCAACGAATAGAAGCATTTACGGAGGAGCCATCGGGTTCATGGATTTTGACGGAAACTTCAATCATGCCATCGCAATTCGTACCTTTTTGAGTAAGAATAATACGCTCTTTTTTCAAGCTGGAATGGGCGTTGTGGCAAAATCAGACATCGAAGATGAAATGAACGAAGTGCATAACAAACTTGCGGCATTACGCGGGGCTATTGAAATGGCGGAAGGGATTTAACATCGACTAATAACTACGCACTTAGTAAATTCATTATGGAAACAATATCAGTCACATATTTTGAACAAAACTTTGACGGAATCATTAAACGTGTGATGCAGAGGGAAAGCCAATTGGCAAATTTATTTCTGAGATAAAAAACGAAAATGAACCCTTAGACGGTTCTTTATAAAAACAACAACTATGGCAAACTACTTAGTATTAGACAATTACGACTCGTTCGTGTATAACCTCGTTTATATTTTAAAGGATTTAGGCGGAAACGTTGACGTGTTTCGCAACGATAAAATATCGGTGGAAGACGTTAAAAAGTATGATAAAATCTTACTCTCACCCGGTCCGGGAATTCCTGAAGAAGCGGGTATTATGATGGATTTATTGGCGGAGTATAAAACTTCAAAAAGCATCTTCGGCGTGTGCCTCGGTCATCAGGCAATCGGTGAAGCATTCGGGGCAAAAATTCTGAATATGGGCGAAGTACTGCACGGCGTTACCACTAATTGTATCATTCAAGATAGCGAAGAAGTATTATTCCGTAACATCCCGAAAGAGGTAGAAGTTTGCCGTTACCACTCTTGGACGGTTATACCCGAAACGATGCCCGAAGATTTGAAAATCACCGCTGTAGACGAAAGGGGTTTTGTCATGGCAGAAGCCCATCAGAAATACGATATTCGGGGCGTGCAATTCCACCCTGAAGCCTATCTGACACAGCACGGCGTAAAAATGGTGGAGAACTGGATGAAAAGTTGAGTTAACTTTGTTCTTTGAAAAGTTGCTTTCTCTCGCAGATTTCACAGATTTACGCAAAAAAGAGACTCCTCAATAATTCTCGTGCACCCACGTCAAAACCCGCTCCACTTCTTTGCGGACGGGACTGGCGTAGGAGTTAAAGTTGTTGTTCATAAAACTAAAGAGCAACGTTTTACCGCTTTTGGTTTTTAGGTAACCCGTTTGGTTATAAACCCCGCTGACCGTGCCGCTTTTTGCGAAGATAAACGGCTCTTTGTCCTTATACATCCCACGTAATGTGCCGGCTTTTCCACCAATTGCCATGAAGGAGAACAGCCGTTCTTCAGGAATCATATCGTGAAGTTTTTCCAATAATTTAACGTTCGTTCGGGGAGTGAAAAGATTATAACGGGAAAGCCCCGAACCGTCTACCCAATTAGGAGTGTCGGGTAAATCCTGTAAATATTTTTCGGTGATTAGGTTAATGGTCTTTTGCGTATTTACGGTGTCGTTCAATGTCGAGCCGCAGAGCAATAATAAGTGTTCGGCAAGCATATTATCGCTTACTTGCATCATGCGTCGGTAAACCGTATCAACGGGTAAACTGTACAGCGTTTTAGCGTTCGGGTCAATCGCGATTCTTGATAAGTTTATGTTCTGTTTCAGCGTGTCAATCAGTAATTGCTTTGTTAAGTTTGCCGATGTCTTGAACGGTATATCTTGCTCGTAATCAGACGATTCCAGAATTTTCTGATTTACCAAAAAACGGTTATCATTTACAAGCCTTACAACTTCCCGCTGGGTTTCTTTTCCCTGAAAAAAGGTATTTTCAAAAATGGGCGGCTCAATAATTACATCACTATCTTTTACCCGAAAACGCACGATATTTCCGTACATCGGAAACGGAGAAAGTTCAGGTTGATATTGTCCGTTGTAATCGTCCCACATCCATCCGGAGCCGAGAACTTCATTCGTAAAATTAGCATCGGAGAAATAAAGCTTTTTATCCGAGTTTTCCCGCAAAAAATCCAACGTTTTACTCGCCGTAAATTCACTGTGTAAAAAAGTCGGATCGCCCGTTCCCCAAAAAATCAGGGAATCGTTTCTGATTACGTACTTCAACGCCGGAATAGAATCTCCCAAGACGTTCAGGCACGCAAAAAGTGTATAGAGTTTAGTATTTGAAGCGGGAACAAAATGACGGTCGGCGTAACGACTATAGACCGGCTTTTTTGTTTCTAAATCGTAAAGTAAAAGCCCCGAAAAACTGTTTTTCAAGATAGAAGAAGTGTCGAGCATCGCCGAAATTTTCGGATTGTCAACTTCCGCGTAACGCAAGTTTTTCTGCGAAACGCACGCCGAAAAGAAACTTGCGGCGAGTAATAAAACGAGGGATTTTTTGAAAAGGAGGTTCACGGGAAATAAGAGTTGGTTACACGAATGTACTAACCTTTCTGTAAAACAAGAAAGCCACTCAGTCGAATTTGACTGAGTGGCTTTAGTATATAAACTCAACTCTTCTCACAAGAAGAATTAAAGCATGTTTTATTTCCTCCCTTTCTTAGCTTCAACCGGAACCGCAATTACTTCCGGCTTGATTGGTCTTCTTGCGTCACGAGCTAACTTACGTTGCATCGAGTCAACTACAATCGGAGCGGCTACGAATAGCGATGAGTACGTTCCAACGATTACACCTAATAACATGGCGAAGATAAATCCACGAATAGATTCACCACCAAATATCAGAAGAATTAATAACACCAAAGTTGTTGCAACACCCGTTACCGCTGTACGGCTCAACGTACTGTTCAGGGCATTGTTAATTACTTTCTCAATCGGCTCATCGGCGTTACGCTTCTCGGCGAGGTATTCACGCACGCGGTCAAAAACTACCACGGTATCGTTCATTGAGTAACCCATTAATGTAAGGATTGCCCCTACGAATGCCTGGTCAACGTCTAACGAGAACGGCAAAATTCCGTTAAAAATCGAGAAAATACCGAGAATAACGAGTACATCGTGGAAAACGGCAACAACCGCACCCACACTAAATGCTACGTTACGGAAACGAATCAGAATATAAATAAACGTTACAATTAACGAGTAGAAAATGGCTTTCAATGCTCCCCAAATGGTATCGTTTGCAATGGTTGGCCCTACCCTTGATGAACTTATTACCATTCCAACGTTTCCGTCAACGCTCGCTAAAGCAGCTTTTACGTCTTCTTCGATCTTACGTTCAACATCTGTATCGGTGTTATCAATCATGTACGGTGTCGTAACCTTCACCTGATCAAATCCTCCGTAAGTTTTCACTTCAATCGGTTCGCCTTCAAAAGTACCTACTAACGCTTTTTCAACAGATGACGTATTGGCGGTTTCTTCAAACTGAACAACGTACGTACGTCCACCTTTAAAGTCAACACCCAACCCAAAACCTTTGATACCGATAGAGATGGCTCCGGCAAGGATAATTGCTCCCGAAATCATGTAGAAAACTTTACGTCTTGTCACGAAGTCTATCTGCGTATCTTTAAACAAACGCTCAGACCACGAAGTAAAAAACTTAACTTCTTTACCTTGCTTCAATAAACGATCGAAGATTAAACGTGAGATAAAAATCGCACAGAATAACGAAGTAAAAATACCGATTAACAACGTTGTGGCGAAACCAAGGATTAAGCCCGTACCGAAGATAAAGAGAACAACACCCGTAATTAACGTAGTCACGTTGGAGTCAATAATTGACGGCATCGCAAATTTAAAACCGTTTGCAATGGCAAGCGGGAAAGGTTTTCCTTCGTTGAGTTCTTCTTTGACTCGTTCGTAAATCAGTACGTTTGCATCAACCGACATACCCACCGAGAGTACCATACCCGCAATACCCGGAAGCGTAAGCGTAGCACCAAATGATGCCATTACACCAAGTAGCAATACTAAGTTGACCAATAAGGCGATATTAGCAATCCAACCCGCCTGATTATAATAAACCAAAACGAAAAGTAACACTGCTAATAAACCAACTATTGAGGAGATTACACCCGCATTTACGGCTCTTTCTCCCACGGTAGCACCCACAACGGCTTCTTCAATAATATTAGTTGGAGCAGGAAGTTTACCCGCTTTTAGCACGTTTGCTAAATCCTGAGCTTCTTCTACCGCAAAGTTACCAGAGATACTCGAACGTCCACCGCCAATTTCGCCGTTTACGTTCGGAGCTGAATACACAAAATTATCAAGGATAATTGCAATGCGGCGACCTACGTTTGATGCCGTCAGGTTTTTCCATTTACGGGCACCTTCGGCGTTCATTTGCATGTCAACCGCCGGGCGGCCTCGTTCGTCGTAATCCTGCGTAGCGTTTGTTACAACATCACCTTCTAAAGGTGCATTTGCTAAATCACGCACCATATAAAGATCTACTACGTCTTCGTTAGTCGTTTCACGGAAAATCGAATTCACGTCGTAAACAAAACTTACGTCTTTTGGGAATAATCCCTTTACGTCAGGACGTTTCAGAATAGTGTTTATACGACTCGTGTCTTTTACCCGAACACCAAGCTCAGTAGCAGAACCACTCACAAAAATATTACTAAATGCGTTGGCTTGCGTCAGTGAATCTGTTCCGGTAGAATCAGTAGATGTTTGGGCTAACTGAGCAGCCAAACTGTTTGAAGAAGTATCAGCGGCAGCAGTTGTTCCTCTCGCAGCAGGGTTCTTAGTTGCTCTTTCTTCCATATCCATTTGCGAAAGAATGGCACTTAGACCATCAAAACTCGAAGAAACCTCTTGTAGGTTAATTACTTCGCAGAATTGCAGTTTCGCAGAACCCGAAAGAAGTTTACGAACCCGTTGTGGATTATCAACACCGGGAAGTTCTACCTGAATACGGTTCGTACCCGGCAAACGCTGCAAGTTTGGATTGGAAACACCAAATTTGTCAACCCGCGTTTGGATAATGTTGAAAGCACGGTCAAATGCTCCGTCAAATTCCTTTTGAATGAAACTTGCTACTTCAGAATCGCTTGATTCGAAATTCAAATCTCCTCGGTTAGAACTATTGGCAAAAACCGAAGCTAATGTAGTATTAGGAGCAATTTTCTTGAACTCGTCTACGAATAAGTCTACGTAACTATCGCTGCTCGTAACGGCTCTTTTACTCGCCGCCTCAATGGCTTGATCTATGCGTGTATCACGCGAGCCACTGGCAAGTGAACGAACAATCTCCGTTGGAGAAACCTCCAGAATAACGCTCATTCCGCCTTGCAGGTCAAGACCTAAACCAAGCTCCTGCTTTGTTAAATCTTCTAACGTTGTTGAAGGCCAAAGCACTTCTTTCTTCCACAAAGAATCGAGGTAACGTTGTTTTACATTACGGTCAATATTACCGTCAGCCTGCATGGCAAATGCATCAGCTCTGTCACGGATTTGATTTACTTTCCACGTTCGGAATAAAAAGTACGCACTGATACCCAAGAAGGCAATCATCAGTAGTACTACACCACCTTTGTTTTTCATTTGTTTTTTGTTTTGCTGTAAGCCGTACGCAATATGCTTTACGCACAGTGTGAATTACAGTTTTGTAGAAATTAGATTATGAATTAGAATTTGTAGTAAAGTCGGAGAGTTGGCACGAAGCGTAGAGCTTACAGCCTAAAACGGTTAATCACGGTGCGTTAATGGCAATGTGATGTTCGTAAACTTTGTCAAAATAAGAGTGACGGTAAAGCGGCTTACTGATTTTGTAAGCGACCGCCTCGGGGAAAATGAAGTTAAACTTGGGAGCCGGGACAACAATCAGGTTGTTGTCAAAGCTGAACGCATGACTTGGTACAACCACGTCAGACGACCATTCGCTTATAGAAACCTGTTCGTCAGAGTCTGGAGTAGAATCGTCGGTAGTTTTCTGAATTTTGGTTTGTTCAACCACCACAGCATGAGCTGGCGTAAAGCTGTTAAGCAATACGGACACGAGCATAAAAAGCCCGAAAAAGCGTATGATGGATGGACGGTTCTTCATTTCAGCTTGCAAAGCTACAATCTTTTAATGGTAAAAGTCAAGAAGTGTGCCAACTTTTGGAATTAGGGTGTCAGGCTGAGCAAACGTTGCCCGGACTCTCGAAGCCCGATGTTATTATGCAAAACCTTTTCCTTTTCTTTCAACCATCATAAGGACCAACAACCGCCGCCGGGGTTTCATTACGAGTAAATACGCAACCGAAAAATGCGTATTTGTACGCTGTTTTGGTGTTTGATAACTGCGTACCTTTGCAAGTATTAACTCTATACCATGATATTACTTCAAGATTCTTTATTCCGGTTGAGCCTTTCGGCGGAAACTACGCAAAAGGTTCTTGCCATAGCTCACAAGTTTACTGCTAAAATTAGTCAGCGATTGATAGCCCCACCCCAAGTTTGCGACCGCCTCTTTTACATTGAAGATGGAATTTTCCGTGAGTACAGAGACATAAGACTTCTTTCCTATTTATTTTTCTGCTTACCAAAGCTATGAGTAATTTTGTCTTATGGATATTTTTGGACAATATAAAAATCGAAGCCCTGAGGAGTTTCAACGTTTAGTTGGGGTCTCAAA
>JBLHXN010000122.1:0-9625 GCA_047630355.1 Spirosomataceae bacterium | reverse complement strand
TGCCTTAAAACGCCCACTAACCGTGGGACAATTTCGATACTGACTAATTAACATTTCACTTTTTTTCGGGTGGTTTATCTCACCGACTAATTCACCTTTCGGGTCAATTAAAACGTAGGTGGGGGCTTCATCCAGCTCAAAGCTGAACACCTGACTTTCATCTTTCAGGTAAACCTTTTTGTAAATAGTTTTCCCGTCAGAAAAACCAATAAGTACATCGAGTGGTAAGTGATATATTTTAGCATTCACCGAATCAATAGTCTGATCAATTTCGAGCGTAAGTTTACCATTTTTATAGTAATCCTCCACGTCAAGCCGGGCGTGCCCAGCGGTCAGAAACCATTGATTAAAAAACCAGTTGAGATCTTCTCCGGTCACTTCTTCAAATGCCATGCGTAAATTGTGAATTTCGGCGGTTTTAAAAGCATTGGCTTTCAGATAAACATTGAGCGAAGTAAAGAAAGCCTCGTCACCCACATAACGTCTAAGCATGTGCAGAACCCGACCACCCTTGGCGTAGGAGTGCGAATCAAACATATCCTCCCGATCATTGTAAAAATAACGAATAAGGGGTTCTTGCTTTGTTTTTGCCTCAACCAAGTAATTCTCCATTGCCTGGATAGCCGTCCATTCTCCCGCTTCTTCGCCGTAAAAGTGACTCGCCCACAGGTATTCTGAATAATCTGCGAACGACTCATTCAACGGTAAGTTTGCCCAGGATTCGGTAGTTACCAAATCTCCAAACCAGTGGTGAAACAGCTCGTGAGCAATCACGGCATCATCATTGTTATCAACCAGTTGATTTGGGCTTTTTACTACAAAATCACCGTGGACGGTTGCCGTGGTATTCTCCATTGCCCCCGAAACAAATTCACGCACTGCAATCTGACTATATTTCTCCCACGGGTACTTTACGCCTAATAGTTCTTCAAAATGGCAAATCATTTGCGGAGTTCTACCAAAAATCGCCAGAGCGTTTTCGGCGTATTCAGGTTCGAGGTAATAACTAACTTCAAAGTCGTTAAAAGTTGAATCAACGGTTTTAACAAAATTACCAGCGGCAATCATGGTCAAATAAACTGCGTGCGGCTTTTTCATTTGCCAATGGTCAGTTCGGGTGTTATCACCGTGAATTATTTTCTCGATTAACTCGCCGTTAGAAAGCGTGGTAAGTGTTTTATCAACCCGTAGAAAAATATCTTGCGTATGATTTTCGTTTGGGGTATCAAAAGTCGGAAACCAGCACGAATTCGCTTGCGTTTCGCCTTGCGTCCATAATTGTCTTTTTGGAGTTTTGGGGTCAACAAAATACAACCCTTTATCCTGCGTGATGGCCTCGCTTCCACCTACTTCCAATTCGTTCGGTTTGGCAACGTAATCAATAATAATTTCTACTGTGTCTCGTCGGTTCAACATCTTACCAAAAGGAACAACAAGCTTCAGCCCATCGTACGAAAATTCGACTGATTTAGAATTATAGCTGATACCTTTTACCTCAAAACCTTTTGCATCAAACGTAACTTCATTCTGCGAATAGAAATGAGGCTTTATCTGCAAAATAGCCTTTCCGTTTAGTTGTTCGTTATCCCAGTTGGGTGATACATACAACTTTGTGTGAAGCAAATCCCACTTCTTCGTTGCACTTCCTTGATATTCAGGAAGCTGAGCAATTGAAAATTGGGTTATAAACAAGAATGAAATTAGCAGGCAGATTCGCATTTAAGCAAGTTTAGGTTTTAAAAACGCAAAGTTAGTTGATTGACTCTAAGTATAGTTGCTGACATTAAACTATTGCGGTAAAATTGCTTTAAAACCAAAAAGGCAACTCCTAAAACGGAATTGCCTTTTTGCGAATATGTTTGGAGGTGTCAACTCATATGTTTTAGATTCAAACCATAAAGGACTCCAAAAAGTACGCCTGCAAAAGCGGATGCTCCACTTGCCGCTACTCCAACGAATCCTCCGATGATAAACAAAGGAGATAATATTAATACTAACGAACCGAAAATGTACAAAAAGTAACCTTTCCGATCTAAACCCCACATCAGTATCGCACCGATTAATGTGAGTACGTTTCCAATTCCTGACGCAATAGCTGAGTTTTTCACATTTTCTACCGTCAGACCTTCGGTTACACTACCAAAGAGTTTGCTAACAATTCCGGGTACCTCTCCTGATTCGGCTTCGATTTGATCCTTAGCTTCATCCATAGCATCTTTTGCAATATCTACTGCCATTTCTGCGGATGAAAAACTGCTCACAGAATTGAAAATTTGATAACCACTTACTATAAACGTGAGTACGCATAAAATGGTCAGGAAGGTTGGACGGAGGTTTGTAGTTTCCATTATGTCTTATTTTAGGATTGTTTGTTTAGAAAGATATGAAATTGAGATAAGAGAGAAGTAAAACACCGGGAATGACAATTTACAACTTCTTTTTTGGTTATTAATTATCTCAAAAATACGCTAAAATTAACTCTACCAACAACACAAATTTTAAGAATGGCAATATTTAAGGATAAAAAAACGGCTGCAAGTAGTACTCACAGCCGTTTTCAGTATATTATGCACGGTTTATTTAATCAATCCCGCCCGACGAAGACCTTCGTACATTTCTGCTAACGGAAACTTCTCAACGGTCTTTGAGTTGTCAAGCGTATTGAGTTTATAGTCCAGCGTCCAACGCTTGAAGGAAGGTTCGTTAAGGGGTTGTCCTTTGTAATCGTTGTTTACAAAATACTCCACCATTTGGCGGGTATAATCAGCCGCAACGGGTCTGTGAACCTCAACCTTAACCTCTTCTACTTCTATCACAGCCGGCTCTTCTTTTGGCTGAATTCGCAGATTTTTATTTCCTTCACTCCCGAAACCAGCAGCAACAATCGTTACCCGAAGGCCACCATCTTTTAACGAACGGTCAATGCTGTAACCGTGCTTAAATACCTCAGCATCGGCTTGTATTTCGCCCTGAACAAACTCCGTGATGAGTGTCTGATCAGACATTTTGATTTCGTATTCGGGCTTCTCATCGCTGTAAGCAATAGAAACTAAAATACGTTTTGCTCCGAAGATTTTGTTATTTTCCAATAACGGCGACTCCAACGCTTGAGTTATGGCTTCAATAGCCCGCTTATCTCCGGTGGCAACGGCAGAACCCATCATGGCTTGTCCGGCGTTTTGGAGTACCATTTTAACATCGGCAAAGTCACAGTTTATTTCACCTTGCGATGTGATTAACTCAGCGATACTTTTTACACCGTTTGCCAAGACTTCATCAGCTTTTTTATAGGCAGCCCGAACGGGTAAATCTTTGTATAAATCCTGAAGTAATTGGTTTTTGATAACTAAAACGGTATCGGCGTGTTCTTTGAGTTTTTCAATACCCTCTAATGCTTGGAGAATCTTAGTATTTCCTTCAAAACCAAACGGATCTGAAACTACGGCCACTACTAAAAGGCCCAACTCTTTGGCAATGCGGGCAATTTCAGGAGCGGCTCCGGTTCCGGTTCCTCCACCCATTCCGGCGGTGATAAAAACCATCTCGGCTTTACCCGTTAATATTTGACGAATAGAATCTTCGCTTTCAAGAGCTGCTTTTCTTCCTACTTCGGGGTTTGTTCCGGCACCAAGTCCTTTAGTGAGTTCGATACCCAACTGAAGTTTGTGGGCACGCTCGTCCATTTTTTGCAGAGCTTGCTGATCTGTATTGCATACAACGTAACCTACATCCTGAAATCCTGATTCGATCATGTGGTTAACCGCATTACTGCCAGCACCACCGACGCCGATGACTTTGATTACTTGTTGAAAATCCTGGCTTTCGTTTTTTCGAAAATCTACTTTATGAAGGGCTTTTGTAATCATGATTTTTGGATTATAGATTCACACGTTATTAAATTTCCTATCTATTATTATCAGGACAATGCATTTTCAACATTTATCTTCCGCGGTCGTAAGTATCTCCACCAAGCTCGTTGCCGGAGTTCATGAAGTCTTTTATTTTATTAATAAAACCATTCATGCCACCACCTTTTGCAGGTTTAGCTTGATTTAGCTTTTGTTTTCCTTGCGGCGATACGTAATCAGAATGCAATACTGACGCCGGAACACGCACGTCAAAAGGATGATAGGAAGCCAATAGTAAACCGATTACAGTAGAGTATTTTGGGTTCTCTAACTTACTAAATGGGTTCCGCTTTATGTGCTTTAGCGGTTTTCCAATTCGAGTGTGTAAATTGGAGGTTTCACTAAATATTTCTTTTACCACGTAAAGATTTGCTGTTCCTCCGGTAAGAATTATTCCCTGACTTAATTTTTCAGAGAAACCGCTTTTCACCAATTCACTCATCACAATTGCCGCAATTTCACGAACCCGCAATTCGATAATTTCGAGTACTCCTCTAACGGGCACTTCGAATTCTGGAATTTCATCGTCGCTTGAAATCGTGATGACTTCGTTTTCGTTTAGCTGATTGGGTGGCAACGAACCGCAAGTTATTTTTAGCATTTCTGCATCTTCAAACCTAAGGTTATAAGCTTCCATTAAATCATGGGTTACCTTATTTCCAGCGTACTGAATAACCGCCACGTGCCGGATTCCCTGTCGGGAAAATATGGCAACCTCGGTCGTATCCCGCCCCATATTCACAACTGCTACGCCATCTTTATCCCATTTTGTAAGTAAAGCAAGCGAGTCTGGAATTGGTGAAAACAAAGTATAATCTACTTCAATTATTTTATTTAAGTCTTTGCCACTTTCATTTTTCTGAGGAACAAAACCAATCATTTCGTGCAGGTGACGAATATTTGCTTCGGGCGAGGTAATTGCGTAAAAAGCTCCGCCCAAACGTAACCCAACGTGACCTACCGGATCATCACTAACGGTTCTTTTATCAACGTTAAAAAATTGCGGTAAAATGTGCAAAAGTGTATGCCCAGGTCTTGGGTCAAAAGTTCTTCTAACATCCTGAAGCAAATCTTCCATATCGTCATCCTGAATGATGGTATCAGAGTCGCTTCGGGTAATAGTGGTGGTATGGCTTTGACCAATAATTTGACCACCAGAAATTGATATATTTATAAGTTGTACCGGAGCAGAAAGTTGCTCGGCAATCTCTGCCAATACACTATCAAGCATATCTGCAACTCGTTCTAGGTTATTCACCTTTCCGTTCTGAATCATGTTTTCGTCGGGGATGAACGTACGCTCGGCAAAAGCATTAATATTTATTTTTCCCGTGTCTTGGTCTTCATCTCCGGCTACAGCACATATCTTTGAGCTACCAATATCAACCGCGACTACATATTCTTCCGTTTGCATAATGGCTACATTTAACACTTTCCTATTTACTAAATACGGCTTTCGGTTGGTTTATTTACAAACTACCTGATTCGCATAAGCTATGCTTACTTCCGAAAAGCTATCCCATCCTTTTACGGGATAAATCTGTTTGTAAAAAACTTTTAATCTTCGCAGTTTGGCAACAACTTCATCAGGATTTCCAAAATTGATGATATGCTCACCAAGCAATGGCACGATGTACATATTTTCCTGATTATCAACAGTTACCTGAGTAAGTTGGGCTTTCCAAAAGGCATCGCCGTTCACATGTTTTAAAAATGATAACAAATTAACAGATTTGTTATCAGTCATTGAAGTTTTGTTCATAAAATAATCACCCGACAACAATATTACCCGAGCGGTATAATTACTTGATGTGGGAAAAAAGGTACCGTCATCACTTACATAATAATCAGGTGCACCATCCAGCAAAATACGGGCAAGTGGCAAAAAAGGCTCTACATCAATGGTCAGAACCCCCCGCAGGTCAATGTGCATTTCACAGTTTTTAATCTGAGGCATTTCCCTGATTTTCTGTTCTACTTTACTCAGTTCAATTTTGTCTAAACGCTCACCTACTAATTTTCTCGGCAAAATCCATTGCAAAATATTTTCGTCAGAAATTAAGGGAAGTTCTTCCGGCTGCTGAATCTTGATTTCAATACTGTTACATAAGTCTTCCTTGTAGTCTCCTTTTACGTTGAATACTGCGGTTAATGCAATAATAACAACTAAAGAAACACTCCAAAACCATTTTTTTGTACGCAGCACTTCTGTTTTCATGGCTAACCTATTTTACAAATTTTCTAAGAATTCATTTGGGTTCTGTAACTGCTTAAATCTATCTGCCGGCATAATTTCTTCGTCAGATTTACACCAGTCTTTCAGTGTATTTATGTGTGTATTCCATCCTTTTCCATCGTAAAAAGCTAAACCTTTATGGTCACGAATCTTGTACAAAGAACTTGACTTGTACGCAGTACCAAGATACACATATTTTTTACCATTATCAGCTGCCCACCGAATAGTACTCCACATAATCCATTTACCGAGCGAGTGCGTTCGCATGTACTCGGTATCAAAAAAGGCAAACCAGTAGTGAAGAATATCTTCATTCATTATACCTAAAACATAACCAAAATCCTGCTCAGAATTGTGAAACCTTAAAATATGCGTTCCCACTTCTCTTTCCAAAATATACGCTAACCGCTGAGGACTCATGTTCTCATCACCGATACGTTCGTTGATATACTTCTCACAAAAGGCCTGAAAATCAGCATTTTGCAAGTCAAAATCAGCTTTAGGAATAACTTCCATTTCAATTCCTAAAGGTTCAACAGTACGATTGACCCTTCTATTCTCGGAAGAGTCTTTAAATCTGTCAATATCAACCCGAAGGCTACGAGCAAGGTAAAATATTTCTTTGTTTATCCGTAAATCTCCGGAATACGGCAGAAACCCATTTTCGTAAACATCGGTCAGTTCATCTATACTTTCCATCACGCAGTACTTTGCGTAATTAAAAGTATAAGATTTATAATCAACCGTATTTTCCGACAAAAAAATTTTCATACTTATTTACAAATTTTCAATACTTCCAAAGCAATATTTTTTCCGGCGTTCGGCTTCCCAAACATCAGGATATTTCTTGACAACAGTTGCTGCGTGACTACATCTAAAGATAGTGCTAAAATGGCGGGAACTAGCTCTTCCGAAACAGATTTATCCAATACTAATCTTGCAGCCTCTGCATTTACTAAACTCATCGCATTTTGCGTTTGGTGGTCTTCGGCGGCGTGTGGGAAGGGGACCAGTATTGTTGGTTTTCCCACTAAACTTAATTCCGAAACTGATAAAGCTCCCGCCCTTGAAGCTACCACATCAGCAGCGGCGTAGGCAGCAGGCATGTCATAGATAAACTCAGCAACGTGCAACCGATTGGCAGGAATGTCAGCCACGGCGTTTTTCGCTTTTTCCAAAAACCCTTTTCCCGTTTGCCATACTAATTGAATATCAGCGGCAATTATCGCGTGAATATTCGCCAAAATTGCTTCGTTTATGCTTCGTGCTCCTTGACTTCCACCAATTATCAGGACGGTTGTTTTATCGGGTAATAAGCCAAATTTTTCGCTCGCAGCAGATTTACTTATCTTAGATTCAGAAATGTCTTTCCGAACTGGATTCCCCGTAACTAAAATCTTCTCCGAAGGAAAAAACTTTTCCATGTTTAGATAAGCTACGCAAATTTTCTTCGCTCGCTTCGCCAATAGTTTATTTGTAACGCCAGCGTACGAATTTTGTTCCTGAATTAACGTAGGAATACCCATCCATCCAGCGGCAATAAGAGTTGGCCCGCTTGCGTATCCACCCACTCCCACTACCGCATCGGGGGCAAAATCTTTTATTACTTTACGGGCAATGCGTAAACTATTAATGACTTTAAATGGGAAATTAATGTTCGCCAATAAATTTGAACGATTTATTCCCGCAATGGGCAACCCAATAATTTCAAAACCTTCGCGAGGCACTTTTTCCATTTCCATTTTACCTTCGGCACCCACAAATAGTATCTCAACTTCAGGACTTTGTACCCGAAGTTCGTTAGCAATTGCTACGGCGGGGTAAATGTGCCCACCGGTACCTCCACCACTAATTATGATACGTTTGGCATTCATTTTTTACTGCGGATTCTTTTTTTAGAAACAGATTTTTGCTCAAAGTGCGTTACACTTAACACCATTCCAATGGCAATGGATGTCAATAAAGCCGAAGAGCCCCCAAGACTTATCATGGGTAAGGTCTGCCCCGTAACCGGTCCCAGACCTACACTGATGAACATGTGTACCATGGCCTGAAAAACAATGCTTATTGTCAGGCCAATGCACAGCAGACCACCAAAAGGTCGTTGCGTATTGTCAATATTAAAAACTCCACGATACAAAAGCCACAGGTAAAGCCCCATGGTCAAGATACCGCCCACGAGTCCGTATTCTTCGATAATGATTGTGTAAATATAATCTGAGTAAGCCAGAGGTAATTTATATTTTTGATAGCTATGTCCCGGTCCTACGCCCAATATACCACCGCTTGCAACTGCAATAAGAGCATAATCACGTTGGGTGTTGCTCTTTCCTACGCGACCACCAATACCATTTTTTCCATCTAAGTCAGATTCAAGAAAAGCCTCTGTACGATCTACAATAGTGCTCGAACGCCCGAAACTAACGTCCTGCGATTCGAACGCGATACAAACTCCAACGAAGAGAGCAATCCCGAAAGTAATCGAAAGAAATAGTTTGAACAAGTGTTTCCACGGAACTCTGCCCACAAGCATCACCATAAAGCAGGTTACCGCCAGAATTACAGAGGTAGAAAAACTTGTGGGAACAAGTAAACCGCAAATCAAACCGCACCAAAATAGTATACTGTTCAGAGTGCTTAGTTTGTAAGCATCCTTCTCAATGTGTTGACGTTGCGAAAGCATAAGTGCCAGATTCGCAATAAGCACCAGCCTTGCTACGTCTGAGGTTTGTAAGGAAATACCAAACAAATTAATCCAACGGGCTGCACCACCCACATTTTCGCCCTTGGCGTAAGTGTAGACTAAAATGATGGGCGTTAGATATAAAGCAATTCTGAGCCAACGGGTAAAAAGTTGGAAGTTAATTCGGGAAATAATGGTGGCGAACGCAAAGCTCAAGAGCAATATTGCTGTATGTTTTACTAAGTAGAATTCGGTGTTACCCTCACGTTCCCGGAATGCCAGATTACTAGTAGCACTATAAACTACCACAATACTGAATAACGAAAGAATGATATAGATAAACCATATCTGCTTATCGCCTCTCAAGAAATCCCTTTTGTTGGAGATTGTCATGGGAAGATGATTTACGGATTTTATTAGGATTTTTTAGCACGTAACCCCGGTGCACATATACGCATAGACCGAAAGTATTATTGGTAACAAAGTTAGCTTTTTTGAATCAGCATAAAAATAATTCTGTCAGAATTACTATACCATTCAATAAAAAAACGAGAAAGTATTGGTTTTTCGCTTTTGAAATCTATCTGAGATTTATTGTTATTTCTTCAGGGCGTCACGGATTTGAGCTAATAGTTCAATCTCCGTCGGACCAACTGGTACCGGCTCCGCTGCAATCTCTTTCTTCTTAGTTTTATTATAAGCTTTCACGATAAGAAATAGCACTAAGCCTACCATGATAAGACTAACAATTGAGGTTGTCCACTTACCGTACATAATGGCGTTTTCTGGAGTTACTAC
>JBLHXN010000121.1:0-9729 GCA_047630355.1 Spirosomataceae bacterium | reverse complement strand
TTTACGACATTGAAAATAGAGAAGAGATTGAGTTAAATTCTCATATCGACATTCAAAAAATAAACTTTGAAGTTAAAGAGTTTCTTGATAACCCTAATATGTATTACAGGACAAATGGAATATCACATAATAAAACAGACGAAGAAGAGAAAAAATATGTAGCGATTGAATATGAAAAATGGAGACAAAAAGAATTGGCTCTACTTGGAAAATAAAAACTGCCACCAACTGGGGCTTGCCAAAATGGCGGCATTTGTACAAACTTGAACATTTGGTATTCTAATGAACAGCAGTAATAAATTTGACATTTCGGCTCCGAAATCCCCCACTTCGGCAAGCCCCAGACCGTTACCAACAACTCCCCAAGCAACTCAACCAAAAAGAAATTAAGTCAAGAAAGCAATCAGTAAATCATCACTTCAAACTATAAATAGAAACATAAATGTCAGATTTGTTCTCAGAGTATTCCTTCGGAAGTTTAAGTTTAAAAAACCGTGTGGTAATGGCACCCATGACGCGTAGTATGTCACCCGGCAATATACCCTCAGATGATGTAGTAGAGTATTATCGTTTGCGTGCTGCGGGTGGTGTAGGTTTAATCATCACAGAAGGCACTACCGTAGGGCATAAAGCTGCGAGTGGCTATCCTAATGTTCCTTCGATGCATGGCGAAGCATCACTGGCTGGATGGAAAAAAGTGATTGATGCTGTGCACGCTGAAGGCGGTAAAGTAGCACCTCAGCTTTGGCACGTTGGCGGTATCCGTAGAGCAGGGGTAGAGCCGGGTGGAGATACTCCTGGCTATAGCCCATCGGGTATGGCATTTCCTGGGAAAGTTACGGGGCATGAAATGACGCAAGAAGACATTAATGACGTGGTGGAGGCGTTCGTTCAAGCGGCAATAGATGCCGAGCGTATTGGTTTCGATGCTGTTGAGTTGCATGGTGCCCACGGTTACCTTTTGGATCAATTTTTTTGGCCGGGTACTAACCATCGTACCGACAATTATGGTGGCTCATTAGAAAATCGAGCACGTTTTGCGTGTGAAATTGTTAGTGGCATTCGTGCCAAGGTAAGTAAGGACTTTCCTATTATTTTTCGCTTCTCTCAATGGAAACAACAAGATTATACTGCACGATTAGCTGAAACGTCAGAGGAGTTAGGAGAATTTTTAAGCTACTTGGTAAACGCAGGAGTAGATATATTTCACTGTTCGCAACGTAGGTTTTGGGAAGCCGAATTTGAAGGATCTGATTTAAATTTAGCGGGTTGGACTAAAAAACTTACTGGTAAAGACACAATTACTGTTGGCTCGGTTAGCTTGAATTCTGACTTCTTGCCAGAATTGGGAGAGAAGTCATTTAAAGCTGGTGAGATAGCAAATTTAGATGGTCTCACAAAAAGGCTTGAGCGAGATGAGTTCGATTTGGTTGCAGTTGGAAGAGCGATAATCGCCAACTCGGATTGGGTTAAGCAAGTTCAATTAGGACAATTCGATAAGCTCGCCAACTTCGAAAAGAAAATGCTAATGAATCTCGTTTCTTAAGACGTTTTAGCCCTTTCAGAGTCTCGCCCGCGGACGATGAGAGGGCTTTAATCAAACGAAAATTGCAATTTTCAGAAATGATATAGCAATTGCGGGAGGTTTTTTTGGTGGTGATTTAAACAGGATTAAATAAAAAATGAAATTACCACGCTGTATATGAAATCATAATATCCCTAAGGGTTCTCTGACTTCATATATATATAAACCGTGATTCTTAATAAATTATAACCGCACTTTCCCTTTCAAAAAATACCCAAAAAAAGTGGCACGTAAAACACGCCACTTTTCTGACAAGTGTATGAAATTAAAAAAAAACATTGACGGGAAATTATTTCCAGCCGCCACCCAACGCCCGATAGACGTTGACTTTGGCGTGCATTTGCTGCATTTTCGTGTCGATTAACTCCAGTTTGGAAGCCAATGCTTCTTTTTGGGTCAACAGAATTTCTAAATAATCTGCCCTCGCCGAATTAAAGAGGCGGGAAGAAATCGTAACTGATTCGTTCAGGGCGTTTACTTCCTGAAACTTGAAATCGTAAGTTTGCTGTAAGTTATTGACGTTAGCCAACTGATTACTTACTTCCATGTATGCGTTCACCAATTTCTGCTCGTAGTTGTAAACTGCTTGCGTTTGCTTGGCGTTTGCGTTGTAATAAGCCGCCGTAATTGCCCTCTTGTTTACCAGCGGTCCTGCTAAATCTCCGATAATTGAAGTCATCAAAGATTGAGGAAGATTTGCCAGGTAAATGGGGTTAAAAGCCTGTAAGCCAATGCCTCCCGAAAGTCCCAGCGATGGGTAAAAACTTGCCTTGGCTACTTGAACATCTAACTTCATCGCGGCCAATTCTTGTTCAGCTTGTCGGATATCAGGGCGGTTTTCTAATAGCTGAGATGGGCTTCCGGCTTTCATGATATTATTCGTGGAAAGTTGCTCGAAGTTGGAACTGTCGCGGGGGATTGGCTGCGAAAATCTACCGAGTAAAAAGTTTATTCGGTTTTCATTTTCCACAATGCCTTGCCTTACCGCAAACTGCATACTTTTAGTGTTGAGTAATTGAGCTTCAAACCTTTTTACTGCCAGTTCGGTGACTTTGGTAGCCTCTTTTTGTAACTTCACAATCCGTAAGGCACTGGTCTGTAACTCAATGTTTGTTTGCACTATTTCGAGTTGATAATCTAACGCCCGCAATTCGTAGTAAGAGTTCGCAATTTCCGCTACGAGATTCGTCACCATGAAATTCTTACCTTCTATCGTTGACAAATAACGCATTGTCGCTGCTTTTTGGGCGTTGCGGAGTTTGTGCCAGATGTCAATTTCCCACGTTGCGAAGAGTCCACCGCCAAAATCAGGTAAGAAGTCGGGGGTTTCCCGACCTGGTTTTATATCCGTATTAGTATCATTTGCTCCCTGACTGGTGTAGCGACCCACTTTTTCGAGTCCCGCCCCGGCACGATAACCTACAAAAGGTAAGTATTCTCCTTGCCGGGCACTGATTTCGTTCTTCGAGATTTGAATTTCCTGCAACGTCATATTTAGTTCCTGATTATTCACCAAAGCGGTATCAATCAGGGCGTTCAGGTAATTGTCTTCAAAATATTCTTTCCACTGTACTTTAGCGGCCTGAAGGCTATCCGTTGAGTTGCTGAAACTTACCGGAACGGCTTTGTTCTCTATTCTTTGCGTTATTTCGGGCGTTTTACAAGACCAAAAAGTTGCGATTGCCAAAAGAATAAGAATACTTTTATTTATTTTATTATTGTTCATCGCTAACGAGGGTTTCTTTGGTTGATAGGTTTGCGTTTTCTTCTTCAATCTGGTGTTGGATGGCTTGCATATCTTCGGAGAAAGGATGCTCGTCTTCGTCTTTGATCAGCTTGGTTTTAGCCGCCAAACCACCAAATATGTAGTAAAGTCCCGGTACGATTACTACGCCGAAAATAGTACCGAAGAGCATTCCGCCCATAGCGGAGGCACCAATCGTGTGGTTGGCAATTGCTCCCGGTCCGGAAGCCAGTAAAAGAGGAATCAAACCAGCGATGAAGGCAAACGAAGTCATCAAAATTGGACGGAAACGTACTTTTGCTCCTTCAATGGCTGCTTCCAGAATGGTCATGCCTTCCTCGTGTTTCATGACGGCAAATTCTACAATCAACACGGCGTTTTTACCCAGTAATCCGACGAGCATAATCAACCCGACCTGAGCGTAAATATCGTTGGCGAGACCCATGAATTTCAGCAGAACGAACGAGCCAAATACTCCGATGGGCAATGAAAGTACCACCGCGAGCGGCAGGATAAAACTTTCGTACTGAGCTGCTAAAACCAAATAAACGAATGCCAATACAATGATGAAAATATAGATGGCTTCGTTGCCACGGGCATCTTCGTCAAAAGAAAGACCTGCCCAACCAATGCCGTAACCACGGGGCAAGGTTTGAGCGGCAACTTCCTTAATGGCCGCCATGGCTTCGCCGCTACTATAACCTTTGGCGGGGCTACCGTTTATGGCGGCGGCGAGGTATAGGTTATAACGTGTAATTTCGTTCAGACCTTGCGTTTTGGTCATGGTCATGAAAGAAGAGTAAGGCACCATTTCGCCACGATCGTTGCGGATAAATAGTTTAAGTACATCTTCGGGTAATTGACGATAGTCGGCTCCGGCTTGTACGTAAACTTTGTAAAAGCTGTTGAATCTGATAAAACCTAACTCGTACGTACTACCAATCAAGACCGAAAGGTTATCCATCGCTTTTCCGATAGAAACGCCTTTTTGCATGGCGGCTTTGTTGTCGATTTTTAATTCGTATTGCGGATAGTTGGCACTAAAGAAACTGAACAAACCGCTCAATTCTTTACGCTTGTGGAGTTCCGCCATAAACTCGTCGTTTACTTTTTCGAATGCTTTGTAATCTCCAGTGTTGGTTTTGTCTAAAAGTCGGAGGGCGAAACCTCCGGCGGCTCCGTAACCCGGAACTGCGGGTGGCTGGAAAAACTCGATGGTAGCCTCGGGAATTTCCTTAGACTTTTCTTCCAGTTCTTCAATAATTTCTACCACTGTTCTATCGCGGTCAGCCCAGTCTTTGAGGTTAATCAAACAAGTTCCGGCGTTTGAGCCACGTCCTTCGGTCAGAATTTCGTAACCCGCCAACGAAGAAACTGATTCAATGCCATCCACTTCTTCACAAATTTCCTGCAATTTTCTGGAAATATCGTTTGTGCGTTCCAACGTAGAACCCGGAGGTGTCTGGATAATTCCGTAAATCATACCTTGATCTTCGGGCGGTACAAAACCAGCCGGAATACTGTTGATGGTTGGAATAATGGCGGCACTAAATCCGACCAAAACCAAAAACGTAACTAATTTACGATCGGTGATGAGTTTTAAAAGCCACACGTACTTTCCGGTCAAACCGTCAAACTGACGGTTGAAAGCATCAAGGAAGCGATTCATGAGTGATTTCTTTCTCGGCTTGCCGTGATTATTTTTCAAAATCATGGCACACAAAACGGGCGTCAGAGTTAAGGCAACTAAACCCGAAATAACGATGGACGAAGCCATGGTAATGGCAAATTGACGGTAAAATACTCCAACCGGACCAGGCATAAACGCAATGGGTACGAATACGGAAGTCATTAATAATGTGATGGCGATAATTGCCCCGCTGATTTCTCCGAGTACTTTCTTGACGGCATTGTAAGGAGAAAGGTGTTCTTCCTCCATTTTTGCGTGAACTGCCTCGACGACGACGATGGCATCATCAACCACAACACCAATTGCCAATACAAGGGCAAAAAGAGTGATGAGGTTAATGGTAAGCCCGAAGACCTGCATGAAAAAGAACGCTCCAACCAATGAAACCGGAACGGCGATAATCGGAATGAGCGTTGAACGCCAGTCACCTAAAAATATAAATACTACCAACGCAACCAATATAAAAGCATCCCGCAGTGTGTGAATTACTTCTTCGATGGAAGCGTCCAAAAATTTGGAAACGTCGTAGCTAATTTTGTACTCCATTCCCGGAGGAAAACTCGCTTCGAGTTCCTTCATCTTGGTTTTTACTTCTGCAATTACGTCGCTTGCGTTACTTCCGTAAGTCTGCTTTAAGGTAATCGCCGCCGAAGGAAAACCGTCGGTGTTAGAGTATATATCATAAAATTCCGAACCAAATTCTACGTCGGCAACGTCTTTCAATTTCAGGATTTCACCGTCAGAATTCGCCCGAATAATGATGTCTTGGTATTGCTCAGGTTTGTTGTAACGATCTTGGTAAGTAAGTACGTATTCCAAAGATTGTGAGCGTTTACCCGTAGCCTGACCAATCCGCCCCGGCGAACCGATTACGCTTTGTTCCCGCATGGCATCCATTACTTCTTCGGTAGAAACGTTGTACGCACGCATCCTGTCCGGCTTTAGCCAAATCCGCATGGCGTATTGCCTTGCACCAAGAATCTGCACTTTACCCATTCCTTTGATACGCTGTACTTCGTTAATTACGTTGACACTGGCGTAGTTGTACAGGAATTTCTCGTTGGCGTTTTTATCTTTACTGAATAAGTTGATGTACATCAACATGTTCGGTTGCTGCAAGTTTACGATAATACCTTCCAACTGCACAAGCGGCGGGAGGCGGTTTGAAACTTGTTCAATCCGGTTTTTAACGTTTACCACGGCTTGGTTTGGGTCTTGTCCCAACTCAAAAACTATTTGAATAGTGGCTTCTCCCGCACTGGTGGCGTCAGAAGTCATGTATTTCATTCCGGGTACGCCGTTGATTGATTTTTCTAACGGAATCAACACGGAGTTTACCAGTACTAACGCACTCGCACCAGGATAAGTTACGGCGACGTTTACCATCGGCGGGGCCACATTTGGAAACTGCGACTTGGGTAGTGTATTGATTGCCAGTGTACCCAACAACAGAATGAAAATCGAAATTACGATTGCGAGGACGGGCCTCTTTATGAATTTACTGAACATGGATTATGCTGTTTTGAGTGGTTAGGAATTATTCTGCCGCTACTTTTAAGTTCGAGCTCGCTACTTCTGGCTTCACGAACGTAAACTTGATTTTATCGTTTTCTTTTACTTTACGGATACCGTCAAGGATAATCTTTTCGCCGGCTTTAAGCCCGTTGGTAACGATAAATAAATCTTCGATTCCCTCTCCGATGGTTACAAGCCTTGCGTGAGCAATGTTGTCTTTATCAAGAACGTACACGTACGTTTTGTCAAGAATCTCAAAAGTTGATTTTTGCGGAACCATCACGGCGTTCTTGATGGTAGTCTTTGCTATAACGTTACCGGTTTCGCCGTGACGAAGTAATCTTTTTGGGTTCGGGAAAGTTGCTCGGAAAGCGATGTTACCCGTTTCGTTGTTAAAGTCTGCTTCGATGGTCTCTACTACGCCCGGTTGGTCAAATAGTTGATTGTTTGCCATCATAAGGTTTACTTTCAACATATTATTCTTTGTGATACCCGTCTGATAGTCAAGATATTCTGCTTCGGGAACGTTGAAGTAAACCCACATTTTACTGTTATCTGAAAGTGTAGTCAACAGATCACCTTCGTCAACCAAGCTACCAAGCCTCACTTGAAAGTGGTCCATGATTCCGTCAAACGGTGCCCGTATTTGCGTAAACGCCAAGTGTACATCTGCCAGCGATAATTCGGCTTTTGCTTTGTCGAGTTTTGCTTTTGCGAGAGCCAATTCATTTTTTGAAACGATTTTTTCGTCCGCCAGTGTTTTTGTGTTCTCGTATTCGATATTCACGAAATCAACTTCGGCTTGAGCTTTTTGGCGTTCTGCTTGATAAATCATTGGCATGATTTGAAACATCAATTGACCTTTCTTTACGAATTGACCTTCGTCCACATAAATTTTTTGCAGATAGCCTTTCTCCAACGCCCGCAGCTCAATGTGATTGATAGACTTAATTTGGCTTACGTATTCACGTGTCACGATTGTATCCCGCACAAACGGACTCGTTACTGTAAAATTGACTTTTTCCTCTTTTTCAGTTTCGTCTTTGCCGGAACTGCATTTTGTGAAAACAAGTAACGCGATAAAGCAGAAAGTTAACAGTGTTAAATTTTTCATTTTATTGATTTTGGTATTTTTCTAAGATGGAATTGACACAATGATGTAGGAGAATCTGTTTAGTAGCTTCTGTGCGAAGCCCAACTAAAAGGGTAATCCCGAGTAACTGAAAAGAGATGATTCTTGTGTGAGAGAAGTCTTGAGAACAATAATCTGATTACGGGAATCGATAATCTACGCGGAGTTTCTTGCGTGCCTTAGTGTATTCCTGATTGGAATGTACACCGGCTGAAAGCCAAATACCGTAACTGATTGCTAAAAAGAGAACCTCTGAATTTCGGACAAAAGCCGGTATTCTATAAGCGGAGATTCTTGAAAAGTAGGAATAGGTTTGTACCCGACGAAGAAATGTCAGGTGTCTGTAAAGCAATATTTACCGACGAAAGGTGAAAAAGGGGATTGAAGCCAGACAAAAGGCGGGCTCCATCAATAAGGAATTTAGAAGAAAATTGGTTTTTTTGTGAGCCTTCCGGTTCCACATCTTCCTCTATTTCATTACAAATCAGGTTGTTGTGTGGAACCTCTGACGAATCGTGAGAATGAATGAAAGTAGCTTGAACTTGTTCCAATATTCCCACTTCTTTCTCGTAGCCGCTAGATAAGACCAACGCCAGAGAAAAGGCCAAAAGGTAATTGAACAGGTTTGTGATTTTCAACTTCATACAAATTAGTGCACAAATGAAGCACTGCTTATCGCCACATCAATTCATTGGTCTAAACTATTTTTTAAAAAACCTAAAAATAGTTGCAAATGTCAAAGTCTTTGTTGAAAAAATGCAATTATAAGGTGCGGGGATTATGAAGAGGGAAAAATATGCCAATATTTATCTTTAAAATTCGGTAGATTTGATTTTGATTTATCGCAGTTGATTTTTAGTCCTTAAAGAACTCCAAACGCTCATGAATATACTCGCCAAACGCCTCTACGGAAATAATCAGATAAAAGAAAATAAGGTTATTCAGTGCGTAAACGGCAAAATTGTTACGATCAAAGACTTTAAGAATCAATCTGTTGATTCTACGTTTGATAATCTAACTGCGGCACTTTTTGATACACATATAAACGGCGGGTTCAAGCATTATTTTACGCAATTTCCTACGGTTGAAACTGTCAAAGATATTGCCGATGCGAGTCGGGAAACGGGTACGGCGTATTGTTTGCCCACGCTTATCACTTCTTCGTTAGAAAATATCTTGAAAGGAATTGAAGCCGTTCGGGTGTATCAATCGGAAAATTCGCAGGGTGGGGTAGTAGGAATGCACCTCGAAGGTCCTTTTCTAAACGTCAAGAAACGAGGAGCTCATTTGGCAAAGTACGTGCGGAAACCCACGGATGAGGAGTTGGATACGATTTTAAAACACGGCGAGGGGATTATAAAATTGATGACCATTGCCCCCGAAAACTTCACAGATTCACAGTTAAGTAAATTAATTGATTCAGGAATCGCCATTTCTGTCGGGCATTCTGACGCCACTTATGCACAGGCGAAACACGCTTTCTCAAAAGGAATAAACTTGGTAACGCACTTGTACAACGCCATGTCGGGTCTACACCACCGCGAACCTGGCGTAGTAGGAGCAGCGTTGGAAGATGAACTTGTTTACGCTCCAATAATCTTAGACGGTCACCACTGTGATTTCGGAGCGGCAAAAGTGGCGTACCGAGCAAAAAAAGACAAACTATTCTTGATCTCAGATGCGTTGTTTTTGGGTGAACAAGTGCACAGTTTTAACTGGGGAGAATTTGACGCTACGCTCAAAAATGGCAGTTACGTAAACTCCGAAGGGAATTTAGCGGGCGGAGTAATCAGCTTACCAGATTGCATTCGAAACGCCGTTAATTTTGTGGGAATCCCGCTTCCCGAAGCCCTCGAAATGTCAAGTAGTCGAGCCGCCACCGCGATGAAGTTGGAGAACGAAGTTTCTCAGATAAAAGTCGGCTTTCCCGCTTTATTCACTTCTTTTTCGGATGATTTGACGAATTTTGAAGTGGTTGGGAGCTGAATTAGAAATTCTGCAAAGTAGTTATTGAAAATGCTCAAACTCAAAACAGTAAAGCGTTTGCGTATGTTTAATTGTTA
>JBLHXN010000120.1:0-9846 GCA_047630355.1 Spirosomataceae bacterium | reverse complement strand
TGCAAATCATGCGGGATACCTCTTGCTTTCCATTCACCTTCTCGAATTGATTTCGTTTCATTGGGAAATTTTGGAAAATTATTTGCGTCAAAAACCTTTTGCTGTTCCGTTCGTACTTTCAAAATACTCAATCGCTCATCGTTGAATTTCTCATGAAGTCCGGCTATAAATGCGAGAGCCTCTTCTGTCAAAATTTCTGGATAATAATTGCTTACGCTTTTCGAAAAGGCAACTTGCTGTAATTCTACTTGTGTGTCTTGCATTGTATGATTGTTTGATGAGCCAAAACTAAAACAAACATTTTTACAAAACAAGCGAACGTTCGCAAAATTTAATAAGTACGCAAAATGACCTAAGTCCGTAAATTCGGAATGTTCGCAAAAAGGATTACATTTGTTACTATGGAAGAAGACTACATCAAACTTATATTTGGCTTGAAGCTAAAGCAAATCAGAACCGACAAGAACTTGTCTTTATTTGGGTTGGCCAAGCTATCAGGGTTATCTAAATCGTATTTAAACGAAATAGAGAACGGAAAAAAATATCCTAAACCTGATAAAGTATCGATTTTGTCAGAAAAACTCAATGTTCCGTATGACCAAATGGTTTCTTTGAAGCTGGACAAGAATCTTGCACCAATTGGGGATTTGTTGCGGTCTAAAATACTGAAGGAATTACCGTTGGAGCTTTTCGGAATTAAGGAAAGTAACCTCATTGATATAGTTGCGAATGCACCCGATAAAGTCAACGCATTCATCAGCACAATTATCGAAATAGCACAGCATTACAATTTTGGCAAAGAGAGTTTTTACCTTGCTTCCGTTCGTTCCCATCAAGAAGCCAATAACAACTATTTTGATGATTTAGAACAAAGTGTTTTGAACTTTGCGAAGACCTACCAAATAAATTTGAGTGAAACGATAACCTCAAAAGATTTAGAAGAGGTATTGATAGAAGAGTTTGGGTATGTAATAAAAGAAAATGAATTAGGAAACCTTGAGGGCTTAAATGATTTGCGATCTGTATTTGTACCCAGAACCAAAATATTGGCGTTGGCAAACGAGATTGATGAACCACAACGAACGTTCATTTACGCGAAGGAATTGGCTTACAACTATTTAGGGATTTCAGAACGTTTATATACTTCCCCATGGATCAAGTTTACTACTTTCGATCAGGTGCTGAACAACTTCAAAGCTTCCTACTTTGCGGGTGCTTTGATAATCAATAAGGCAAAAATGGTAGCAAGGATAAGCGACGTTTTTGAGAAAAAAACTTTCGATGCCGCTTTATTCCTCAAGGTCTTTGATGCCTTCAATGCGTCACCAGAATCTATTTATCAACGACTCACCAGTATCTTACCTATAGCATTTAACTTACACAATTTGTTTTTCTTGAGGTTTACGCACCAAGCACAAAGCAATAGATTCTTTTTACAGAAAGAACTCCATTTGTCGCATCAACATTCACCACACGCAAATGAAAACAATGAACATTACTGTAGGCGTTGGGTATCCCTGAAACTGCTTGAAGAAATAGCTGAGAGCAAAAAGGCACACGAATTCGATCTGCAAATCTCAAATTACGAAAACGATGGGATGAAATATTTAGTCTTGTCTTCAGCAACCAAGGACCCATTCAAAGAAAATAACTACCGAAGCACGAGTATAGGCTTGCTAATCAATAAGCAATCACAACAAAAACTTAACTTTTTGGAAGACCCCGCCCTAAAAACCCAAAACGTGGGCGTCACGTGTGAACGATGTTCTATAAAAGACTGTGCTGAAAGACAAATTCACGCGATTGAATTAGACAAAGCCACAATTAACAAAAATACGGAAAAGTTTGTCGAGGAATTGACAGCTAAGTATTCCTGATTTTTTGTATTCCTGACTTCTGAGAGTCCACGCAAAGAAAACACTGACGAAAGTATTGCCGGGGTGCAACCCAGCTCGCTAAGTCAAAAGGCATTATTTTGATAGGCGGAAAAGGGCACGAAAATTATCAGGATATTGACAGCGTAAAATACCACTTTGACGATAAAAATGAATTGAGAAAAGCGTTTTCGGGAGTTAATTCCTAAAAACCCACAAAAGGTTTCGCTGTTTTGTAGAAATATGTCAGAACTATTGTTTTAGCCAAATGCCGTGCCGGTGGCACTTCTTACTACTTTCTAATTTGTTGTGCTATTAATATTTCGCTCCTAAAGAGCTTTTAATTTATTACAATCCACGTTGAATTCAAAATCAGGGAAAAGTTGGTTTTGACCAAATAACAGCATCCCAAACCAAAAACATAAAACTAAAAAAAACAGAGGACTAATAGCCTAAACTTCAATTTTCAACTGCTCGCACGCTCTCCTAGCGGCTTCTTGCTCGGCTTTTTTCTTGTTCCAGCCGCCACCCGTACTTATTTTTTCGTCGTTTACGGTTACTTCCGCAATGAACTCCCGATTGTGGTAATCGCCGTTTTCTTTCACGATTGTAAAATCAACAGAAACGTTTTCCTGCTGTCCCCAGCTGAGTAAAATACTCTTAAAGTTAGTGTTATTTTTGATTAATTCGTCAATATCAAAGTAGTTCGGAATCAACGTAGTGACAATGAATTTCTTTGTGAACCGAAAGCCCCGATCAAGGTAAATTGCTCCGATGAGAGCTTCCATGGCATCTCCGTACATGGAAGTTCGGCGGTGATTTCTCGCTCCTTCAAAACGGATTAGTTTATCCAAGCCCGCTTTTCGGGCAACTTGATTCAGCGATTCACGATTTACAATCCGAGAACGAATTTCCGTCAAAAAACCTTCGTCTTTAAAGGGATATTTTTTAAAAAGATATTCTGCCACAATCATTCCCAAGACTGAGTCTCCTAAGTACTCTAACCTTTCGTTTGACTCTTTGAATCCTTCTATTGAGGTCTTCTTAGAAGCAGAGGTATGACGAAAGGCAAGCGAATAGAGTAAGATATTCTTTGGTTTATCACGAATAATTTGCTCGATTGCTTTTCGAAACTCTTTTTCCTCGGGAGTTGACCTGAAATAACTAATTATTGTTTCACCTACCGCCATTACCACCTTATACTTTTTTAAATATTAATGAAGCATTATGACCTCCAAAGCCAAAGCAGTTACTGAGAACCACTTTTATTTCTCTTTCTTTCGCTTTATTGGGAGTCAAATCAATGCGTGGATCAATTACTTCATCCACGTTGAATAAGTTTATTGTTGGAGGCACAGTTTGATGTTGCATCGCCAAAATAGCCGCTACAGACTCTACCGCTCCGGCCCCACCGAGCAAATGACCCGTCATAGATTTAGTAGAACTAACGCTCATCTTGTAAGCATGGTCACCGAATAATTTCTCAATTGCTTTTATCTCTTGTGGATCTCCAAGCCCCGTTGACGTACCGTGGGTGTTGATATAATCTACGTCTTCGGGAGCAATTCCAGCATCTTCCAACGCATCTTGCATCGACAAAAATGCTCCGTAACCTTCAGGGTGCGGAGCGGTAATGTGGTAAGCATCCGAAGAAAAACCACCGCCAATTAGTTCACAATATATTTTTGCTCCGCGAGCTTTCGCGTGTTCATATTCTTCTAATATCATGGCACCGCCACCTTCACCCAAAACAAAACCATCGCGGTCTTTATCGTACGGGCGGGAGGCAGTTTCAGGATCGTCATTTCTTTCAGAGAGAGCTCGTAAAGCATTAAATCCGCCAATTCCGGCCTGCGTAATAGCAGCTTCCGAACCTCCGGTAACGCAGGCATTCATGCGTCCCAAACGAATATAATTAAAAGCGTCTATTACTGCATTGTTGGCTGATGCACAAGCAGATACGGTTACATAGTTTGGTCCTAAGTAACCGTGTTGAATCGAAATTTGTCCCGAAGCACTATCAGCAATCATTTTAGGAATAAAGAAAGGGTTAAACCGTGGTGTACCGTTTCCTTCCGTAAAGTTAATTACTTCTTTCTCGAAGGTTTCAAGACCACCAATTCCAGAACCCCAGATTACTCCTACTTTGCGTTTGTCAATTGATTCATCATCGAGGTTTGCATCAGCAATCGCCTCGTTTGCTACTACTACACCAAACTGCGTGAACAAATCCATTTTTCGGGCATCTTGCCTCGGGATGAAATCAGTAACAGTAAAGTTTTTTAATTCACAGGCAAATTGTGTTTTAAATAAATCAGCGTTGAACCGGGTTATTTTCCCCGCTCCACTAACGCCATTTACAAGACCTTGCCAAAACTCTTCTGCGGTATTACCAATTGGCGTTAACGCACCGATACCTGTTACAACAACTCGTTTTATAGACATATTAAACCTGTTAAGTAGATGTTAGGTAGTAGATATGAGATATTGGATTTCTCCACAAACTCAATATCATTTACTTTAGATTGAATACAACACTAATCAAAATAATGAAAAGCAAAGTAGCCTTTACCTGTAAAGATAAAAAGTTCAATGCTCAATAACTGACCATTAATGTAGGAATCAGTAAAAGAACATTGAACTTGGTTAAGAAAGTAATTTCAAATTACTTCGCTGAATTTTCCTGTAAATAAGTAATTGCCTGACCTACAGTTTGAATATTCTCAGCTTGATCATCTGGAATTGAAACTTCAAACTCTTTTTCAAACTCCATGATAAGCTCAACTGTATCAAGTGAATCAGCACCAAGATCGTTCGTGAACGAGGCCTCTGTTGTTACTTCTGATTCGTCAACGCCTAATTTCTCTACGATTATTTTCGTTACTTTTGATGCAATGTCTGACATTGTGGTTTAAATTTTTGGTGAAAAACTGTGCAAAGAACGCGATTTTAAGCGAAACCAGCAAAAACCCATCTTATATTTTTGAATAGCCCGCAATGTCATCAAATTACACACTTAGTTAAAAACATATACAAAAACTGCAAATGAACATTCCTCGTCTTCGCCCTAACACTGCTAACCAATTTTTTCTTATCGCCGGGCCGTGTGCCATTGAAAGCCGCGACATGGCAATGAAGATTGCCGAAGAGATTGTAAGTATAACCGATAAGCTTGGTATTCCCTACATTTTTAAAGGAAGTTACCGAAAAGCTAACCGCACAAAAAAGGATAGCTTTACCGGAATCGGCGACGAAAAAGCTTTAAAGATTTTAAAAGAAATCGGAGAAACGTTTAACGTCCCTACTATAACTGACATTCACGAAACCCACGAAGCCGCCCTTGCTGCTGAGTACGTTGATTGTTTACAAATCCCCGCTTTTCTTTGTCGCCAAACCGAACTTTTGGAAGCCGCCGCAAAAACCGGAAAAGTGGTAAATATAAAGAAGGGTCAATTTATGTCGGGGCAAAGTATGGGCTTCGCCGTTGAGAAAATATTAGATACAAACCCCGAAGCAGTGACTATTCTTACTGAGCGGGGAAACTCATTTGGTTACTCTGAGTTAGTCGTTGATTATCGGAATATCATTTCTATGCAAGAATTTGGCGTTCCTATCGTCATGGATTGCACTCATTCACTACAACAACCAAATCAGTCATCAGGTGTTACGGGCGGGAGGCCCCGATTAATTGAAACTATTGCCCGGGCGGCAATATCAGTAGGGACGGAAGGGCTTTTCATCGAAACTCATCCCAACCCAAGCGAAGCAAAATCTGACGGAGCTAATATGTTGCCACTTAATCAACTGCAACCTTTACTAAAAAGACTCGCTGCACTGCGTGAAACGGTAAACTCCTTTCACTGAAATTAGCTCATTGATTATGTGCTTATCTTTTTAGAATTTGTAATAGTAATTGTACTTTTACGTCAAAAAGTTTACTTTATCAACTATAACCATTAAACTCAATATGACTACTACTAAAGATAAACACCTTTGGCTACAACACTATCCTGAAGGGATTCCGTACGAAATTGATGCGGATGCTTACCCTTCTCTTATAGAATTGATGGATGAGGGTTTTCAGAAATTTGCCAATAAATCGGCGTACGCTAATATGGGTAAAGAAATTACCTTCGGCGAAGTAGATAAACTATCAAAGCAGTTTGCTGCCTATTTACAACACAAAGGTCTAAAGAAAGGCGATCGCATCGCAATTCAGATGCCTAATTGTCTGCAATACCCGGTTGTAATGTTTGGAGCGGTAAGAGCAGGATTGACAGTAGTGAATACCAACCCGCTTTATACGCCACGGGAAATGAAGCACCAATTCACAGATTCGGGAGCGAAAGCCATTATTATTGTGGAGAACTTCGCCGCACAGCTCGATAAGATAATAAAAGACACAAATATTGAACACGTATTCTTAACCCAATTGGGTGATATGTTGGGTTTCCCGAAGAAGCACATCGTTAACTTCGTGGTCAAGAAAGTAAAGAAAATGGTGCCGGACTTTAATTTACCGTCGGCAGAGAAGTTATCGGATGCCATTTCGCAGGGAGCATCGTTGACTTACAAAAAGCCAACGCTTAAGAGCAACGATTTAGCGTTTATCCAATACACCGGCGGAACCACCGGAGTATCTAAAGGTGCAATGCTGACTCACCGAAATGTGGTTTCAAACCTTCAGGCAAATGAAGCTTGGCAGGGAATATTGACCGACCAAATTACAGACGAAAAACCGGTAGTGGTAGCTGCTCTTCCTTTGTACCATATTTACGCATTAACCGTGAATGCACTAACGGCGTTAAAAACCGGTACGATGAATTTACTCATCACCAATCCGCGTGATATGGATGCATTTATTAAAGATTTGAAGAAATATCCGCCACACGTTTTCACGGGAGTGAATACGTTATATAACGGTTTATTAAATCACCCGAAAATAGGCGAAGTTGATTTCAGTAAATTAGTGATTACCTCCGCCGGAGGAATGGCACTTCAAAAAGCCGTTGCCACAAAATGGAAGGACCTAACCGGAAATCTTCCCGCCGAGGGTTACGGATTATCAGAAACATCACCGGTGCTTACATCAAATCCTTTAATCGGAGAAAACCGCGTCGGAACAATTGGTATTCCGTGGCCAAGTACTGACATCAAGATTATGACCGAAGAAGGAGAATGGGCGGCAACCGGAGAACGCGGCGAAATTTGTGCCAACGGTCCGCAAGTAATGAAAGGTTATTACAACCGTCCTGAAGAAACCGCAGAAGTAATGTACACTGATCCCGCTGATGGACGAGAGTGGTTCAAAACGGGTGACATTGGAATTATGGACGAAGACGGTTTCTTCCGAATCGTTGACCGTAAAAAAGATATGATTCTGGTTTCTGGTTTCAACGTTTATCCAAACGAAATTGAAGACGTGGTAGCAAGTATGCCCGGCGTTTTAGAAATTGCGTGCGTTGGAGTTCCCGATCAAAAATCAACCGAAGCAGTAAAGATTTTTGTTGTTAGGAAAGACCCCACTCTTACCGCTGAACAGATCAAAGCGTATTGCATTGAGAATTTAACAGGTTATAAGCGTCCGAAGCATGTTGAGTTTCGGGATGAATTACCGAAGACTAATGTGGGTAAAATTCTTCGTCGGGCGTTGCGTGACGAGTAAAACCACTTTTTACCACAAAAAAATAACCCCCTTATGGCTGATGCCATTTGGGGGTTTGGTTTATTTAGGGGTAAGTAAATTTTTAACGTGAAATCATTTTATCAAAAACGTAAGATGCCGTTCCGTAAACTTTCGACAAGTCCCCAAAAGGCGAAACGACAATATCTAATCCTTGTTTAAAGTCGTTGATACAATATTTGTTTATGGCTTGCTTAATAGCGGAAGTAATCAAGTCCCCCATATTGGATAAAATTCCGTCGATGATAATTGTCTGTGGATTCAGTAGGTGAATTACAACTGCTAATCCCTTCCCAAGTTCATTAGCTGCATTATTTACAACAGATATGGCAAACGAGTCTCCGCGTTTCACTGCCCAAATAATGTGGTCAATGGTTATTCCTTCTTTTTTCTCCTGAAGCAGTGATTTTTCTCCATTATTCAGCCCTTCTACCACATTCGCAAGAATAGAAGACGCCGAAGCAATAGTATCAAGACAGCCAATCTTACCACAGTGACAGAGTTTTCCGTTTGGTTCTACCTGAATGTGCCCTAATTCTCCCGAAAAGCCATCCGCACCCTCAACGATGCTACCGTTCGCTAAGATTCCTAACCCAACACCCCAATCCATGTTCAGAAGAATTACATTCTCTTTCTTCTTAACGTACCCAAAATGATATTCACCAAGCAGCGATGCTCTGGTATCATTTATCAGGTAAGATTTGATTCCCGTTTGTTCTCCCAACCATTGAGTCAGAGACATTCCGTTGGCATTATGATTAGTGTAGGTAAGGTTTTCTTCTTTCTTCTTGTGTATTAAACCAGGAGATGATAGGCCTATAGCCCAAGGAGAACCAAATTCGTTTACTAATTCTTCAACTTGTCCGAGTAGCAAATTCGGGTAAGTAGCTTCCGAAATAGCCAACTGTATTTCTCTCTTCGCTCTTATCTCGTGCGATAAGTCAACTAAATAAACAGTAGTTGTACGGGTATTGATATCAACTATTATAAAGTTCTTCTTCGCAGGATTCAGCTTAAACATAGAAGGTCGGCGACCAGAGGCAGTGGCTTTTGCTACTGCTTCAATCAGCCAACCCACATCAATTAACTCATTTATATAACTCGTGGCTGACGGTATTGAAATATGAATATGCTTGGCAATAGTAGATATAGTAAATGTATTACTGAAGTATGCCTTACATAATATTGCTCTAAGGTGCTGTTGTTTTTTTCTGTCCACAACCGATAAGTCCGGCGAACTAATACTTTCGATTTCCATTCTTAGAGAAGTTCCATGCGTTTTTAAATAATTTTAATATATAGCCCAAAAATATAAAAAATCTTTTATATTTGTTTTATTATTTGCAACAATTTTATTTTCTATTGTACTATTCGTAGCTTTAAATATAAAGTATTGTAAATATATTTGTTAACCTTAATTCCAATATTACTTATGAAACAAAAACTACGATTGATTTTAACGTCAGTCTTTACACTTTTTACACTGGTAACATTTGCCCAGCAAATGAGCGTGAAAGGTAAAGTTACTGATGGCTCGGGAGCTGCACTATATGGTGTAAATGTAACAGTGAAGGGTACCACTAAAGGTACCATTACTAACGACAAAGGAGAATACACCATTGGTGTAAACAAAGGTACTGAATTAACTTACAGTTACATCGGTTTTGAAACTCAAAACATAACAGTAAGCAACAGCAGCGTGATGAACGTCACACTTGCAGAAGACGCTGCGGTTTTGGGAGAAGTGGTTGTAACTGCCTTTGGTATTGAGAAAAGCAAAAAGTCTTTGGGCTACTCAGTAACTCAGGTAGATGGTGATCAATTCACAGAATCACGTACTGCAAACTTAGGAAATGCATTGACCGGAAAAATTGCTGGTGTAAATGTATCATCTCCAACTACGGGTGTTGCGGGTTCTAGTAGGGTTGTTATCCGTGGAGGTTCTTCACTGAGTGGCAACGATCAGCCATTGTACGTTATTAACGGTGTACCAATGGATAACTCTAACCTTGGAAACGCTGGGATGTGGGGTGGAAATGATAATGGAGACGGACTTACCGCCATTAACCCTGACGATATTGCCAATATCTCTGTATTGAAAGGTAACTCTGCTTCTGCACTTTACGGTTCAAGAGCAGCAAATGGTGTAATACTTATTACTACCAAAACTGGAAAAAACCAGAAGGGAATAGGCGTATCTTACAACTCTAACTATACGGTAGATAGAGCATGGGACATGACTGATCTTCAAAACCAATACGGGGTAGGTACTTTGGGGCAAGCTCCAAC
>JBLHXN010000119.1:0-9858 GCA_047630355.1 Spirosomataceae bacterium | reverse complement strand
TAGCGGCAGTTGCCTTTGGAATTGTTTGTATTGTATTTGCCATGATAATATGTATTAAAATTTGTGTCTATTGATTAACTATAGCACAAAGATATTATCAGGAAGTTACAGAAAAGTTACAGTAAAAAACGCCACGTAATTTAATCAGAGAATTTCTCTTATCTTTGAAATACGCAAACGCAGCCGTATGGAGATTACCAGCATAAATCAATTATAACTTTCAAAAACTTACTCGCACGCAGATTACCTGACGTAGCGGATCAAAGATCGCATAGAGTTAATAAAAGGGGAAATCTTTGCGATGTCGCCCGCTCCCGCAAGTCGGCATCAGCGAATTTCGTGGAATATCAGCTTCGAGTTAGGAAAGTTCTTGGATAATTCACCTTGTGAAGTTTTCTACGCACCTTTTGACGTATATTTGGAGCGAACGAAGAACGACGAGCAAATCCAGACCGTTGTTCAACCGAATATTTGTGTAATCTGCGATATTTCTAAAATAGACGAAAAGGGATGCTCTGGTGCTCCTGAAGTTGTAGTCGAAATACTTTCTCCGGAAAGTTCAAAGCGGGAGATGAAAGCCAAATACGAACTCTACGAAGAAGCGGGGGTGTTGGAGTACTGAATTGTCAATCCCGAACACGACACGGCGTTATTTTTCTATTTAGAAAACGGTTCGTTTCAAACCGGAAGACTACTCGCTGTATCTGACAGCATTAACAGTAAAACTTGGATTGGGTTTGAGATGCCGCTGAAAGTTATATTTAAATAAAAGTCCACTTCCCTCAACCCGGTTCAGCTTCCGATCCACTTTGCGTTTTGATTAATCCGCGGAAAGATTCCATGACCGTGCCTTCGCCGTTTACTACCTTGTACACTTCGTGGGCAATCGGCATTTCGACATTGTATTTTTTAGCTAATTCTATTACCACACCGCTGGTTTTTACACCTTCAGCAACCATCGACATTTCAGAAATTATTTCGTCAATTTTCATTCCCTGTCCAAGTTTAATTCCAACGCTTCGGTTACGGCTCAACGGACTGATGCACGTAGCAAGTAAATCTCCCATTCCGGCAAGTCCTGAGAAGGTGCGGCGTTTTCCGCCCATCGCCACGCCAAGACGTGACAATTCCGAAAGTCCACGGGTAATTACCGTAGCACGGGTGTTATCTCCCGCTCCGGCACCGTCGCCCATTCCCGCAGCAATGGCGATAACGTTTTTCAACGCTCCCGCTACTTCACAACCAATGACGTCATTGTTCGTATAAACCCGAAAAAGTCCTGTGCTGAATATTTTTTGCAACGCTTTAGCGATATTTTTATCTACCATCGCAATAACGGCGGCGGCGGCTTGTCCTTGCAGAATCTCTTTAGCGAGATTTGGTCCGGTCAAAACTCCGACCGGATGCTCGGGCAGCATTTCTTCCACAATTTCGGTCATGCGGAGACAAGTTCCTTGTTCCAGACCTTTTGTTAGACTTACAATCGGAATCCAGGGGCGAATGAACGGTTTCATCTTCTCAAGTACGCTGCGGTAATTTTGCGACGGCACCGCCATCACAATAACATCGGCGTCTTCAAGGGTTTCCTGAAGAGAGTGACTTGCTTTGAGGTTTTTATTTAACGGAAAACCGTCTAAATACTTTTTATTTTGATGATGCGTATTTATGTCGTTTACGGTATTTTCGTCACGAGCCCAAAGGGTAACGTGTGCGTTTCGGGCAACTAAAGACCCGACCGTTGTTCCCCAAGAACCTCCTCCTATTATTCCTACTTTTAACATAGTGTTTCAATTTAAAATTAGTGATTGAGTGAAGTGGCAAATTGGCGAATAAGTCATTCAATAATTCACTGAATAAATTATCATCCCGTAAGTATACCTTTCTGGACCAAGATTGCTTCTAAAGTCAGCAAATAAATTCCACAATGCGACTCGTTTTTTTAATTCACCAATTATTGACCTTACTTTTTCTACTTCAAAAATACTTGCATTCTAATACCAATCATTTTCAGGCTCCCAATATGAATAACTTCGATTAAGTTCTGTAATTGTGATATTGAAGCGATAACTCAATCCATCAGCCCCAATAACGCACCCGTTTACATCCTCGCAATTTCTTAATGTTTCAATGTTATCATTCAAAAATACATTCATTAATTCTTTTACGTCAAGCGTCGGAATAATCAAGGATTGACTGACTACCCTCTTTACTTTGCCTTTCGTATTTATTCTTCTGACGTAGTTTACTAATCTACCATCATACGAATCATCCTTAAAATGAATAAACTCAACATTATGTAAGTTTTATCTTGTTCATTGAAATTACTAATCATTCATCAACAACGGGCATTTGTCCCAATTCCTTCAAAAATATCTCACGTACTTCAGCAATTTTATCATTCATGTTTTCTTTTGTCCAATCGTGCGTATGAACGGGTGGTTTTACGATAACCTCCACCATGGTTGGCGTAAATACGTTTTTACCTCGTGGCATAGCATCGTGGGCATTTTTCAGAATAATCGGAATCAGTGGTACGCCCGCTTGCATTGCCATGTGGAATGCTCCTTTTTTAAAACTTCCGAGCGTGTAATCGTAACTTCGGGTTCCTTCGGGGAAAATCACCACCGACGTTCCTTCTTTAAGACTGTCCACTGCGGGTTTTAAGGACTCAATGGCTTTATCTTTGTCGGTGCGATCCAAAAATATAGTACCTGACGCCGCCATCATTTGTCCCAAAATCGGGACGCTTTCCAGTTCCTTTTTTGCCACGGCACGGGCGTCTTTTCTGATTAATTTTATGGCAATCAAGAAATCGGCGTTGCTTTGGTGATTCAGTATAAACACCGCCGGACGAGAAGCCCACAGGTGTTCTTCGCCTTTTATAGCCAACTGAATTCCCGCTGCGGCGGCTCCCAAATCACCAATGGTTGCCCACATGGCGTCTAACCCTTCGTTCCACGACATCTTCGATACGCCGTTTAATACGCCCTTGGCAATTGCCGGAAGGAAAATACTACTGGCAACGCCCGTTCGGAGTAAGTTTGTCATTTTAGAATTACTCACTTCCGTAAAACGAAGGACTGGCCAATCGTTTTGAAAAGCTAAAATCGACAGCTTAGAATCTGGATTGATTGGTCGGGGATTTCCCACGATTTCTAATAACGGTAAATCATCGTAGCTGTCGGTGTAGAAAAAGCTCTTTCCTAATTCCAATTTATAGGTTTCGGCGAGTTCGAGTCCAGCTTTTGCTTTTCCTTCGCCCCAACAAGCAGGTTCGAGAATTTTTCCCGTGAAATAACCTTTTTCGACTTCCATGCGGGTGCACCGAACAATGTCAACACCCAAATCACGAGCGACTGGTTCAACCTGATACGGCGTTGCCGCCGATACAATAGTGACGGTGTGCCCCATGGAAATGTGAGCGGCGACTAACGCCCGTGATTCGGGGAAAATGGCGGTAGCAAGTGATTTCTGATAAACGTCTTCACCGACATCCACGAATACTTGCTCAGCAACGCCCTGAACACCCTTAGCACTTACTGCCGCCATACTGGCAAAGTTGCCATTTCCAGCGGCGTAGGTAATTATACCTGCAAACTGATTTACCAGTTCTTTAGAAGAGAATTGTCCACTTAAAATTCGGTTTTTGGCGAAATCTTTTGCGGAGAAACCATTAATTAATGTTCTGTCTAAGTCAAAGAACGCTCCGATGTGCGGTCCTTTTTCACCCGATAAAATATCTTTAGTGATACTTTCGGTTCGTGAACCCGGTACAATATCGCGTTCAATCGGAATATTCAGCAAATCAGGATTATTGTGTTTATCCAACGTGAAACTTTGCAGCTTATTCATCCGCTCCGAAATATCTTCGAGCGTAGCGTTAAATTCCCGGATTCGCTCTTTGTCTTTTTCCTCTTCTTTCGGAACGAGTTTGAGGTTATTTATCAATCGAATACCGTTATCCAAAAATGGTTTTGAAACTGCTTCCACCCGTCGAATTTGTCCGAGCCAGTGCATTTCTTCGCCCAAAAATAAGCAGTAATCAGTGAACTTCTTATTATCAAACGGCACCGAAACGTCCCAGATTTGCAAGCCCTGCCCCACTACTTTGTAAGCTTCAATATAATTACTCAGAATTACGGGAGCAACGAGTATTTTCTGCTTTTTGAGGAAGTTTTTCAAATCAGATTTCTGCTGAAAGAAGTACTTGTTCCAGTCTTTTCGGAAGTAAGCTAATTCAGATTCAATTTCTGTAGTGAATGCCTCTTTGGAAGAATAAAAGAACTCAAATTTGAATACATCACGGAGTGACATAATTTCTGTCCAAAACTCGGCAGAGCGTTCCGGAACTTCAGTTTGAACAACTTTTAACAAAGCTAATTCTACAAAAGCCCGGTGAAATAACTGATGCACCGACATATTCGCGTAATAAGTCGCCTGTAAATATTTCGCCCGATTAATCGTGTATTTTGTGTGAAGTGCATCTCCCTGACGAAGCAGGATATCGGTTTGGGTCAACATATTCAACGCCGATTGCACGCTTTCACCAATTGAACGCCCGCGATCTACCAACGCATCGTCTTTATGACTTTCAATGAGCTGCATTAAATCAGCTACATTACTCGCCACGCCTTGTTTAGTAAGGGCAAATTTGCTCAATAATGCCATGCAGACCAGCGAAACGGTAGTTATTGGAGTAATGTCATTAATTTTGTTTACCAAATCAAACGCCAACCGGCTCACCGAACTATCATCCAGAATTCGTTCGCTGCCAATTTCGGTTGGAATATCAATAGTTTTGTCTTCGTATATTTCGGTTTCCGTACCAATCCGCACGGAGATTTTCCCCAAGTCGTTCTTGCTCATCTTACGAATATAATTGAGCATCCACTTGAAGTTTTCGGGCTTTTTACTTTTTCCCCGACCTTCTTCGGTCATATCTGCTACATCAGGAATCAAGTCAAACACGATTGAAACCGGAACAAATTTCACGTTACGTTCGGCGTCCTGATTGGCTTCCATGATGTATTTCAGGATTCCCATTTGCGGCCAGACGAGTTTCCCGGTTCGGGAACGAGTACCTTCAATCGCCCACATAAACTGAGCTTGTTCGTTCAGTAAATGGGTGATAAAATAACGTAAAGTTGCTTTATATATAGGATTGTCTTTGAAAGAACGGCGAATAAATATCAGTCCGTTTTTACGCATCAGTTTTCCAAAGAGGAAAAAATCGAGATTTATTCCGGCGAATAAATACGGAATTGGCAATCCGTGACGGGCGAGAACCAGCGACAAGACCATTAAATCAATGTAAGATTTGTGCGTCAGTACAAACGCCACTGAGTTATTCCGCATTAATTTTGCCAATGCTTTTAACTCCAGCGGATTTACGTCTATTGACTTATCGTAGCCCTGACTTAGCACGAACTGAAACAATTCTATAAAACCGATGTTTACAGTGGTATCATGTTCGGTGTATAATTCACGCAGGTAAGTTTCTGCCTCTAAAGTAGCCTGAACTTGACTAATGCCTTTTTGAACAGAAATTCGAGTAAGTTTTTTTTGAAACTCAATGTCGGTGAGAAGTTGTTGAATTTTGACGTTATTCTCCATAAAGTGGTTTTGTACGGCTCGTTGATTAAGTCAAATATAAACATATTTACTAATTACTCAACTTGAACTACATTTAACGGCTGTATAGCACGGAACGATAATTTATTATAGATTTTGGAGAGCAAAAAACCACAATATTATGCACTCTACAAAGTTTTTTTTGTACTATTCTTGCAACACTTAACAACAAAAAGGTGTTATTTGCGTAACATATCCACTTCATATCAACATGACTCATACAATGTCCCGGCCATCCTTGTTCAATTTATTAAGCGAACCGGGAATGGCTATACTGGAAAAAAGTATCTCCATTCCTTACAAAAAAATATTTGCCAGAACTGCCAAAGGCGATGGTCATCCCGTAATGGTATTGCCGGGTTTTATGGGCTCTGAAACGTCTACAAAGGCTCTCAGAGAGTATATAGCAAAGCTAGGGTACGATGTGTATGACTGGGGAATGGGACGTAATTTCGGAAAACTGGACTACGTAGATTTGTTATTGACCCGCGTAGATGAAATCTATTTTCAAACGGGACAACCCGTTAGTTTAATTGGTTGGAGTTTAGGCGGAGTTTACGCCCGACAGATTGCCAAAGAAAATCCTAAGAAAGTCCGTCAGTTAATCACCATGGGATCGCCATTTTCGGGTCTCACTGAGCCAAATAATATTTCCTGGCTGTATTCTCTGATTAGCGGTGGCAAAAAAGTAAATCACATTAATCAAGCATTTTTAGACAGTTTACCGCTTCCAGCCCCCGTGCCTACTACCGCCATTTACTCCAAGAGCGACGGTATTGTAAATTGGAAAATGTGCATGGAAGCTATGGAAACTGAGATTCACCAAAATATTGAAGTTCGGGGAAGTCACATCGGAATGGGATCAAATTTCTCGATTCTCCGCATAATTGCAGATCGCTTACAAAAAGATAAACATAACTGGGAACGCTTCAGCCCGAAGGGATTGCTGAACCAGAAGGTTCTTTACCCGAGTTCATAAATATTCAGATGTTCCATTTTAGTTCTTGGATTTCTATAAAATTTAGTAAAGCATTAAACCTATGAAGTCTCTTCTCTTTCGGAGAATTCAGACCTCGTAGGTTTACCTTATTTTAATTTAAACGTGATGGGCATTGTGAAATAAGTTCTCACAGGTTTACCACTTAACGTTGCAGGTTGCCATTTGGGAAAGGAGCAGATAATCCGACAAGCCTCTTCGTATAACTCTTCATATACTCTTTTCAAAACATTTGGTTTTGAGACAGAACCATCAGCTTCTATTACAAACTTCACATACACCTTTCCTTGAATGCGTTTGTTAAATGCTTCTTCGGGGTATTTTAAGTTTTTTACTATCCATTTGTACATTGCTGAAGTTCCATCAGGAAACTTGGGAGCACCGTCCGTGAAATGATAAATTGACATTTCCTGCTTTGTACTATCTATGTTTTGAGCAAGAACTGTTACGTAAAACGTGCTAAAAAAAAGGCAAAACAGGTACTTCATACAATTAGATATTTTAAAACCTATGAGGTTCGAGTTCTATCGTAAACAAACCTCTTAGGTTGATTTTATTGCAACTTAAAAACAATTGGAAGGGTGAAATAAACCCGCACAGGTTTGCCATTTTGCATTCCGGGATTCCAGTTGGGCATTTTTCGTAGAGATTTCAAAGCTTCTTCGTCGCACCCGAAACCGATTCCTTTTAAGACTTCTGGTTTAGATATTTTGCCGTCTTTTTCCACGATAAATTTCACAAAAACCCTTCCTTCCACACTTGTATTCACCGCCGCTGACGGGTAGCGAAGATTATTGCTCAGCCACTTATACAATTCGCTCACTCCGCCCACAAATTCGGGCATTACCTCAACCCTCATGAAAGGCGTATTATCTGGTTTGAACTCAGTAATAATAATTTCTTTCGTAATAACCGGAGCAGATGGCGGGGCATCGAATACAATCGTTGTTGCGTCAATACCGTCAACGTTTCTATTGCTAATTTGAGCATTTTCTAATTCCTCTTGATTCGGAATTACTATTTCCTCAAAATCTAAATCATCAACTACTGGAGCAGGCGGTAAATACGCAATAATTCGAACGGGAGGAGGTGTTTCTACAACTGGCGGCGGCAGCGGTAGAACAATGTCCTCAACTTCATGATCTGGTAGCTCAACTAAATCAAAAGTACAGTTTATAATTTTTTTAGCAACCTCCTTCGGCTGACTTTTGAAATAAATAAAGCTGCTTCCAGTTACGAAGAGCATTGCGGCTGCTCCAATAATTGTGGCTTTTCGAAGTGTATTTGCGTAGCTTTTCCGGAGTTCAAAAGCTCCGTATAATTTGTTTCTGTGCTCGAAAACCATATCGTCGAGCGTTGGTTGATTATTTTTCATCGTTGTAAAATTTACTTTTTAGAAATTAAACAATGCACTGTTATTCTTAGAATTCTGAAACAAACCTACATTATATTTAGACATTTACCTAAATAACTAACAGCAATATGTTTTGAAACTTTCGATTCGTAAAAGTAGTTTTGAAAAAGAAGGTGAATTAGCCTTCTAAAAAATAAAATTATCAATCTCAATTATAAAGTCTTGTCAGTAGAATTTAACCAAATACCATCGCCCTGCTACGTGCTCGAAGAGCGGCTATTGCGTAAAAACCTTGAGTTATTGCACGACGTACAAGAGCGTTCGGGGGCAAAAATAATTTTAGCTCTGAAGGGCTTCTCGATGTACAGCACTTTCCCGATGGTGAAGAAATACCTTTCAGGGGCGACTTCCAGTTCGCTGAACGAAGCAAGGCTAATTCACGAAGAAATGCAGACCTTGGCTCACGTCTATTCTCCGGCTTATAAGCACGAAGAGTTTGACGAATTAATGCGTTACAGCGAACACATCACGTTTAACTCGTTGAAACAATACGAGACATTCAAAGATAAGATTCAAGCTAACGACCGACACATTTCGTGCGGTTTACGCATAAACCCAGAATACGCCGAAGTGGAAACCGACATGTACAATCCGTGCATTGTGGGTAGCCGTTTGGGAATTACCCGCGAGGCATTGGGAGATAAATTACCCGACGGTATTGAAGGCTTGCATTCACACACCATGTGCGAAAATGACTCGTATGTGTTGGAAAGAACGCTCGTTCACATCGAAGAAAAATTCGGTGATTTATTGCACCAGGTGAAATGGCTGAACCTCGGCGGCGGACATTTAATGACCAAAGAAGGCTACGACCACGAGCATTTTATCAAGCAAATAAAGCGTTTGAAAGAGACGTATGATTTGGAAATCATCATCGAACCGGGTTCGGCGATTGGTTGGCGAACCGGCTATTTAAAGAGTACGGTGATGGATATTGTGGATGCTCAGGGCATCGATGTCGCAATTCTTGACATATCATTCGCCGCTCACATGCCCGATACGCTCGAAATGCCGTATAAACCAAAAATTCATAATTCACACCACGAACCCGTAGAAAGAAAACCAACTTACCGCATGGGCGGAATGACGTGCCTCGCCGGAGATCAAATGGGCGATTATTCGTTTGACGAGCCACTTGAAATCGGAGATACCATTATCTTCGATGACATGATTCACTACACGATGGTAAAAACCACGACTTTCAACGGCGTTGGCTTACCAAGTATTGGCGTTTGGAAAGAAGATGATTCGTTTGAACTGTTGAAATCGTTTGGTTATGAGACGTTTAAGGATAGGATTTAAGATAGGTTTTAGGTTTTAGGTTTTAGGTTTTGAAAACGCACTTCTTATTTTTGAAGTTCACCAAACAAAAAAGCCGCTTTACGAATATTCGTAAAGCGGCTTTTCAGCTAATTACTATTTAAAGTTTTTACAAATGGGCAACAGGTACTTCTGAAACCGTTTTCTTACTGGCATTTCGCTGCCAAATATAAAGAAACGTAAACGCAACAATTAGAATTGCCGGAAAGGTAATCATGGTTGAAAGCGTGGCTTGTCCGGCAGCTAATTCGAGTGCATCCCCTTCTAAACCCAACGCCGCTTTTTCAGCCAAGTCGCCGTCAATCCAACGCCCGATAATTGGCTGAAAAATATAAGATGAGAACATCCCTACTCCGCCAATAATTGACATTCCAATTGCCCCACTCAATGGCACTCGCTTGGCAATAAAGCCAATCATGGTTGGCCAGAAATACGCCACGCCAAGTGCGAAGAAAACAGCGGCAACGTACGCCATTGTACCCGTTTGGGTACTGAA
>JBLHXN010000118.1:0-10148 GCA_047630355.1 Spirosomataceae bacterium | reverse complement strand
ACCTTCACCGGTAACGGTTCGGCTTGCTTGAATCGCTCGTTTTGTGTAGGTTCAGTCCGGTTATAAGTCGCGGGGTCCGCACGGTTACCCTCAAACACAGAAGGTCGTGGTCGGGGAGCTTGTATAGTAGGCTGAATTTTATTCAGGAAATCAGACGCTACGTCTTTAATAGGCACAGCATCTTTTTGTTTCTCAAACTCAAATGCCATATCGGGCGTTTCCCGTAGTTTCCGAATATCGTGCTTTATCAGCGAATCTACCGTGATTTTAAAAGTATTAGCGATAGTTTTGAGCTTGTCAAGCGGCGGGTTTGCCCTTGCTTCCTCGTACGCTCCCACTAATGAGCGTTTAATTCCTATTCTACGGGCAAACTGTTCCTGAGTTAAGCCGTTCGTTCGGCGGAGATATTTGATATTTTGACTTACGATTGACATAAACTGTTGATGAAAAATAAACCCGACGTTAGTTAAGAAAGCATTTTAGGTAAAGGTAATGAATATTACGATTATCAAAATTAGACATAAGGATAAATATATTGTACTTTATGGATAAATTGCGTTAGATATATTCATCCAAACTATACCATTATGACTGCTACTTCAACAGCCTTATCAACTAAAAACCGTTATCAGGAATTATTTAGCCGCCAAAAATTACATGCTGGCACCGTTGCAAAGTCAACCGCGAGTGAAAGAATCAAAAAGATAAAATTGATTCGTGATTGGACGTACGAAAACGAAGACCGTATTTTTAAAGCGTTGAAAGCAGACTTTAAACGGGGCGAAAGCGAAACCAAAATAAGTGAGATTATACCCGTAACCGGCGAAGCCCGCTACATTATCAAGCATTTGAAAAGTTGGATGCGGCCCGAATCTATTGATGTACCGCTCCGGTTATTGGGAACAACCGGGAAAGTCACACACGAACCCAAAGGTAATTGCCTAATAATCAGCCCGTGGAATTATCCGTTCAACCTGACGCTGAAGCCACTCTTGCAGGCAATCGCCGCCGGAAACGTGTGCATCATCAAGCCTTCGGAGATGACGCCGCATACGTCGTTGCTATTGAAGGAAATGCTCACCGAACTCTTTGACGAAAATGAAATTTGTGTAATTGAAGGTGACGCCGAAACGGCAATCGAATTACAGAAATTACCTTTTAACCACACCTTCTTTACGGGAAGTCCCGCCGTTGGGAAACTTGTGATGGCAGCAGCGGCAAAAAATCTAACATCGGTCACACTTGAACTCGGTGGAAAATGCCCGGCAATTATTGACAAAAAAGTTGACTTAAACGACGCTGCTTTAAAAATAATATTTGGAAAATTTATGAATAATGGGCAAACTTGCATTGCACCAGATTACTTATTGGTTCATTCTTCAATCAAGGAAAAATTTACAAAAAAACTCGTTGAGAAACTGACCGAAATGTACGGCAACGATATTGAAAACAACCCCGATTACGCTCGAATTGTCAACGCTCATCATTTGAACCGGCTGAGGGACTGGCTGCAAGACGCAGAATCAAAGGGCGGAAAAGTGTTAGCCGGAGGAAAATCGAACGATTCTGACAACTACTTCGCACCCACCATAATTTCTGAAGTTACCGAAGAGATGACCATTATGCAGCAGGAGATTTTTGGTCCGATCCTTCCCATAAAATTTTACGATGATTTACCAGAAGCATTGGATTACATCAACGCAAACGATAAGCCGCTTGCTTTGTACCTATTCTCAAGATCATCAGAAACTAAGAAGACGGTAGCGGAGAATACTTCTTCGGGGGCGTTTGTTATTAATGATGTGGTAATTCATTACCTCATTGAATCCTCTCCTTTTGGAGGCGTAAATAATTCGGGAATCGGGAAGTCGTTCGGGCATTACGGTTTTGTGGAATTTTCAAATATCAAACCCGTGGTGGAGAATAAGTTTAGCCAAACAAGTTTGTTTGCCCCGCCCTACATACCAACGATCAAGCTTTTGTTGAACGCGGTTGCCAAATGGCTGTAATGAAAAAAGCCTCCCAAAATATTCGGGAGGCTTTTTTTTAAAGTTTTATATGTTTGTACCGCATTTCTATTGATTGCGGTAAGTACAAGTCTTTAACATTGGGTTTGGATTCGGAAGAACTTATCAAAAAGCTCTTAGCTCGTGTTATCCAACCAGGATAAAGATGGGCTTCTCTGCGTGATTTGTAGTAAAGAACCCGGTACTTAACGTACGGATTTACTATTTGATCAGCAAAATAAAAGCTGTTCGCACGTTCAACGTCCTGAACGCTCAAAATACCATCTTGTTTTACTCCGATAATTGCTTCAAAAGCTTTTATGTTTTCGCCTCTTCTTCCGGAGCCAGCATTAATCAAGTGATCAATTAATACCTCTGCTACTTCCTGACTGGCGAATTTATCACCGTGAAAGCGATCCCAGTAGTTTCGACGCATAATGCGGAGGGCTTCGGACTTCGTGAAGTCTCTATCTCCATATATTGGTTTGTGAATTCCGTAACCTGCACCTTCAAAACGAAGTAGCTTTGGGGCGTACTTCGAAAAAGAAGCAGCTGAAACAGAAAATGTTAAAGTCAAAGAACTAAAAATAAATAAAAGTAAAACAACTATTTGCTTTATACTCATTAAAAAAGAATTTGGTGAAAAAAACTGATCGGACATTCGTCCGATCATGGAACCTCTTTCCATAAGCAATTGTAATATCTCAATAAATTGCTATATCTTTTGCTTTGTCCTACAAAGGTAGGACACTTTACGGTAAAATACAATACAAAAACGGAAAAAACTCACAAAAATGACTCATAACTACCTAACAATAAGCATTGAGTGAATTTATACACCATTCCAATAAACTTGATATAGTACAATATGTTATTAAATTATTTTCCATTAAAATCATTGAAATTCAGAATATATTTTGGTACTAAAACAAGAACACGATACGTTGGCACATTTATGTATACGTAAGCCAAACATTAAAGATACAACTCAAGCGTGTGACAAATAAAATCCTGTTCTTGGCAACAAAAGCGGGATTTATCAACAAAAATGGCTCATCTAGCCACCAATTATAGAAATTAATTATTCAATATTTCTTATGATGTAGAGTGTTATAATTTCACGCATTTGTAAACGAATAAGGAAAAAATAACCTGATTATACCGATTGGTATGGTGACTATAGATGAGAACAACAAAAAAGTGTAAGCAAACGAAATCAACTATACCACTTTTGCGAACACCAAGAGGTTTAAAAGAGGAGTTGATGAGGAAAGAACTTACGAGTTAACTGTTTTGCCGCATTATGTAGTTGAATATACCGTTGATGAGGAAATGATTCAGGCCCATTATTTTACCACCGCAAAGAATTCAAATCACGTTCGTAATCAGTGGTTTAAAAAAGTTAGGGACGTCGACTTTTAGTGTCAAATACCAAATAAATCACTGTGGACTGAAAGTCCATAGTTTTTGTTCAGACTGAAAGTCTGCCTATTCAACGATAAAATTCGTATTATCATTATCATTGGGTTTGCGATGGGGTTCCAAATACTCGTTAACCATCTCATCAGTAATATTGCCAGTACCCGCCCGGCGGCCCGATTCAACAACCATAACCAATCGCCCAAAAATGGCGACCCCAATAACGCTTCTTCAACTCAGTAAACTCAATCTGTAACTACCGCGATGAACGACCTTTCAACAGCTTGACCAAGTGACTGACCCAGTGTGAAGGACAGTATTCAATATGCATATAAACATGACCCTTAGAAACAACACCCTTTAGGATTTGAACACCCTCCGCCTCGCAAATTTGAATCAAAAGCATACGGAAACGTAACTTAATATCACCCACAAGAACGGGATGGCGGTACTTCGTTGACCAAACAAGATGAACAGTAATACGAGAAATACTATGGCTATTGGAACGTTGGAAATCCATAAACCAAAATAACAAATTTTTAGAAACTGAAAGCAAAATGTAATAGATTGCGTAATTTTAACCTTAAACTAAGACCAATAAAAATTGCCTTGATTTGTATCAAGGCAATTTTTATTTTTATGGTAAATCTTACTTCCAACTTACGCAGGTCGACTGCAAAAATCGTGATCTATAACAACGAAAAAGTTTTCTGCGGTCTACTGCAACAATTCTCCTATTTTGCTCACTCGTCGTATTTACGTGGATTGCCCTGCTTTCGCTTTGTAGATTTTAATTGAAAAGTGCGTAAATATAACGCTACCTCCTTAATTAGCTACCACCAATTTTAGACATCAGTTGCTCGATATTCTGTTCGCTTACAGGAATCTGAATTTCATTAATTGTCACTTTTAAATTGCGGATTGACTTGATTCTTGGCAGTGAAATGATGTAAGACTTATGTACTCGCATGAAGTTGTAAGGAATTAACTTCTCTTCGATACTCTTCATGGTCATGCGGGTGATGACTGGTCTTTTAACGTCTTCAATGTAGATTTTGATGTAATCTTTTAATCCTTCAATGTACAGAATTTCGGCGTACTTTATCTTAACGAGCGAGTATTCAGAATTGACGAAAAAGTAGTCCGAACCGATTTCTCGCGAGGTAGCATTTTTCAAATTGTAAAACTCCTGTGCCCGGTTGCAGGCTTTCAAAAAACGCTCGAAAGAAACGGGTTTCAATAAATAGTCTACCACGTTGAGCTCAAAACCGGTGAGTGCGTATTCTTCATAAGCAGTATGAAAAATAACCATTGGCGACTGCGTGAGTGTCTTTAGAAATTGGATACCCGAAAGTCCGGGCATTTGAATATCCAGGAAAAGTAAGTCAACTTCATTTGTACTTAATAGGTCAGTTGCCTCCAATGTGTTAGATGCAGTTCCGACTAATTCTAAGTACGGGACATTGTTAATATTATCTACAAGAAGCTCTAAAGCGAGTTCTTCGTCGTCTATTGCGATACATTTAATCATGAAAGTAGATATTTAAAGATACTTGATACGAATTCGCCGAATCAACGATTTTCAATTTGTTTCTTTTCTGGTAAAGTAAATCCAGCCTTCTTTTTACGTTCACCAGACCAATTCCTGAGCTTGGGTCTTTAGTGTCTATTTGTTGGGCGGATGATGTAATATTTTTCACCTGAAAAAAAATACCGTCGGCATTTGTCTCTAAGATGATATCAATCGTCGGTTCTTTGATTATTCCGGTCCCGTGCTTAAAAGCATTTTCAACAAACGGAATTAATAGCATCGGCTCAATCAATAAAGAAGTATTTTCGAGATTGCTCTCAAAGTTAACCTTAACTTTCTTGCCAAACCGCAGAATCTGTAAATCTATGTAATTGTTTAGATAAGCGTACTCTTTCTCAATCGGAATTTTAGAATCATCTTTCTCATATAGCATATAACGTAATATTTCAGACATTTTTATCAGCATCGGTTCCAGCAAATCAGACTTTTTTCTGGCGAGCGAAACCATGCTATTTAACAGGTTAAACATAAAATGCGGAGATATTTGCGAACGTAAAAAAGACAGTTCCGACTTAAGTCGTTCATTTTCCAAATAAGACTTTATCTTCTCTTCCCGCACGTAATCACTAAAGAAGCGATACGACGTACTAATTGCAAAAATAAAGAGGTACGGAAGCAGCGAATTAAAGTAGAAATAGTACGTAAGTTTATCACTATTTCCGGTTATGGTAATCCGCAGTGCGACCCGAATAAGGATTAAGACAACGATAATTCCCGCCAATATCAGGAAGTAAGAAACTACCCTCTTTCTCTTAAAAAAGTTTGGGATTAAATATTCTGAATTGAAGTAGAATAACCCCACGGAAGAGATATTCACAAAGAGCCAGAATATCGGATTATTGTACGTAGAACGCTCCGAAAACGAAGGATCGTTCGCCAAGCGTTGAAGCGTATAAAACAATGGTATTAAGGCGTAAAACAACCAAAGCAATACCTGCAAAAATCTATTTATGTAACGTTTTTGTATCATAGGAGGAAACGGATAAGCGTAAAGTACATTATTAATTAGTTCCTTTTTTTATCAGATAGATAAGAATAACTGATAATGCTACCTCCCATTAATTTTATGCGACTTTACGCAAGTACTAAGTCGTCTTTATCGTCCACCCGAGTTACCGTTGCGGCGGCGATAAGAAAACATACACCACCAAATACGAGCGAGTAAATCGGGTTTCCACCAAAGAGGTACTTCACCATCATCCCACCAATTATACCATTGGTTACTTGTGGAAGCGTAATAAAAAAGTTGAAGATTCCCATATAAATACCCATTTTTGCGTGCGGTAAAGAACCCGCTAAAATAGCGTATGGCATAGCAAGAATACTCGCCCACGCAATACCGATTCCGATCATCGGTAAGATAAGTAGCATCGGATCTGAAATAATAAAAATAGAAATTAGACTTAGTCCACCAATAATTAAAGAAGAAGCGTGCGTTTTCTTGCGTCCAAAACGTTTCGCAACCCGCGGAATAAAGAAAGCGTAAATTGCCGAAACACCGTTATAAATACCAAATAAGATTCCGACCCAGTTTGCCGCTTCATTATAAGTGGCCGATGAAGTTTCGTTCAACGGTAAGTTGTAAACATGATGAGCGATGGCGGGGGTGGAAAAAACCCACATGGAAAAAAGCCCGAACCAAGAGAAAAACTGCACCAAACCAAGTTGGATCATCGGTTTCGGCATTTGCTTTACCGCAACGATGATGTCACTAAAGCTACTTTTTTGGTCCTCAATAAATACTTCGTTGTTATATTCTGCTTGCTCTTTGGGCGTGTACTCTTTCGTTCTGATTACCGTCCAAATAATAGAACCGAGTAGCACCACCGCTCCAGCCACAAAGGAGAATACTAAACTATCTGGCACTTCGCCCGCCGGAGCGGTATCATTGTAGCCAAACCAGTTTACCAATACATAAGGCATCCAAGAACCAATTACCGCTCCAATACCAATCAGCACCGTTTGTATTGAGAAACCGTCAGTGCGTTGTTCGGTAGAAAGTTTATCGCCCACCAACGCCCGGAACGGCTCCATCGCGATATTAAACGAAGCATCCATAATCATCAAAAATCCAGCACCAACCCACAAAACGGGTACAACCGAAGTGAACAAATCAGCGTTTGGCATCAACATTAAACCAATTGCGGCAAGAACAGCTCCCGCAAGGAAAAATGGTCTTCTTCGCCCCAAACGAGTCCAGGTATTATCGCTCATGTGACCAATAATCGGTTGAACAATCATTCCGGTTAATGGAGCCACCAACCAAAACCACGACAAGTGTTCTACATCCGCCCCGAAGGTTTGCAAAATCCGACTGGCGTTGGCATTCTGCAAGGCGAACCCCATCTGAATACCTAAAAACCCAAAACTCATATTCCAGATTTGCCAAAAACTCAGTTTCGGTTTTTTGTCGGTCAAAACAGCCGTTGGATTCGTGTTTGAAGATGCCATAGGTTGGTTACTGATTGAATGAGTTTAAAATTTAAAAACCTTGAAAGAACCCGGATCAATCGTTAATGACATTCCTAATACATCAGGTCGAGTACTAGTCAATGCTTTTGACTGCATATTAATCTTTAATTCGCCCGTAAATACCTCGGTGAACGTAAGTTGTTGCCCTTCAATATTTAATTGGTTGAATAAATCTTCCGGCAACCTTAAATCAACGTTTTGCTTATCTTCGTAATCGAAGTTATAGACAAATAACAATCGCTCCTTATCAAGGTAGCGTACGTAACTGTAAATTTTGTGTTTATCATACGAAGAGCTTTGCCCCTCCACGTTGGCGTACTGTAAATCCCAGAACTTACCATTTTTCACCACATCACTTGAAGAAACGAATTCGTTTAGTTTAGCGTAAAATTTACGAAGCTTTTTTTGTTCGGGAGATAGTTTTCCGCCGTCAAATTTTCCGCCGTTTACCCACGCCTGAAATTCAGGGACACCCCAATAATCGAATATAGTGGTTCGTCCGTCTTCTCCCTGAAAACCCTCTGATTTTGTTGGGTTTACTCCTACCTCCTGTCCGTAATAATACATGAGTGGTCCGCCATGCAGCGTTGCCGAAAGTGCCATCGCGGCTTTTCCGCGATTCATGTTTTTAGCGAAGAACCGCGAGGCGATACGTTGCTCATCGTGATTTTCGAGAAAACGCAACATCCGGTTTGAAAACTCACCCGACTCTTTTTGCCAGACTTTCGTGATGTCTGCCACCGAACCGCCGCCTTCCATCAATCTCCTGACGGCATCGTAAAGCCCCACTTTATCGTAGAGGTAATCAAACTTTCCATTATAAATATAATTCCCGTACTCCGTAGGGTTATAAATTTCTGCAATGAACGTAGATTCGCTCTGAGCCTTTAATTTAGGAATAACCCAGCCCCAAAATTCAACCGGAACCATCTCAGCCATATCACACCGAAACCCATCCACGCCTTTAGATTGCCAATACGATAAAACATCGTACATCTTATTCCAAGTATCAGGTATCGTTTCGAAGTGCGTCTGCCGGTTGTTCGCGTAATCAACTCCGTAATTCAGTTTAATCGTTTCGTACCAATCATTTATTGTTGGATTAGGTCTGAACACATCATTGCCCGTAGCCTTAGCGGGTTTTTCGGTGTAACCTTTTACTGGTTTAACGGGCGGATTCGCTTCCGCTGGAACCGTAAAAGATTCTCCGTTTAAGTAATAAAAATTATTATTCGCGGCAAAAAGTTTAGTCTTATCATCATCCGCACCAAAGTCAATAATTCCTTCGGGTTTTACATCCGAACAGTATTCGCGGGCTACGTGATTCGGAACAAAATCAATGATAACTTTAAGGCCGGCGTCGTGCGTTCTTTTTACCAATTCTTCAAACTCCTGCATCCGGTTATTTACATCAACTGCGAGTGCCGGACTTACATCATAATAATCTTTAATAGCGTACGGCGAGCCAGCAATCCCCTTGATAACCTGCGGGCTATCTTGCGGAATTCCGAACTCTGAAAATTCCGTCATGGTAGCGTGTTCCACCACGCCAGTAAACCAAATGTGCGTGCTGCCAAATTTCTTTAGTTCGCTCAAGGCTTTTGACGAAATGTGGTTGAACTTACCACTGCCGTTCTCGGCAATCGTCCCATTAAATTTATTGGTGGTATTTGTATTCCCAAAATAGCGGGTAAAGAGTTGATAAACTACTAATTTGTCGGTAGGATTTTCTGTCATAGTATTAATAGGTTCTCTGTCAGTAACACACGATAAGCAAGCAAAAATGAGGCAAGCTAAAATAATTTTATTCATAATTGGTCAAAGATTGACCCCAAAGGTAAAAAATCATTTTAGTATGATAAAGCTTCCGAATCGCTTAAATTTGTAGAACGATTATGTACTATCCCTAATAATGAAAAAAATCTCGAACCACTTCAGGATAGCGGTACTGCTTGCTGTTATGCCACTTTTATTACACGCTCAGGAAACCACCGAACTCAAAATAAATCCGACCAACTGGTACGTAGGCATGAAAAACCCGAATATACAGCTGCTGGTTTACGGAGATAAGGTTGGGAACGGTCGTGTAAAACTTAAAGAATACGGAGGCGTAAAAATCACCCGTATTTCTACGGTTGAAAATCCAAATTACGTTTTTATTGATTTAGTTATTTCACCGAATGCTAAAGCCGGAAACTTACATCTCGACATTAACCACGATGGAAAAACAACGAGCTTCGATTACGAATTGGCAAACAGAACAGCGAAGCCGCAGGCCGTTACTCCCGCAGATTTTATCTATTTATTAATGCCTGACCGCTTCTCAAGCGGCGATCCGACAAACGATAAGTTTGCGGATATGGCAGACTCGACTCACGATCGGAATAACCCGTGGAAGCGTCACGGCGGCGATTTACAGGGAATTACGAATCACCTTAATTATTTCACGGAATTGGGAGTTACGGCTTTGTGGTTAAACCCTGTCGTTGAAAATAACCAACCGCTAACCGATGAAGGCGGACAAATGCGTTCGGCGTACCATGGTTACGGATTCACAGATCATTACAACGTTGACAAGCGATTAGGTGGAAACGAAGCGTACAAAAAGCTCGTTGACGAAGCCCACAAAAAAGGCATCAAGGTTATTCAAGATGCGGTGT
>JBLHXN010000117.1:0-10165 GCA_047630355.1 Spirosomataceae bacterium | reverse complement strand
CCCCACCATCAATCGTCTTTAACACGTACGGTTTTCCATCAATCGGGTCGCCGAGAACGTAGCCCATTTTCTTATCCTTGAACTTTAAGCAGTCGAGAAAAACGCCCGTTTGAGTTGTTTCAAAAACGATTTTCCAGTTTTTCCCACCATCAACAGTTTTGTAAATTTTCGCCGCTCCGGTTTGGGCTTCTCCCGCCGACATTGCCACGGCACATAATTCGTCAAAAGCATGAATTCCCCGAAAGTCGAGTTTTGAATCAACCGTAAAAATATTCCAGTCTTTTGCCCCATTCATCGACCGGATAATCGTTCCTTCCGAGCCGCCCGCCCAAATTACCTCGTCACTTACTACGCTCATTGATCTGAAAGATGCCGAAGTTCCTTTTATTGTGCTTTGCCCCTGACATAGCTCAGCGACTGCTGTTACCATGAATACTGCTAAAAATGCGTTTTTTATCAGTTGTTTCGCCTTATTTCTCATATAGTTAATAACTTTGCAGAGTGAATTTACCGAAGGTACATATTTCCCTAGTAATTGCGTTGATGACATTGCCACTTTGGGGCTGGTCTCAGCAAACCGAAGCTACCATTTCTTACGGAAATACGACCGTAGAATTGGACGAAAAATTTACGATCAAAATAGTTATTCGGGCAAAGGATTACGACGTTTCTGATTTTCCGGAAATTAAAGGATTTACAAAAGGCGGTCGATCGGTGGCACACGCTTCTTTTCGAAAAAACGGCTCTAAAGGCATCGAACACACAATTACGCAAAACTATATTCCCAAGAAGCCCGGGACATTCAAACTTTCCCCAACGGTGATTACAATAAACGATCAGGAGCGGAATTTACTGGGCGAAATCATTAGCGTATCTTCTAAAAAGAAGTACGAGAAATACGCCGCTGATTCTCTTCAGGCAGACATCATAAATATTGACGAAAAGGAAGACGCTCAGTTATTTCTGAATACGTCTAAAGATTCCGTCTTCGTAGGCCAGGGATTTAAGGTTACAGTTGGTTTTTACGTATCAGACTTGAATACCGTGGGCTGGGATTTCCCCCCAGATTTAAACAGTCAGGTTGAAGTAATCGCTCAGACAATTAAGCCAGGGAACTGCTTAGAAAGCCGCAAGGAAATAACGAGTATAACTCCACAACGAACCCGAATAAACGGCAGAGGCTACTCTCAATATACGGTCTTCGAAGCAATATATTATCCGTTAAATACTAAGTCGGTTACATTCAAACCCGTAGCTTTGACGATGATCAAGACTGGCATCGATTCTGAAAATAACGCCAAACGTACGTTTAACACTAAATCAGGAAACTTGGGAGTGAAACCCCTTCCAGAACATCCTCTAAAAGACAAAGTGCCCGTAGGGAATTTTTATTTGCGGGAATGGCTTACTAAAGGTGAAACCGAAACGGGAGTCAGTGTATCGTATGAATTCAGGATTATTGGCGAGGGGAATTTTGCAACGGTGAATTTTCCTACCCCAGAAAACGATGCCCGGTTTGACTTTTACCCTTCTGAAGTAAAAAACAATATCAAAGAAGGAAGTTTGAGCGGCGATAGGGCTTTCAAATACATGGTTTTCCCTAAAGATTCAGGTAAAATAGCCTTAGATAATTACTTCAAATTTATATTCTTTAACGTCAAGAAAGCTGATTATGACACGCTTTCTTCGAGCGTTACGTTGAGCGTCTCAGGAGAAAAGATTACATCTACAAGCCGCAGAAGAAACGATATATACGCAGGATTGGAAGATATTAACTCAGCCGATATCCCGATAAATTACCGCATAATATTAAAAAATATAGCGAATGTATTAATAGTCAGTATGATGATTACCTTACTTTTCATGATGAGAAACAGAAATACGGGCTAATTCTACGTCGACGATATAATCAACTAATTGCAAAAACTAACTCCTACCAACTATCCACAACAAGTAAATGAGCAGTACGTACGGAAAGATATTTAAAATTTCGACTTTCGGTGAATCTCACGGCAAAGCTATTGGTGTCACTATTGACGGGTGCCCGGCGGGTCTGGATTTTGACGAAGCGTTTATCCAACGAGAACTTGACCGCCGCAAACCCGGTCAATCCCGGATAACTACGCAAAGAAAAGAAGCAGACACATTCGAGGTTCTTTCCGGAGTTTTTGAAGGAAAGACAACCGGAACCCCTATCGCCATTGTAATTTACAACGAAGACCAACGAAGTAAAGATTACGGTCATATCACGGATAAGTTTCGTCCGTCGCACGCTGACTATACTTACACAGAAAAGTACGGAATCCGTGATTATCGGGGCGGTGGCAGAAGTTCGGCTCGTGAAACAGCGGCTCGGGTTGCGGCTGGTGCAGTAGCTAAATTGATTCTGAAAAAACTCGGCGTTGAGGTTTACGCGTACGTTACTCAAATCGGCAAAATGGCTCTTGGAAAATCGTACAAAGAACTCGACTTGAGTAAAACTGACGATAACGCCGTAAGATGCCCTGACCCTGAGATGGCACAACAAATGTTTGATTATATTGACGAGACTCGCAAAAAAGGAGATTCAATCGGTGGAGTAATCACGGGAGTCCTGACGGGCGTTCCGGTGGGATGGGGCGAACCAGTTTTTGACAAACTACACGCAGAATTAGGCAAAGCTATGTTGAGTATCAACGCCGTAAAAGGGTTTGAATACGGTAGTGGTTTTGAGGGATCAAAGCTTTACGGCTCCGAACATAACGATGAATTTGAAATCGACGAAGCGGGTAAAGTTAAAACTTCCACCAATCATTCGGGCGGTGTGCAAGGCGGCATTTCAAACGGAGAAGATGTATATTTCAATGTAGCATTTAAGCCAACCGCCACAATCATGAAAGATCAAAAAAGCGTAAACGCAAGCGGTGAAGCCGTAACCGTAAGCGGAAAGGGACGACACGATCCATGCGTTTTACCGCGTGCCGTGCCCATCGTGGAAGCAATGTCAGCGTTGGTCTTAGTTGACTTTTACCTGCGGACGAGAGGAAATAAGCTTGATTAAAGCCGCTTAATACAAATACACCCCTTTCTTCTCTTCGTCGCTCAAAACAACTTCTACATGCTCGTTGAGGGTGGTAGAAAGTGCATAACCAACGTAGTCAGCAGCAATGGGAAATTGCGGATGGTTGCGGTCAACCAATACAGCGACCTGTAGTTTTTTGAGCGGAATGCTCAGGAAAGGACGTAAACTGAAAGCAAGTGTCCGACCGGTATTCAGGACATCGTCCGTGATTATTACCGTTTTGTTTTTGAACGTGTTGATTGTACTTTCTATATTTATTTCTGGCTGAGCCAACGCTTTCTTGTCAAATGATATTTCAGCGATGCTGATTTCACACTTTGCTATTTTGGTCAGTTCTGCAACAATTAATTGAGCAAGAATAAACCCCTCACCCAAGATTCCCGCAACGACAATCTCTTTCTCCAAGAAATTATTTTCATAAATCTGGTAAGCTATCCGTTTGACCTTTTGGGTCGTTTGGTTCGCGTCTAACAACAAGTTACTTGCTTTTATTTCGTCCATAAAATTTAATCGTAAATCTAAAATTACGAAATGTAAATAAAACGTAGAGCATTCTTCTTTCCTTTCGGGTCGTTTTTCTATTTTTGTGACCGCAAAAAGACGAAATTTAGACAAATGACAATTAAAACGAAGAAATTCGCACTGAATAAAAAGCACTATATCAACTACTCTTTCAAACGCCGGATGAGTACCCGCTGGTATTGGCTTTTAATTCCCGCAGCAGTATTGATTTTAGGTCTAATTCTCCACTTTACTGGAATTTATAAAAATTGGTGGATTCCAGTGATTGCAGTAGTTGGAGCTATTTTGTACACCATTTTTTGGTACGCTCAGTATTACGCCGCTACCGAGATGGAACAGAACAAACAGATGTTTGATCGCTTCTCGTACGAGATTGACAGCCGTCACATTCTAATGAAGATTAACGCCAAAGAAGGCGGAATGATCAAATGGGACACCATTGAGAACGCTGAAATGACAAAAGATGCTTACATGCTTTTCATCAGCAACGCACAGTTCTTACGGTTTCCTTTTACGGTTTTCAACAGTAATCATGACCTGAGACTGATGGAAACTATTCTGAAACGTAAGGAATTACTCTCTTAAATTTTAAACTAGTTTGAAAAGCGTCGTAGATTTTAAAATTTACGACGCTTTTTTATGCGTTTCCTTCTACAAATGGGTTTAGCTTAACTTCTTTAAAGCTTCTTCTATTGCTTTGATTTTAGACTCGGCGTCGGCAAGTTTCTCACGTTCACGATCCACGATTTCGGGTTTAGCATTTTGAACGAAACGCTCGTTAGCAAGTTTCTTTTCTACTGACTTCTTAAAACCAATGGTGTAATCGAGTTCCGTTTGGAGCTTTTCACGCTCGGCTTCGGCGTCGAATGCATCTCCTAAGTCAATTCCGAATTCATCGCCTTTTATAACTAAGCTTACGCCAGATCCAGATACTGCGTTTTCGGTAAATGTGATCTCAGATATGTTCGCCAGTTTCTGAATCAACGACGCTACGTTTTCGTACTTCGTTTTATCAGTAGCTTTAATACTCAAAGCTAAAGCTTCTTTCGGCGACATTCCTTTAGAACTTCTCGTATTCCGAACCCAGGAAACTAATTCAAAAAGTACGTCAAAGTCAGCCAATAACTCTTTGTTAATATCTCCACCCGTGGGAAATTCAGCGATACAAATTGAATCGTTCTCTTGGCGTTCTTTCAATTCCTGCCAGATTTCTTCGGACAAAAACGGCATCCACGGATGAACCAAACGCATCAATTCATCAAAAAACTCAACTACTTCGTCGTATGCTTTTTTCTCAATCGGTAAACTTATACCATCCACGTACGCCGGTTTTACCATTTCGAGGTATTGCGAGCAGAAGTCATTCCAAATCAAGTTATAGCAACTCAACAACGCATCTGACATGCGGAATTTACTGTAATGATCGTTTACTTCGGCAATGGTAGCATTGAGACGAGAGCGGAACCACGTACCACTCGAAGTTTCGCTATCTTGATTTGACTTCTCAGTTGTAGGTTTTACCTCCCACCCTTTCACTAACCTAAACGCATTCCAGATTTTATTGGAAAAGTTTCGTCCTTGTTCACAGAGTTTTTCGTCGAAGGGTAAATCGTTTCCAGCGGGTGAACTGAACATCATTCCGGTTCGTACGCCATCCGCTCCGTATTTTTTAATTAAGTCAATCGGGTCGGGTGAATTTCCCAACGATTTAGACATTTTACGCCCTTGCTTATCTCGTACAATTCCGGTTAAATAAACGTTTTTGAACGGATATTCTCCACGGTATTCATATCCGGCAATTATCATTCGAGCTACCCAAAAGAAAAGAATTTCGGGGGCGGTTACTAAATCATTTGTAGGGTAAAAATATTTAATGTCTTCGTTTTCGGGGTCTTTGATTCCGTCAAAAACGGTAATCGGCCACAGCCACGAACTAAACCACGTATCAAGTACATCAGGGTCTTGTTCCAAATCTTTCTCGCTCAATGCGTACAACTGATACTTTTCGCGAGCAATTTTTAAGGCTTCTGTTTTTGTTTTAGCTACAATGCACGTACCGTCTTCCATGTAAAAAGCCGGAATTCGGTGTCCCCACCAAAGTTGCCGACTAATATTCCAATCCCGCACGTTTTCCATCCAGTGAGCATACGTATTTTTGAATTTCGACGGGATGAGTTGAATGGTATCATCCATGACGTTTTTCAACGCTGGCTGGCTGAGACGTTCCATTTTCAAGAACCATTGCAACGAAATCTTCGGCTCAATCACTGCTCCTGTACGTTCTGACGTACCAACATTTGAAGAATAATCTTCCGTTTTTACCAAATTACCCGACTCTTCGAGCATTTTGATAATCTTTTTACGAGCAACAAAACGATCTTCGCCTACTAAAATCTGAGCTTTCTCATTGAGCGTAGCGTCATCATTCAGAATATCTATTACTTCAAGGCTATACTTTTTACCTAACTCAAAGTCATTTTGGTCGTGGGCAGGAGTAACTTTTAGGCATCCCGTTCCGAAATCAACGGTTACGTATTCGTCGGCAATAATTTCAATTTCCCGATTTACTAACGGAATAAGTACCTTTTGACCTATCAGATGCTTGTAACGCTCATCTTCAGGGTTTACGCAAATTGCCGCATCTGCCATGATAGTCTCAGGACGAGTTGTGGCAATAATAACACCGTTGTTACTTGTGGCTTGGGTAGAATCTACAAAGTCATACCGAATGTAGACCAATTGCTGGTTTCGCTCTTTGGTAATAACTTCTTCATCGGAAACGGTCGTTTTGGCTTCAGGATCCCAGTTAACCATGCGGTAACCGCGGTAAATATCTCCTTTATTATGAAGGTCAATAAATGTATCAATTACAGCATCGTATAGATCATCTTCCATTGTAAAACGGGTTCTGTCCCAATCACAGGAAGCACCAAGTTTACGAAGTTGTTGCAGGATAATGCCACCGTATTTATGCGTCCATTCCCAACAGTATTCCAGAAATTCCTCACGAGATAAATCGGCTTTAGCAATTCCTTTTTCCTTGAGCATTGCCACCACTTTCGCTTCCGTGGCAATGGAGGCGTGGTCTGTTCCCGGCACCCAGCAAGCTTCTTTGCCTTCCATTCTCGCCTTCCGAATCAGAACATCCTGAATCGTATTGTTTAGCATGTGCCCCATGTGCAAGACACCCGTCACATTAGGCGGCGGAATGACAATGCTGTAAGGTTCTTTATCAGGGTTTGGTTTCGCTTTAAAAAAGCCGTTGTCCAACCAGTATTGATACCATTTGTCTTCAATAGCTGTAGGGTCGTAGGTCTTGGAAATTTCCATTTATGTAGAATATTGCAGTGTGTCGAATGAGTTTGAACACAAAAATAGGAAATTATGAAGTGTGCTTTCGTATAGAATGCAAGGGAATTTGTGACTGCATGGTGCAAACGAAAAAATCCCTAAAAATCACTGTTACGTAATAGTCAGGGATTTAGCAATAATTTATTAGAGTTTACGCCGTTGCTGCCGCTCCTAAATATTCGCGGTTCAATCGGGCGATATTTTCAAGAGAAATCTCTTTCGGGCATTCCGCGTAACAAGCTCCGGTGTTTGTGCAGGCTCCAAAACCTTCAGCATCCATCTGAGCAACCATACTCAACGCACGCTCTTCCCGCTCAGGCTGACCTTGTGGCAATAGAGATAACTGTGAAACTTTCGCTGATACAAAAAGCATCGCCGAAGCATTTTTACAAGCCGCAACGCAAGCACCGCAACCAATACAAGCTGCTGCTGCAAATGCTTTGTCAGCGTCATCTTTAGGTATAGGAATAGAATTTCCATCCTGAGCGTTTCCTGTATTCACAGATACAAAACCTCCAGAAGAGATAATTCTATCAAACGCTGACCGGTCAACTGCCAAATCTTTTACTACCGGAAATCCGTCTGCTCTCCATGGCTCAACTACAATAGTATCGCCGTCCTTGAAGCTACGCATGTGTAGCTGACAAGTAGTAACGCCTTTCAGCGGCCCGTGCGGACGTCCGTTTATGTACATTGAACACATTCCGCAAATTCCTTCGCGACAATCGTGATCGAAAGCAATCGGAGCAGTTCCTTCACTAATGAGCCTTTCGTTTAATACATCAAACATCTCCAAAAAAGACATATCCTCAGAAATCTCACTTACCTGGTAAGATTCAAAACCACCTTTGGTGTTTCGATTTTTCTGTCTCCAAACTTTGAGATTGATATTCATATTTCCTGACATGGTTCTGTTTGTTTAATTTTCTTTAAAAGTAACTTTCTGTTTTCCGTAATAGTCGCCTAAGCATTTCGTCCATTGCCCGTGAGGGTTGACGTTCATGTCATAGAAAAACAAACTGTACGGTTTATGTTCAATTAATGGCAACTCTATACCATCTTTTTCTGATTCAAGTATCGAAATTCGTTGCTCAATTTCGTTCGTATATTTTGTAAACGTTCCGTGCCTAACATCTTTGTACGTAAACAGCGTATTGGTTTTGAGCGATGCAAGTAAAGCTACCATTACTAATCCCGCTTTGAAAAAAGTAGTTGTCTTCAACTCTACTCCGTATTTGTGCCAAAGCACTGAAACTGTAAAAAGAAGCCCCGCTAAAAAATACAGATAAATACCATTCCAAACCCGGGGAGCACTTCCCCCTACTCCAACTACTCCGATGAAATGATTGAAATAAACCACACCAAACGATGCAAGTACTACGTACCAAACTGGTAGGTTGAATAACTTATTTCTCCTCACATCATTTCCAAAGAACACGAGGTACAGAATCAATATACTTCCTAAATACCAAGAGACAAAGCTTTTAGTATAAGAGCCAATCTCAGCAAGTACTTGCAGTAATAAATTAAAATCTAAGTCGCTCAAAGCCACGTTTTGTTTCCCCATATTTGAGGACGAAAACTTTATCAGGGCTACTCCGACCAAACCTACTCCTGTAAGCCACAACACTTTTTTATTTACTTTTCGAAACTTGAAGAGTTGAAATACGATTACCGCAAAACAAACTATCACAAACGAAAGAAACGCCGGTTCCGAAGCCCCAGCGGCTAAAAGTATTGATGTTGTTGCTAAAACAAGACTACTTTTCGAAGCTCTTTCCTGAAAGTTAAGCTGCAACAAATACGCACAATTTACAAAGAACAAAACGAGTCCAAGCCAATGAACTACTACGCTCGCAAACCAATATAGCCCTTCGGCGATACTGGGCATTTGCGACGCAAAAACAGTCACGAACACTAACGCTGCTACGATTATGGATGACTTTGAAACAAATGCTTGCTTTAAAACCATTCTGACCGCACCAACCATTGCGATTAAAAATATGACGGGTAATAGTTTGAAACCCGCATTAAACTGACTTCCGTAAGAAAGTGGGTTCAAAACATGTTGCAAAAATGTCGATAAATATCGACCCGTTACCTGCGTATAATACATCCGCATTGCTTCCACCATTCCGAATTTCTGAACGGTATCAGCGTAACAATAATCATCTACGCTGGTTGGTTGACTATAAAAAGCCGAAATAAGTAAAGGAACGAAATGGAAAACAATTAATCCGAGGATTAGTACTTTCAGTAAAATGCTCTGGTACTGAGCAGTATTTTTATTCAATGACATTTATTCAAAAACTCAGACTGCCGTTCATCGAAATTACTTGTAGCTACGTTGAGCAATTTTAATATTTTCGTAAACTAACGGCTCCTTGTTTAGTTTCCACTCTCCGGTTGTCATTTCTTCCCAAGCCGAAACGTACATATAATTTTCGTCGTCGCGTAAGGCTTCACCTTCTGCCGTTTGGTGTTCTTCCCGGAAGTGTCCACCGCATGATTCTTCACGATCCAAAGCATCTACGCACATTAGTTCGCCTAATTCTAAGAAATCGGCTACACGAGATGCTTTATCCAGTTCAGGATTAAATTCGTCAGCATCGCCTAAGATTCTAACGTCATTCCAGAACTCTTCGCGTAATGCACGAATCTCGGCAATTGCCTCTTTTAAATCTTTCTCATTACGAGCCATTCCGCATTTATTCCACATAATCTTTCCTAAACGCTTGTGAAAAGACTCGGGCGACTGCGTGCCTTGTATGTTGATAAGTTTCGTTAGTTTTTCCTGAGCCTCGTTTTCAGCTTTCTCAAACTCAGGTGAATCTACCGAAATAGCTCCGGTACGAATTTCTCCAGCTAAATAAGATCCGACTGTGTAAGGTGCCACGAAATAACCATCGGCAAGACCTTGCATCAAAGCAGATGCACCTAAGCGGTTAGCTCCGTGGTCTGAGAAGTTGGCTTCTCCCAAAGCATAAAGCCCCGGTACAGTTGTCATTAGATTGTAATCAACCCAAAGGCCACCCATTGTGTAGTGAACCGCTGGGTAAATCCGCATAGGTACCACGTAAGGGTCTTCGCCGGTAATTTGCTTGTACATGTCAAACAGGTTCCCGTATTTCTCTTTTACAACTGCCTTACCCAATAATACGATTTCATCGTGTGAAGCATCGTGCAAATTCTTCTTGTTTGCTTCAATTTTTCCGTAACGCTCAAAAGCAG
>JBLHXN010000116.1:0-10323 GCA_047630355.1 Spirosomataceae bacterium | reverse complement strand
GCATTCCAATTGAAACGCAACTCCGTTTTTAAATCGGGAGCGGGCGGTTTGATGCTGCTGTAATAGCCCGTCAGTTTATCGTAGCGGTACAAGTCGCCGTTTTGCGACGTACCGTAACCGAAACGGGAGTTGTCTTTATCGGGTGAAATATAAAAGCCGTCACCGCCGACCAAATATTGCCAATACAACGTCCGGATTCCGCCCCGTTTCCACGTATAAGCCGGACCCGACCAATTGCCGTTGTCCTGCATTCCACCGTAAACGTTGAACGGCGTATCGTAGTCAACGCCGACGTGATAAAACTGAGCAACGGGAATGGTTTCGGGAAAATACCAACTCTTTCCGTGGTCGTGGGTAATTCCCAAACCGCCGTCGCCTCCAATGACAAAATGCTGCGGATCGTTGGGGTTCACCCAAAAAGCGTGGAAGTCGGCGTGAATTCCCTTCGTTTCGTCGGCGGGAATCATGGGTTCAGGGTCGAACGTTTTTCCGCCGTCGTAACTGACCGAAAGTGGCTGATAAATATTGTACAATCGGTTTGGGTCTTTAGTGTCAACGCTCAATTCCTGAAAATAAAACGGGCGGTTATTCGTGAATCTTGGATTGTCGTTTACCACGTACCAATTCAACCCCGCATCGTCGCTGCGGTAAAGTGCGTTTCTGGTGGCTTCTACTTTGGCGTAAACCCGGTTCGGGTTACTTGGTGCAATTGCAATGCCAATTCGTCCCAAATTTCCAGCGGGTAAACCTTGTTTTTCGTTCAGTTGTTGCCACGTTTCGCCTTTATCGTAAGTTACGTACATTCCCGAACCTTCTCCGCCCGATGTGAAGTAATACGGCGTTCGGCGGTGTTCGTACAACGCCGCAAAGAGTTTATTCGGATTTGTTGGGTCCATGACTAAATCCGCAATTCCCGATAAATTATTGGAGGACAAAATACGTTTCCATGACTTTCCGCCGTCAGTTGTTTTGAAGAGTCCTCGGTGTTCGTTGGGCGTAAACGGGTCGCCCATTGCTCCGACGTAAACGGTGTTCGGGTCGGTTGGGTCAATGATGATGCGGTGAATGGTTTTTGTTTCGGTCAAACCCATGTGTTGCCACGTTTTTCCGCCGTCCATGCTTTTAAAAATTCCCATGCCGAGATTCATCGAGTTTCTCGGATTTCCTTCGCCCGTTCCTGCCCAAATAACGTTCGGGTTGCTTTGCTGAATTCGCACCGCCCCGATATTCTGTGTTGGTTGTTCATCAAAAACGGGATTCCACGCCGTTCCGCCGTTCTCAGATTTCCAAACCCCGCCCGATGCCGCTCCGACGTACATCAATTTCGGATTGTCGGTAGAAACATCAATCGACGTAATCCGCCCGCTCATATTCGCCGGACCGACGTTCCGAATTTTAAGATTTTCTAATTTAGAAAGATCCAAAGTTTGTGCGGAAGCAATGGAGGTAATTAACAAAAGGAAAAAACTGAGAATACGTTTTGAGAACATGTTATGTGTGGAGTTTAGGGAGTTTTAAAGCTACAATTTACGGGCTTTGTTTAAGAAATAAAACTTTTGTAATTGTCAGCTTAAGCGGAGATCAATGTCAGTTCGAGCGTAGTCGAGAACAGTCTCGTCGCGGTTCTCGACTTCGCCGGGCCTCGGTGGCTCGAACTGACATTAAATTATACTCATTTCATCAATTAGCTTTAACTAAGTAACCTCTGTAATTCACCAAAAAATTCGTTTCTTTGGACAAACGAATCCTAAATTATCCGCAACTATGAAACTTCTCAATCTCGTTGTCTTCTCTCTTCTATTAACGCCCGGATTGCAGGCTCAAAATTCGCAATCAACTGATTGTCAACAACTCACTGAATTGTTTAAAGAATGGCGGACGTTTGAAAAGCCGCCGTTACGAGATGGGGCACCCGATTATACCGCAGCTACTTTTGAAAAGCGTTACCCTGAATTTCTGAAATTACGAGCGAAGCTCAATGCGATTGATTACGCAAATTGGGCAACCGAAAAGCAAGTGGATTGGCGAATCGTTTGGGCGGAAATGAACGGTTATGAGTTTAATCACAAAACTTTGAAATCGTGGGTGCGTGATCCAGCATTTTACAAAACAGTTTGGACGGATCGAAGCGATGTTCCCGCCCACGAAGGTCCGACGCATCACGCCGTAACAGAATTATGGACGTACAATTTCCCACTTTCAAAAACGGAAAGCAAGCGATTGATAGATGATTTGAAAGTGATTGCTCCGCTAAACGAGCAAGCAAAACTGAATTTAACCGGAAATGCGAAAGACCTCTGGATTGCCGGAATTCGGGATATTAAAACGCAAAGCGAAGATTTGAAATCGATTCTGATGTTAGCGGGCGTTGTCGGAAATACGGAATTAGTTGCGGTAATAAACGAAGCGGTTAAATCAATCGATGATTTGGTAAAGTGGCTTGAAAAAGAGTCGAAATCAAAAACGGGGCCGTCGGGAATTGGGAAGGATAATTACACTTGGTATCAGCAAAACGTACACTTAGTGCCATTGACGTGGGAAGACGAAGTAATACTCTTGAAAAGGGAACTCGCACGGGCGTGGTCATCACTTAAACTGGAAGAACATCGCAACCGAAATTTGCCAGAATTAAAAGAAGCAGATTCTCCTGAAACTTACGATGAATTAGCAAAACAAGCGGCTGAGTCTTACCTCGAATTTCTGGACAAAGAAGATATCGTGACCGTGAAAGATTACTTCGCTCCGGCGTTGGAAGAGCAGTTGGGGCGATTCGTTCCGAAGGAAACCCGGAATTTCTTTTATATAACGATGCACTACGATCCACGACCGCTGTATTCGCACTTTTACCATTGGTTTGAGTTAGCGAGGATGGATAACGAACCAAACGCCAATCCAATTCGTAGAAATGCGTTGCTCTACAATATTTTCGATTCACGAAACGAGGGAATGGCAACGGCGGTGGAGGAAATGTTCATGCAAGCGGGAATGTACGACGATTCGCCGCGAGTACGGGAGTTGGTTTACATTCTAATTGCCCAGCGTGCTGCCCGTGGGCTTGGCTCACTTTATGCTCACGCCAACGAACTGACCATGGAAGAGGCAGGCAAAATTCACTCGGAATACACGCCACGAGGATGGATGAAAACGGAGAAAGAACTGCTACTTTTTGAACAGCATTTATATCTGCGTCAGCCCGGCTACGGCACGAGTTATATTACCGGAAAGTACTTGTTAGAGAACGCCATGACAGAATACGCCAAAAAACTGGAAACTGAGGGGAAGGAATTTAAACTCAAAAACTTCTTCGACCGCATGAACGAAATCGGTTGCATTCCCGCCACGCTCGGGCATTGGGAATTAACGGGAGATAAGAAGGTGTTGGACGGGGTGTTTGAATGACCTATCTCAAAAGCAAAAGGGCTTTCAGTTTCCTGAAAGCCCTTTTGCTTTTCTATTGGGTTCGAATCGAAGCGTTAAACCGCAAACAGTCATTGATTATCAGTCAGATGATATAATTTTGGGCACAAAAAAAGCCTTAGATTTCTCTAAGGCTTTTGTAAAACGCTCCTTCTCTTGGGCTCGAACCAAGGACCCTCTGATTAACAGTCAGATGCTCTAACCAACTGAGCTAAGAAGGAATATGTAAAAAATCTTACTCTTTCTCTTGGGTTCGAATCGAAACGTCGAACCGCAAGTCTTCTCTGATTGTTAGTCAGATTTCATCACCAACCGTCAAACGGTTTGTGAGCTAAGAAGGAATATTGCTATTCCTTTTTGATAAGGTGATGCAAAAGTATGTCCTTTCGTGGTATATGCCAACAATTTGTAAGAAAAAAAACAAACTTTTTTTCTTACAAATTTACTATCGACTGATTATGAACGTAATGGCTCTTCGTGAGCACGGTCAAGAATAAGTTGTTTTACCTTCTTGGCGTCTCCTTTGTTGAAGTTAGAGATGATAATATCCTCTTCTCTTGCTTTTGCTTTGATTTTGATTGTTGCCCAAAATACGCCCGAATCAATTTCAACACCAGCGATGTCGTTGTAAAAAACAAAGTTTTCACGGGATGAAACTGCCTTACGAATCTTGAAGGTTACGCCTTTCTCACTGAATTCAACGGTGTCTGGAAAGAAAGGGTTTTTTATGGTGCTTGCTCTGAATTTTTCGTTCATTTTATTTTTAAATTATTGGGCGAAACTACGCATTTCTTTGTCATATAAAACAACTGTTACGCTGCTATTTATTAATCGCTGAAGAATTATACTGACAATTACTTGATTTGTTCAATAAGCTACTGGTTTGATAAATCAAACCTCCAAGTAATCTAAATCTTTGCCGTGAGTTTCCGGAACGGTTAATGTTGCGTAAATGCCAATTATGTAGACGATTACGCTGACTATAAAGCCACTCATAATTACACCTTGCGATGGCTTGAAAAGGGTAAATAGAAATATCATTCCCGGTACGGCACCACGTACCATATTCGGAATCGTGGTGGCGGCTGTTGCTCGTAGGTTTGTCCCAAACTGCTCGGCTCCAACGGTGACAAACATCGCCCAATAGCCGGTGCCCAAACCGAGCCAGCAGCAAACTGCGTAGAGTTCGCTGGCTGAATCTACTCCTAAAAACAGGTAAGCAATCACGCCTACATAAGAGAAAGTCATCATTGCCGCAATTGCTTTCTTTCTGGACTTGAATAAATGACTTATAAAACCGCTCGCGAAGTCTCCGGCGGAGATGCCAATATATGCCCACATAATCGCTAAACCTGGATCAACTTTCTCCGTAATCCCCAAAGCACGGCCAAATTCATTGCTAAAGTAGGCGAGAATTCCGATGCAAAACCAGGTTGGGAGTCCAATAGCGATGCATTTAATATATTTTACGAAACGTGGACCATCGGTGAAGAACGCAAAGAAATTTCCTTTTTCAATTCCCTCTTTTTGCTCAATGCTTTTGTACATTCCTGATTCAAAAACTCCGACTCTTAATAGTAAAAGAGCGAAGCCCATTCCACCACCAATGAAATAGGCGATTGTCCAATCTCCTGACAGTCGGACGGTGAACGAACCAACTACGGCTCCTAACAAACCAACTCCCGCAACTAACGAAGTCCCGATGGCACGTAAACGCGTGGGTAATGATTCTGAAACGAGCGTTATTCCCGCTCCTAATTCTCCGGCAAGCCCAACTCCGGCAATGAACCGCAGCCATTTGTATGCTTCGGTTTGCGGCATAAATGTTATTTGCGGAATGAAACCACAAGCGATATTTGCCAAAGAATACGTAATTATTGAACCAAAAAGTACAGATAATCGACCGCGTTTATCTCCTAAAACTCCCCACAGAATTCCACCTACAAGTAAACCGTACATTTGATAATTAAGAATGGTTTTTCCAATGTCATCAGCTTGCAGTTCAGTTAAGCCAAGACTTATTAAGCTTGGGACTCGCACAATACCAAACAACTGCATATCGTAGATGTCTACAAAATAACCGAGTGCCGCCACGATGACAGGCATACTCAGTAGGTGTTGTAAGTCAGACTTTTCTTTCATAGGGTAGGTTAGGGGGAAGGGTTTGATGAATTAATTCTTGATTCCAAAGGCTAAGTCTCCGGCATCACCGAGTCCGGGAATGATATAGGATTTGGTGTTGAGCTCATCGTCAATATCGCCAATCCAGAGATGGCATTGAGGGATTCTTTCTTGTAAGAATTGAATTCCCGCACGACTGGCAATGGCCGCTACAATGTGCGTGCGTTCGGGCAAGCCGTAACGCAAAAGTGCGTGGTATGATTTTTCAATTGATTGACCTGTGGCAATCATGGGGTCGCTGATTATCAAAGTTTTACCTTGAATATCCGGAGCGGTGATGTAGTCCATTTCTATGTCGAAATCTTCTTCGGCGTTGTGTTTGCCACGATAAGCTCCGATAAACGCATTCTCCGATTTATCAAAATAATTCAGTAATCCTTGGTGTAAAGGAAGCCCCGCTCGTAAAATGGTAGTCAGGACCGTTTCGCTCGCCAGAACGTTCGTCTTTTTTGTTCCTAATGCCGTTTTGATTTCTTTTTGCGTATAACGCAAACTCTTAGATATTTCGTAAGCAAAGATTTCTCCGATCCGCTCCAGGTTTCTGCGGAAACGCATGGAATCTTTCTGTATTTCTTCGTCCCGCAATTCGGCCATAAAATTTTGGGCAACGGTATTATTCTCGGAAAGGATAAACATAAAAAGTTAATGGTTTGAAGGTTGATGGATACAAGGTGGGTGAACCCGAAATTATTCGTAGGTTTTCATGTGGTACTCTAAGTTCTTTTTCACGGAAATCCATTCTCCGTTAATTATTGAAAAGACAACCGTATCTCGTGCAACACCTTCTGCATCAATTCTGTGATTTCTTAGTACGCCGTCTTGTTTTGCCCCGATACGTAGAATTGCATTTCTGGACGGATGGTTGTGCCAATTCGTCTTGAACTCAACCGCAATACTGTCCAATTGCTCAAAAGCGTATTTCAGCAAAAGGTATTTACATTCAGTATTGACGCCTGTTCGTTGATAGCTTTTCGCGTACCACGTGTAGCCAATTTCCATCCGCCGAAATTGCGGAGTAGCGTTGCAAAATCGGGTTGAACCAATAACTTTGCCTGTACTAATATCAGTGATGACAAATGGAAGGCCGTTTCCTGTTTCGGCTTCCTGAAGTGCTTGTTCGATATAATTATCTACGGTAGCTTCCGAAGGCACAGACGTATGCCAAATCTCCCAGAGGTTTCCGTCGGTAGCGGCACGGACTAAATCATCCCGATGATTTGTGCTTAGCGGTGTTAGTAATACCTTTTTTCCTCTTAGATTGAGCGGGGAAAGCCATTCTTTATTCATTGGGTTGAGCGAATCAGGATGTTCAAAAATAGGAAAGTTTTGTTTGAATGGTAGCTGCCCGTCCGTTTTTTTGATAAACTATCCTTAAATTTGAATTATGCTGATAAATGTAGAACACATTGGAATTGCGGTCAAAGACCTGTCAACCTCTAATGAATTATTTAGTAAATTACTGAATGTCCTTCCGTATAAGAGAGAGGAAGTAGCTTCTGAATCAGTACTGACCTCTTTCTTTAAAATAAACCAAACTAAAATTGAGTTACTGCAAGCAACTGACGAAAATAGTGCGATTGCTAAATTTCTTGAGAAAAGAGGAGAGGGGGTTCATCATCTGGCATTTGAAGTAGAAGATATTCATGCCGAAATGCAACGGCTTGAAAAAGAGGGGTTCACGCTGCTCAATAAAGAACCTAAACGGGGAGCGGATAACAAATTAGTGTGTTTCATTCACCCAAAAAGTAGCAACGGGGTGTTAATTGAGTTATGTCAGGAAATAAAAATACCCTCACTCATTTTTAAGTGAGGGTATTTTATGTTTGGTTCAACCAATAAATCAATTATTTGAATAGGGCCTTTTATAGTTCCGCGACCGCTTTGATGCGTCAGAGCTTTTGATTATCGTTTTTTCTGCCTCTTTGTTCTTTTTAAAAGGCATTTTGTAGTTTGTTGCCGTGGCTGAGTCATTAACGCTGCCGAAGGTCCTGAACCACTTTTGAGCTTTCTGTGCTTTTACCGGCTGTTTATAATTGTTGTGGTGATATCCAAAGATGGTTTCTTTCTCAATCGTTACAACTTCACTTTTCATTCTCTTCTCTTTGCTGGGTTTCTTTAAACTATCTTCCTTCATTTGAGCGAAGGATACTGAAATAAATAAACTCAATAGAAAAGTTGCCGTTATTTTGGTCTTCTTCATGGTTTCTCTAAATTTAATGTGTTTGAAATATTATACTGCAATGCTATTGCCCTGCTGTACAAATACGTTTTGTAAATTATTATTAGGAGTAGGTACTGATACCTGTTTTTCTCCAAAAAATGCTTGGAATGTTGGCAACAATCCGATTATTTCGTCTGTAGCCTGACGAGCAAATTTTAAAATGTGGTAAGCTGACGTATCCTTAGTTTTCGCTAAAAATATTGCGTTTAATTACAATAAGTAAATCTTCATTTTTTGCAAAGTTCTTTACGGTCAAAAGCATGGTATGTGCCTGCTTTCTGCTATCATAAACTGCCAAGTGGTAATCGTTTCCTTCAAAAAAGCTCTTCACAATGTCTTTATCTGTTTAGTACGTTTACGCTTCTCTCTTGTAGAAATTTGGTTACGATATTTTGATCATGAGAAGCATTAAAGCTTGAAGATATTATTGTTGTATTTTTTACAATCTGTAAAGTTTATTCGTTTTGTCATTATTTGATAGGATAAATATAATGATGAAACTTATAGTATGAAAGTGCGGAATGTGAGCGTATTTTGAAGTATTTATAACTTTATTTATGGTTTAATTCAAAATTAAATTTTGAATTAAAGAAATTGTAAAACTCATTATATCAAAATGCTCAACTTTTTGTAATAATTCATTTCTTTCAAAATAGGCGTGAGGCACTATTCTAAATGTATTTATTTTTTTATAAAATATTGGAATAGTGCAACCGTATTTGAAATAGACTCTATTTCAAATCATTCTTACAAACGCCGCTGAAAGTGTATAATATAGATATAGATAAAACCAATAACTGTATTCTGCTAGAGGAAAATACCCTACGTTTTATGTTAAAATCAAAATAATCTTTTGTTGGCTCATAGATAGGCTGTATTTCAATGAAAAATAAGCTGTAAACGTAAAAAGAGCCACGAGGGGCTCTTTTTACGTCAATAGTTATGAAAAGATGTAATGTCTTACATGCGGATAATGTTCGCCCCAATAGCGTTGAGGCGTTTGTCAATAAACTGATAACCCCGGTCAATCTGCTCAATGTTATCAATGACACTTTCACCGTCTGCCGATAACGCAGCAATTAGCAGAGCAACTCCCGCCCGTATATCTGGTGAGGTCATGTTGATGCCGCGTAAATTATGAACGCGGTTCAAACCTACAACTGTAGCACGGTGCGGATCACAAAGAATAATTTGTCCGCCCATGTCAATGAGTTTATCTACGAAGAACAAACGGCTTTCAAACATTTTTTGATGAACCAATAATGTGCCTTTCGCTTGAATTGCGGTAACCAAAATAATCGAAATTAAATCTGGCGTAAATCCAGGCCACGGAGCATCGTAAATGGTAAGAATAGAACCGTCAATCAGCGTATCAATTTCGTAATTCTCTTGAGCGGGAATGTGAATGTCATCTCCCCGAAACTCCATTTTAATACCTAACTTTTTGAATGTAGTCGGAATAATTCCGAGTTCTTTTATCTTACAGTTCTTAATCGTGATTTCTGATTGCGTCATGGCGGCAAGGCCAATGAAACTACCTATTTCAATCATGTCGGGAAGCATGGTATGTTCACAGCCGCCCAATTCTTCCACACCTTTTATCTTCAACATATTAGAGCCAGTACCTTCGATACTCGCTCCCATGCTATTGAGCATTTTACAGAGTTGTTGCAAATATGGCTCACAAGCGGCGTTGTAAATGGTTGTTTCTCCTTTGGTTAGCACTGCCGCCATTAGAACGTTTGCCGTTCCGGTTACAGAGATTTCGTCCATCCAGACAAAAGTACCTTTCATATTTTTGCCTTCTACGGTGTAAAAAACATCCTCGGCATCGTACGTAAATTCTGCACCTAATTTCTGAAAACCAATGAAGTGCGTATCCAACGGTCTGCGACCAATCTTATCTCCGCCCGGACGAGGGGCCTTTGCCTTTCCGAAACGCCCAAGCATTGGCCCAAGTAGCATGATAGAGCCACGAAGCGAAGATGCTTTCATTTTGTAAGCCTCCGTCTCGAAGTAGTCAAAATTTACCTCATCAGCTTCAAACCGGTAGGAGCCATCACCAACTTTACGTCGTTTTACGCCCATGTCTTCCAATAACTCCATGAGTTTGTTTACGTCACGAATGCTCGGGATATTGTGAATTACAATCGGTTCTTTTGAAAGTAATACCGCACAGAGAATCTGTAAGGCTTCATTCTTAGCACCCTGCGGTTGCAGTTCGCCTTTGAGTTTTTGTCCTCCGACAATCTTAAATGATGACATTTTGGGGGGTGTGGAAATGGTAGCTAATAAGAGGGTGATAAAGTCGGGAGATTACTTTCTCCGCCGATTATCCTTGCTATATCGCTTATTTGTATTTGTATTTGTATTTGAGTTTTTCTTCCGATAATTATTTGACTTCCGGCTGCTGTTACTGCTTGAACTTTGATTGTTTGCTCCGCGGCTACTAATATTACTGTTTCCATCTTGCGGAGCCGCGTCTTCAATGATTCCGTTTTCGC
>JBLHXN010000115.1:0-10472 GCA_047630355.1 Spirosomataceae bacterium | reverse complement strand
AGGAAAGATGAAAAAGAGCCTGTCCTGTTTCTGGTATCATCCCTAATTGACTTTGCTAAAATAGCCGCCATTTACAAAGTGAGATGGAAGATCGAAACCTGCTTTAGACAGCTAAAAACCAAAGGACGGTTCGCCGCTGCGATTTAATATGGAAGATTTGAACTTCAAGGACGACAATAAAATAGTCCTGATGATGAGCGTTGTCGTCATGGCTTATGTACTATCCATTGTTCAAGGGGTGAAAGAAGCCAAAGTAAATAAACCGCTCTACAAAAAATATCGGAGCGGACAGCAGTTATTGGCAATCTCACTATTCAGGATCGGATTGAGTAAATTGAAACAAAGTGTCTGGAACTTGAAAAGGTTTATCGAATTGCTGGATGAAATTTTTAGGAACAAACCTAAGCTAAATACACTGCTTGTCCAGTAGTATGGAACATTAACCCCAAATGTGCAGCAAACCCCGAGGTTATGTCAGAAAAGCGTTGGAAACGTACTTCACTTTTTTGATTGAAGTGATTTGGGGTAAAAAACGCATTTTGGAGGTTTACGCCAACGTCGCAGAAATGGGGAAACTTACTTTCGGCGTGGAAGCTGCTTCGCAGCGTTTTTACGGTATATCTGCCGCAAAACTTTCTCGAAACGAAGCTTCAAGATTAGCCGCCGTATTGCCAAGCCCAAAGAAATGGTCAGCCGCAAAACCCGGCCCTTACGTCAGCCGCCGAACCTCCGCCATTGCTCGGGGCATTCGGCAATTGGGCGGAGCAGGGTATCTAAACGGGTTGCGGTCTTTTTAACGAACTTGCTTTAATCACCCCCGTAGATCGGTTTTAGTTTTCTTTTGTTCATTTCCGGATATAGAGCACCTTCTTTCTCAAGTTTTTCCGCCATTTCATGCACCATTTTTTTTACCATTTCTTTTTTGGTTGGGGCAAGGTTTGTTTGTTCGTAAGGGTCCGTCTTTAGGTTGAAAAGTTCGTATCGAGTTAACGCGGGGTTCATCTCGGGGAAATAGTGGTAAACCAGTTTCCAGTCGCCATCACGAAAACTCGTGAAGTACTTACTTCGGTGATCGTGAGGGAAATGCATTAGAAAAGTCGGGGGTTTGGCTGTATTACGTCTTCCACTAAAATTATGTTTTAATGAAAAGCCATCAACGGCGTAATTTGCCGGAACTTTGAGTGAAAGTAGGTCCATAATTGTGGGGTAAATGTCCATGATTGTACCTAACTGTTGGTTTATAAATGCAGACTTAATGGGCATCTTCACCTGCCACTGATTTTGTGGGGATGGCTTAGCCCAAGCAGCAATGAACGGAATCCGCATTCCACCTTCATAATGCGTGCCTTTTTTGCCACGCAGCGGTGCCGAACTAGCAACTTCATGGAGTCCACCAAGGGGAGCATCGGAACCGTTATCTCCCAAAAATATAATCAACGTATTTTCAGCAACTCCCAGCTCCTCAAGTTGATCCATCAACTGACCTAAGGAGTGATCCATTCCTTCTACCAAACTAGCGAATTTCTGTTCGTCTTCGGAAAATTTACCACCCGCGTAATTCTTTCGAAAACGTGGGTCAAACATGAATGGTGAATGGAGGGCGTAATGAGCCATTTCTAAAAAGAAGGGCTGCTGTTTTGCAACCGCTTTTTGAACCTCATTTTTAGCCTCAATGGTGAGGGCTTCGGTTAAGAAAGTGTCAGTTTGGTGATACTTTTCTAAATGTGGTACCTGTTGCACCAATTTACCCGCAGCAGTTTTATGAGCGTAATTGTCTATTCCTAAATAGCTTCCTGGATGACCAATTGCCGTACCGCCGATATTGACATCAAAACCAATATTGATTGGGTCTGAACCTTTTGATCCAAACGGCCCGAAATGGGCTTTTCCAACGTATATTGTGCGGTATTCTTGTCTTTGTAGCACTGCGGGTAGCGTTTGCGAATTATCGCTACTCAGTCCTTCCCAGTTCCATTTTTCGGGACCAAACTCGCCGCGGTTATTTCGGTGAGGGTCTATCCATTGGGTTGTGTGATGCCGGGTTGCGTTTTGTCCGGTTATTAAACTGGCACGTGAAGGCGAGCAAACGCTTTGGGCATAAAATGTCGAAAATCGTGTGCCTAATGCCGCCAGCCGTTCCATGTTTGGCGTGCGGTAATAATTATTTAGCGGGTAGCGGACAGGTTGTCCTTTTTCATCACTTAAAAACGGCACGGACGTATCCATCAACCCCATATCATCCACCAAAAACACAATAATGTTCGGCTGCTTATTCTCTTGACAAAGTGCCGGCGACACAAAAAGAATACAGTATAGCAATGGCAAGAGAAGTAACTTTTTCAACAACATGATTGGTATTTTTGTTAGTACTACGGTTGTCAAAGTAACGAAAAGGCAGGAAAGTCTCCCACTTCTTCGCACTCTTCAGGTAAGTAAACGACGTTCAATAACCATCGTTTTGCTTCAGGTTAGGGTTATTGTCAATCTGAGCCTGCGGCAAAGGATACAAGACCTGAAATGGTTTCGCCTGAATTTTCCGATCTAATGCCTGCCGAATAAATTTATTATGTCGTATCAAATCCTCTCTTCTTTTCCCCTCGGTGTACAGTTCCTTACCTCTTTCATCAAGAATAAAATCACGAAGTAATTCTTTTGTAGGCACATCTTTCAACAAAAGTGGAGCAGCTTTTGCCCGATTCCGCACCCAGTTGATAAGTTCTACGGCTTCCTGAGTAGGACCGTTTATTTCGTTCAATGCCTCTGCCCTCGCCAATATGATATCGGCCAACCGCACGTAGGGAACATCATTCCCGTGTCGATCCGCAATTCCCGCCGGATCGGGGGTGTACTTAAAACTCCGCACGTTATCGAGAGCTTTACCGGTGGCATCCCGTGATAATCTCGTAACGGCAGTTTGTCCGGTTGGAGTGTACTGATCGATGAACAGTTTTCTACGCTCATCATTCATGGCAAACTTTTCGTAAAAAGCAGTGTACGTTCTGAACTGTGCCCCAAAGTTGTTCCACGTAGATAAAATTGGGAACGACGGCGGGAAGGCGTGCGGCATATACACATTCGACTGCGGACTCGATGGACCGGGCAAACACTCAAATCGGAAAATGTATTCCTTGTTACTCTCACCTTCAACGGTAAATAACTTTGTGTAATCAGGAAAAAGTTCGTAATCCAGTTTGATGACTTCACTCGCCGCCGAAGCTGCTTTCTGCCATTCTCGATTATTTAAGTAAAATTTGGTCAATATCGCATACGAATTACCGGAATTTGCCCGGCTAGAAAGGCCATTTGCACTCAACGTTTTGGCTGCAAACAAGAGGTCTTCTTCCACGTACGAGCGGTATTTTTCTTCCGTGGCTTTCGGCGATTCCTTGCCAATTAGTTCAATTTCATCCAAAGAGGCTCCGGCAGGAATCTCAATGATTGGCGTCGGGCCAAACAGATTGTGCAACATAAAGTAGGAAAATCCTCGGATAAACCGAGCCTCGGCATTTATTTGATCAACCGTTGTTTCGTTTATACTTTGTAAGGATTTTGCCACGGCAATTACATCATTCGCACGGGCAATCGCTGAGTAAAATTTGTTGTACTGACCGTTAAAAAAGCCCGCGTTTGCATCCCAGTTAAACTGAATAATCGGAACAACCAACCGCTCCAATCCACCGCCAGTTTCCCACGCGATGTCGGTATTGAACTCACTGAGGATATTAAAGTTATCCCGCATATCGTAATCGGTAACCGCCAGCGATGCATACGCTCCGGTAAGCAGTGCATCTACGCCCGCCTTATCCTGCAAAAATTTATTCGGCTCGTATTGACTGAAGACTTCTTCCGCTAAAAAATCGGTGCAACCGGTGGTTGTAAGCAACACGCAGCAGGTAGTCAGCGTCAGCATTCTTTTTATGTATTTCTTCATGATTTGTAACTGATTAAAAGTTGATGTCTAAGCCCGCCCGGAAGGTTTTAGCTAACGGGTAACTATTATAATTTACCTTGGATATGCCGGTGCCGGTTGCACTTGCATCCGGGTCAAACCCAACGAACTTCGTTATGGTAAACAAGTTCTCTGCGGCACCGTAGATTCGTAAAGATTGAATGCCGGCGGTCGGCTTAAACGGAATGCTGTAACTCAGCGTCACGTTCTTCAACCGAACAAACGACGCATCCACTACGGTCAAGGAATTAATGGCCCGGGAACCACCGTATAAGTTTGAATTTACACCGGATGGTATTGTGCTGTTTGGGTTTTCGGGTGTCCAGCGATCAAGAAAATAGCTGTTGATTGAGTTTCGTGCCGAATTGGTAGGATACAAAGACTCAGTGACGTTGGCATCAAGGGTCTGAACTCCTTGCACACCATTAATTAAAAAGTTCAGAGCGAAATTTCCGTAGTTTAACTGGTTGTTTATACCGAAAGTATAGTCCGGGAAGGGATCACCTAAAATAACCCGATCTTTGTCATCAATAACATTATCGCCGTTTTGATCCACAAATTTCGGCATACCGGCTGTATAGCCCGTCACGTTTGGAATAGGCGACAAAGCCTCTCCCGACTGGAAAATACCATCAATTTCATACCCGAAGAAAGACTGCAACGGTGTACCTTTACGTACAATAGTGTAGTTGCTAATGAACGTTCCGATATTACCGCCGATAATCTGTTCGGTAAAAGGTGGCAGCTCGGTAACTTCATTTTTCAGGAATGCTAAGTTGAGCGTTGTTTTCCACTTTAAATCACGCCCCTGCAAGTTGTTAGAAACCAACTGAATATCAACCCCACGGTTTCTTACTGAACCAAAATTTGTACGAACCGAGGTAAAGCCTACTACCGATGGCAATGGTTTTATGAAAAGTTGATCATCCGTAATCCGATTAAAGAAATCCACTGAACCAGAGAACCGGTAGTTGATTAAACTAAAGTCGATACCGATATTAATTTCGCTGGTGGTTTCCCATTTTAGATTTGGATTCGGCAGCCGTGCCGAGACAACACCCTGACTTATTCTTCCGCCGAAAATTGAGTTTCCGCCGGAGATTAAGGTCTGTATGGTCTCAAAGTTATTGATGCCCTGATTTCCTAATTTACCATAACCCGCTCTTATTTTCAGGTTAGACAGCCAACCCGCATTCTTCATGAAATCTTCGTTGGTAATATTCCAGCCGAGCGACGCAGCTGGGAAAAATGCGTATTGATTTGACGCCGCAAATCGTGATGACCCGTCAACTCTAAAGGAGAGCGTTGCTAAGTATTTATCCGAAAAACCGTAGTTTAATCTTCCCAAAATACCGTGTAGCTGATTCTTAATTTTACCGCTGGATACATTGTCGCTCAATTCGCCGTTTCCGCTTTGCAACAGGTTAGTACCCGTCACGTCAGAGAGGAAACCAGCCGAGCTACTGCCCACCGAACGCGAAAGAAATTCTTCAAAGGTAGTACCGGCTAGAACCGAAACGCTGTGTACATTATTGAACGTGCGGTCAAACCGAAGCAGGTATTCCGCAAGCCAGTGCGAATAGTCGGAGGTAGAAACCGACGCTTCACCACCATTCGCTCGTCCCGACAACGTAAGCCGGTTACGGTAGAAATCCGACCGTCCGGTATTACTTTCGCCACCTAATCTGACTGTGGCGGTGAAATCATTGAAGATTTTATAATCCGCTGCAACCGTACCGTAAAATTGTGTGCTAAGCGACTGATTACTAATACCGTTCAGTAACGCAACCGGATTGTCCAACGCAATGGTTGTATTCAGGTCATACTGATTGTCGGCGTTAAGCAAAGGGGAAATACTTGGGTCGAACTGAATGGCCGAATTTATTGGCCCGGCTCCCTCATTGGCTGAATTTGAAGCTAATATAGCCTCATTTTTTGTTCGGGTAAAATTAATATTTGTAGTAATCGTCAGGTTCTTCACCGGTGTTGTCTGAGCATTTAATCGTGCATTCAATTTCTGACTTCCCGAACTTTTTACAATTCCCTGCTGATCAAAATAGTTGAGGCCGACGTAGTAATTACCTTTATCATTTCCGTTCGAAATACCAATCTGATGATTCTGAATGGGCGCCGATCGAAATAATTCGTTTTGCCAGTTGGTACCTTCCCCAACCGCAGCAATCTGCTGATCCGTGAATACTGACCGCCCCTGACGAACGTTTATCAATCGATAATAATCAGCCGCACCGAGTACATCTAGTGTGTTCGCCACGTTTTGTATGCCGTAGTAGCCATTGTATTTCAGCGTTGCTTTACCCGATTTTCCTTTTTTCGTTGTAATCAAAACAACGCCGTTTGCAGCACGTGTTCCGTATATTGTGGAAGCTGATGCATCTTTAAGTACTTCGATTGATTCAATATCATCGGGGCTGAGTGCCGAAGGATCTACACCCGGCAATCCATCTACAACAAACAGTACATTATTAGAACTGTTAATTGAACCAGCACCTCTAATTTGTACTTTTAATGCTGCACCCGGAGCAGAACTTGTGGTACTAACATTCACACCTGCCGCAACACCATTCAGTAATTGAGCGGCGGAAGTGTTTGTGCCCTGAGAGAAATCTGCTTCTTTTACACTGACAACAGACCCAGTCAAATCGCTCTTCTTGGTAGTTCCATAACCAACAACAATTACTTCTTCGAGAGCCTTATTGTCAAATTTCAACACCGCATCAATGATGGTTCGGTTGCCAACTTTAACTTCCTGACTTAGATACCCTACGAAGCTAAAAACAAGCGTCCCGCCTTCGTTAGGTATTGCCAGCGAGTACGCACCATTCAAATCGGTTGTCACACCGAGGGTGGTACCTTTTACCAAGACACTTACACCGGGTAAAGTTTCACCAGTTTCATCCGTTACCTTACCACTAACGGTAATATCACGATTTATTTCTAACCGGTTTTTAGCAGGCATTTCGACAGGTATCGTATTTACTCCCATCCCACCTTTGTTATCCTCCAGTCGGGAGAGTACGATATTTTTGTTGAATACTTTATACTTTATGCGAAGGGGTATAAAGACCTGCTCAAAGACTTTAGCCAGCGGTTCATTCGTTACGGAAAATGATATTTTCTGTGAACTATTAACCAATTTTGGTCGGTACGTGAACTTCAGATCGGCTTGTTGTTCAATCATCATCAGTACGCTTTCAAAATTCTGGTTTTCAATCCGTATAGTTACTTTTTGGTCGAGCAACCCTTGACCGTCGGCTTCCTTTGCAAATGAAACGCCGGCAAAAATTATCGCGAGACAGTAGTGAATTAACGAGAGCCTCATAAGGTTGAATAGACGTTTTTTGAATTGTAGTCTTTTTTTCATTGTTTTACTTGGTTTTTGTTGATAGACAAAGCGAAAACTACTCTCCGTTCTACTTTTTTTCTGTGTCCAGCAGGTTTGAAGTAGCGAGAGGTTTCTGGTCAGTAACGCTTGAACCGTTACTGACTTTTTTTTCATAGGGAGGTTTTATCTCATCCGTTCTTATTTATTGGTTAAAAGATTAGTTGCATCCATCGCTGGAAATAATTATCTGGGCATCCACCACCTTGTAAGTGGCCTCAATGGCTCCACAGATAATATCCAGTTTTTCAAACAGTGTTTCACTCGTAAGTGATGTAGTAAGACGGCAATTCGTTAATGCATCTTTATCATTGATAATTTTCACGCCGTAAGCCTTCTCTAAAGAAGCAAAAATTACATCAACCGGTGTGTTTCGGAAATTAAATTGCTGCAATTCTTTTTTGGTAAGTAGTAAAGCGGGTTCTTCAACCAATGCCCTCGTAAGTCGTTCGCCTTCTTTTTCAAAAACCACTTTTTGGTTTGGAATCAGTATAAAACCGTTCGTCTCGGGGTCGGAATTGTCGGTATATTTTTGGGCGTACACGGATACTTTTCCCGTTGATACATTTACCGTTACATTTTTGTCACCTTCAAAGGCTTTTATCGAAAAGCTCGTGCCTAAAACCTTGGTAATTAATCCATTAGCATAAACAATAAACGGTTTCTTTGGATTTTTTGTAATGTCGAAGAATGCTTCGCCGGATAGATATACCTCACGTAAAACGCCATTAGAGAAGTCGCTGTAACTGAATCGGCTATTTGGTTTTAAAATCACCGTACTTTGATCCGACAGTTCAAACGATAGGTCTTCGCCGGAAGTATTGATAATTTCTTCAAGTTGTTGCTCCGTTTTACTGATGGCTACCTTGTACGTGTAGGCACGTTCGGACTGTTGTTGGATAACCCACCACGTTCCGGCTCCAATCAGCAACATTGCCGCCGCAACCCAGCGAATCGAGTATTTACTGAAGAGATGAGATTTATTTTTCTGGGCAACACCCGTTTTAATTTCCTCCCAAATTTCGGGAGAATCATTGTAATAAGTAGTTTGTTTCGAGGCCTCTACCAACGACAAAACAGCCACTCTGGCGTTACTGATTGTAGTAGCCTTCTCCGGTTGGCTAGCGATAAAGTTTCCCCAGAAGAGGTTACTTTCTGTCGTTGGATATTTGACCCACGAAATGAATGCTTCATCAACAATGAAATCTTCGAGTAAAAAAGACGAGTACTTGTTTGTCATAGCTGTAGTGTTCAAAGCCATAAAGCAGCTTTGCTTGGGTTTGTACTCATCAAAATTGAATTTTTTTTTTAAATTTATAATAAATCAGAGAATCGACTAATTATAATCAGTAGGAAACTGAAATATTCACGCAGGTCAGTAATAGCACGGTGCAATAAATTTCGAACGGACTGATTGTTAATCTGCATGATGTTACTGATTTCTTCGAGGCTAAAATCGTGGTAATAACGCAGTTGCAAAATTTCTTGCTGTCGTTTCGGCAATTCGCTAATTGCACGTTTTAATCGCTGTTTCTGCTCCGTTAGGCGTTCCATCGCAATCAAATCGTCCTCAAAAGATAATGCACCGATAATGTTGTCGAATAAATCGGTTGAATCAATTGTCTGGATAGGGTTTTTCTCGGTATTTCGCACAATCCTGTTTCTCAACGAACCATAGAGATAAAACCGGATAGAATCAGTGTCCGTGAGACTGTTACGACTTTGCCAGAGTTGCAAAAATAAATCCTGAATGCTATCCCGGATCAGTTGGCGGTCAGTTGTCACCCGATATCCATAACTCAAAAGGTCTTCAATATAGACGTTGTAGATGGTAGAAAACGCCTGTCGGTCGCCATTTTTGAACGCTTGCCAGAGGTGGATGTGTTGCTCTTCGTTTTGCAAGAAAAAGTAGTTTAAGTGAAAAACGAGTTGAAAGTTTGATAAGCACCAGTATAAATATACAAAGAGTATTTATAAAATTACTTAGATTCAATAAATAAATGCAACGGTGTTAAAATAATGGTAACTACACAGGTTGTAGTTTGATGATTTGATTTAGGTATGGGAGTAGTTCTACCTGTCTTTTGATGAGGGTATCTATGACAGACCGGATGGTACAAAAAGCGTTCTGTCCAGTCTTAAATTGACCAGATACCTTTTGTTTGACCGCTGCGGCGGCCCGGCTTGATATTACGGATTGCCCGTTCAGAGCCGTTATTTGGAGGTATTTCTATATCGTACAGACATGGTAGGATGTAGTTTCTATACTTGATGATGGAGCGTTGAAAGATAGCGGTTTCACGTTTTACAGTATTCCATACCATGACGATGTTACTCAGTACGTTCAGAGCTTGGGCAGTAATTTGCTGCTGGTGTTCTTGTTTCTTCCTGATGACCCCATCGCCCCCAAACCACAGATAAGCTCTCAGGTTGTGTAATTGCTCCCCTTTATGGAGCTGCGTATTTATCCGGTGCCTAAGTTTGAGCTGGAGCAAATATTTACAGATAAACGTTGTTTTGCATAACCGTCCGTAAGCTTGTTTGTCAAAAAAGCGGTTGGCATAAGTTATCAAAAAGGGTGGTCCAAAGTTGCCTTAAATTAGACTTGATAATCAGCAAGTTATAGAAGATCTTCGTGCTTTTGTAAAGGAACTCCTTTTTGATAATACATTTTATGAAGAATACCGACCAGGAACTACGGGTCGCCTTTACGCAAGGGTATCGACCACCGACAAAGGACAAGACCCTGAAACCCAACTCAGGCAACTCAGGGAATACGCCCAAAGGCGTGATTTTAAAGTGGTGGGCGAGTTTATAGATTATGCATCGGGTACATCTGAAAACAGGACTCACTATAAACCAAAGCCCAAGGGAAGAACATTTTTCGTCCAATTACTATAAGAACCTCTACGAGAAATGATTCATTGTTTTGGAAGAAATCGCATTTGCTTGATATAATGAAATAAGATTGTCCACGATTTATTTTATAAATCGTGGTATGCTCTTTATTATCACTTAGTAGGTTGTTGTTGTTCATATTCATGCGTGGTACATTAATGGTTGACGTTCCGTGAGTTCAAAAAAGCACTTTGCCAACGCTTCTGTATCGTTGTAGGCAGAATG
>JBLHXN010000114.1:0-10659 GCA_047630355.1 Spirosomataceae bacterium | reverse complement strand
CAATAAACGGCAACAAATGAATGAGGCTTTTTACAAAGAGATTGCGGACGAAATTCTAAAATACGATCATGTCCTACTATTTGGCCCCACAAATGCTAAAACAGAACTGCACAACTTCTTGAATAAAAATTTGTATTGAACCAACGGATAAGATGACAGAAAATCAGAAAAGTGCTTTTGTAAAAAATCATTTTAAGACCATCTAATTACAAACTGTGAAAGCACAAGCATGAATCTTGGAAACTGATAGAAGAACAATTTCTAAAATTTCTACTGCCATTTTAACAAAAAAGAGCGTCGTTCAATTATTGAACGACGCTCTTTGTATGAAGTGGGTACGGTGAATTAATTAGATGTCGCTCTGGTAAACGTTGATGTCCTTCCAATCAACGATATTCCGATGTACCCTCGAACATTAAGTTTATTTACGTTCTCCAGTTCCATAGAGCTTGAATAAGTTTTACCGCTTTGCGGATCGTAGATTGTTCCGTCGTCCCATTCGTTTTTTCCATCTTTTTCGAAGCCTTTTAGAAAGACGAAATCTTGTAATGGTACGTTACGTTTACTTTTATCAGGATTGAGGTTATCTACTTTCGGCTTGCCATCTTTGGTGGGTTCTTTCATCCAGATGATTTTACCGTAGACTTTCTCGGAAGTTTCATAAAATTTCACTCGGGCATCTTTATCAGCGGTATACCAAGTTCCGTCGGTTAAAGCTTGAGAAAAAGCCGATAACGAAAGGAAAAGAATACAGCAAGTCGTGATTAAATTCTTCATACGTAGTTAAGGGTTTTGGTAGTTATTTTATGAATAAATATAGAAATAATAAAACCGACGAGCATTCCAACTAAAATGTCAGCGGGATAATGAACGCCCACGTAAATTCTGCTGTACGCCACGATTATCGCCCAAACGAAAGTAAATTTAGTCCAATTGTTCTTCCATCCGAGCCAAAATAACAACGCCCCAAAGAGAGAAAAGGTATTGGCGGCGTGTGAAGAAGCAAAACCAAATTTACCACCGCAATGCCCCGCAACGTGAATCAACGCAGACAATTCTGTATTGTGGCACGGGCGTAAACGCATAAAAAAAGGCTTCATTAGTCCTGAAGTAATAAAATCAGCTAACCCAACAGTTACGATAATAGAAGCAATTACTACAAGTTTTTTCTGCCCAATGTGCTTGTACAAATAAATGAGTAGCACAACGTAAAGCGGAATCCAAGTCAGGCGGTGCGTTATGACCAACATCACCGAATCCATCCATTCAGTGTGAAAACTATTCAGCCAAATAAAAAGGATTTCGTCAAGTTTGCTGAGTTCTTCCATCAGGCAAAACCGATTAATTTTCGAGCTTTATTAATATTTTCTGTTGCTATTTCTTTTGCCTTTGCTTCGCCGTTTTGCAGGATTATTTCAAGTTCACTTTCGTTTTGTGTGAAATAATCGTACTGCTTTCTTTGTTCCGAAAAACAATCGAGAATTATTCCTAACAATGCTTTCTTAGCGTGGCCGTAACCGTAGCCGCCATTTTCGTAATTACTTCTCATTTCCGAAATCTGCTCGGCAGAAGCAAGCAACGAATACATAGTGAACACCAAGCAACCATCGGGGTTTTTAGGTTCTTCGAGCGGAGTTGAATCGGTTTCTATTTTCTTGATAGTTTTGTATAACTCTTTTTCGGGGAGGAAAATATCAATGTAGTTACCGTAAGATTTGCTCATTTTTCGTCCGTCAATTCCCGGAATTGTCATCACGTTTTCGTTAATCAGCGATTGTGGTTCTACGAAACATTCACCGTAAGTCCGATTGAAAGCCGCCGCCATATCCCGCGACATTTCAAGGTGCTGTTTTTGGTCTTTTCCAACGGGGACGAAATCGGCGTTATACAACAAAATATCTGCTGCTTGCAAAACCGGGTAAGTAAATAGACCCGCATTGACGTCGGAAAGGCTATCTGATTTATCTTTAAACGAGTGAGCGTTGGCAAGCATTGGGTACGGTGTGAGGCAATTGAGATACCACATCAACTCCGTATGAAAACCTGCCAAACGAGATTGCCGATACAGGTAATTTTTATCTGCGTCAAAACCGCAGGCAAGCCAAACTGCCGCAACTGCTTTGGTATTAGCAATCATTGTTTCAGCGTTTTTGACAGTTGTCATCGAGTGTAAATCGGCAATAAAAAGAAAGGAAGTATTTTCCGCTTTTTTTGAAAGTTCAACTGCCGGGAGAATTGCCCCGAGTAAATTGCCCAAGTGCGGTTTCCCGCTCGCTTGGATTCCGGTTAATATTTTTGCCATTTTTGTATGGATTTTTAATAGAGCGACAAATTTAAGACTAAAAAATAGAAAAAGCCCCGACTGAATGAATCAATCGGGGCTTTTCTCAACTAACTAAAATTATTTCTTACGAACGCTCACCGCAATTCTGCGATTTTGAGCACGGCCTACTTCGGTATCATTTGAAGCTACGGGGTGCTCTTCTCCGTAACCTTCGGTAGTAATACGAGGACCTGCAATACCTTTTGTAACCAAAACAACCTTTACTGCTTCCGCACGATCGGCAGAAAGTTTTTGATTGAATTCTGAGCTACCAGTATTATCTGAGTATCCACCAATTCTGATGTCAACTTCCGGATATGCTTTAAGAATTTCGTAGATATTCTCCACCTCACTAATTGTTTCCTCGTCGATTCTCGCTTTTTCTGATTCGAAGTTTAGGTCAACAAAGTTGAACCAGTTTTCTTTTCCAGCTTCTTTAGAATCGTCTTCGATAAAACCTATCAGTTGATCTTCAATTCCGCCTTTCATGAAATTCAGCGAAGTTCCATTGGTCAACGTTTTCGAAACGCTTTCCACAACTGGTATTTCAATAACTTCTTCGATGACTACTTCTTCCATTTCACTAAGTCCGCCTGAATTTACGGCAATGTGAGGAGCAATTACCAACGAAACGATTGACATTAACTTAATCAAAATGTTCATTGAAGGACCTGACGTATCTTTGAAAGGATCACCAACGGTATCACCAGTTACGGCAGCTTTGTGTGGCTCAGAACCCTTATATTCCATTACCCCGTTGACCATAACACCTTTTTCGAAAGATTTTTTAGCGTTATCCCAAGCTCCGCCAGCGTTATTCATAAAAATCCCCATCAATACACCAGAAACGGTAACACCAGCTAAAAGACCACCTAATACTTCAGGACCGAAAGCGAAACCAACGGCGACTGGAACAATTAAAGCAATAAGACCGGGAGCAATCATTTCACGGATGGAAGCTTTTGTTGAAATATCAACGCATTTGTCGTATTCCGGCTTAGCCGTTCCTTCCATGATTCCGGGAATTTCACGGAACTGACGACGAACCTCTTCCACCATTTCCATGGCAGCACGCCCAACGGCGGCAATCGCCAATGACGAAAAGATGTAAGGAATCATTGCTCCAACAAGTAATCCGGCTAAGACATCAGCTTTATAAATATCAATGGATGTAATTCCCGAAAGCCCCACGAAGGCGGCAAATAATGCAAGAGCAGTCAATGCTGCTGAGGCAATAGCAAAACCTTTACCAGCCGCAGCAGTAGTGTTACCAACGGCGTCTAATGTGTCAGTACGATCGCGGACTTCACTTGGCATCGCACTCATTTCGGCGATTCCTCCGGCGTTATCCGCAATTGGTCCGAATGCATCAATGGCTAACTGCATGGCAGTTGTTGCCATCATACCGGCGGCAGAAATAGCCACACCGTAAAATCCGGCAAATTCGTAAGACAAATAAATTCCAGCTGCTAAGACGATGGTCGGAATAACGGTTGATTCCATACCCACTGAAAGACCACCAATAATGTTTGTAGCGTGTCCTGTAGAAGACTGATTTACAATCGACTGTACCGGACGTTTGCCCATTGCGGTGTAATATTCCGTCACGTAAGACATAATTGCACCAACTACTAATCCTAAAATAATGGAGTAGAAAACATCCATATTGGTGAAATCAACACCACGGATACTCATATTTTCGGGTAATATGTACAGAACCAACGGGTACGAACCAATAGCTGTTAAAGCAATTGAACCCCAGTTTCCGATATTTAAAGCGGTCTGAACATTACCATTGTCATCTTTTACCCGAACGAAGAATGTACTGATGGCTGAGAATATTAAACCCATTCCGGCGATAAGCATCGGAAGTAAAATTGGGGCAATGCCGCCAAAATTATCTTCGGCAGTAATTTCACGGCCTAAAACCATCGTGGCTAAGATTGTGGCAACGTAAGAACCGAATAAATCAGCTCCCATTCCGGCTACATCACCCACGTTATCACCTACGTTATCGGCGATAGTTGCGGGATTACGAGGATCATCTTCCGGGATTCCTGCTTCTACTTTTCCTACTAAGTCAGCTCCTACATCTGCAGCTTTTGTATAAATACCGCCACCTACGCGGGCAAACAAAGCAATTGATTCAGCACCAAGTGAGAACCCGGCAAGTACTTCCAAAGCACGTGCCATTTCTTCACCCTTTGGATCACCGTCAGCACCGACGAACGTATTATAAAACCAAATGAATAAAATACTGATACCTAATACAGCCAATCCGGCAACGCCAAGTCCCATTACAGAACCTCCGGTGAAAGATACGTTAAGGGCTTCTTTTAGTGAGGTACGAGCCGCCTGCGTAGTACGCACGTTGGCTTTCGTAGCGATATTCATACCGATATACCCCGCAAATGCCGAAGTAACAGCACCAATAACGAAGGCTACTCCAATGAGCCAGTTAGATGACTCAACGAGCGTACCAGACCAAGCCAACAAAGCAGCAACCACTACGCCGAATATGCCGAGAACTTTCCATTCAGCTTTTAAGAAAGCAAGTGCACCATCAGCAATGGCATCAGAAATTTCCCGCATGCGGTCGTTTCCAGCGTCTTGTTTGGTTACCCATTGGGCTTTAATAACCATGAATACTAACCCGACGAGTCCGAGAACGGGTATTAGATATACAATTGAATTCATACAATAAGTTTAGTTTGGTTAAAAATATGTTTTCACATTTGAGAACGACCCGCAAATTTAGGGCATTCGGGTTTAATTCAAAATGAAATGTTCAAAATTGAAGATTTTATAGACATTTAATTAGGGCAACCGCTGATTGTCGCCGAAAAAGTGGAGTTCCCGCTCACCGTAAAACCGGGATTAAGCGTAATTTTTTTCGTAGCACGGTAATCTACTTCTGAAGGCGTTTCGATAAACTGATTTGATTCTATAATCTGACTGTCTGTTTCCTGATTGCTGTTTATACTCACCCGTCGGCTGAGCATCAGGTTCTCATTCGGATTTTTGAATTCGAAAACATTAGAACCCATCATGAGGCAAGTCATCGTTTTATCGCAAGTAGCGGTAATATTATAAGCACTACTTACACAAATGATAATGCCTTCTCCTTTTGACCCGTCGCTCCAATCTACATTTCCGTTAGAACAACCCGTAGCGATTAGAACGTAGCAGGTTTCTTCACATACAGTTATTGGTGAATTTAAAGGACTGTCAGAGGGGAAAGTATTACTGGAGGTCGTACCGTTTACTCCTGATTGAGAAATTGTGAAAGTTGAGTCTGTAGTAGTAACAGTTGTAGTACCACCTTGAGTCAGGTAATAGTTATTAATTGGGAAAGCTACTATGTAAGGTACATTTCTGATAAAGTATTCAGCCTTTACCCGTGGACTCGGACAAGCTCCTCCGCAATTGGATTGTACATAAACCGCCTGATTTCCAACTAAGTTTGTTGGAGGGGTGAAGGCGGCTCCGGTGTAAATCAAATTACCACTAACCGGGTTATCCCACCACGTATAAGTTGGCGGACCGTTCGGTGCATCGGTTTCAATGGTAACACTAAAGACAGAAACGCAAAGCGGGTCAACAAACGAATCATCATTTGCGTCGAGTGTCCAAACTCCGTTGGGCAATTCACCAATCAATGAGTTAAAACTTTGGGCGGGCGAAAATGTACCGCTACTCGGCAGTGAATTTGCAGCTATCGGTGTTCCGGTTGATGTAAAAACAGTGGTCACCAATCCTGAAGTGGTCGTTCCGGTAGCGTACGTTCCACTGCTTATTAGTACTACTTCCACCCCTTCGGGAGATATGAGTTTGAATTCAACTTCTTCATTGTAAGGTATTCCTCCGGCGTCAACATCACCGCAAGAATTTATCGAGAAGACATCTTTCTTTTGCCAGGTTATTGAAACGCTTACGTTTTGAACTACTCCCGCCAAACCGTTCACTGTGGCGGTTGGAAAATCGCCGCTCTTTTCGTTCGCATCAAAACCAACAACCGGACCCGAATAAGTAAATTGTTTCGGCCCGGAGAAATTACAATTACCTGACGTAGCCGTGAGTTGCTCCTGTACAGTTGGCGTATCACAGTAAAATGTTTCTACGTAATTCACGGTTGGTGTTGGAGAATATATAGTGTTAAAAACAACCCGTTTATTGTTTGAATTAATTTCACAAACTCCATCCAGAACTTTCAGGTAATATTCACCCGGAGTAGATGTTACAATCGAATCTGCAACTGCATTCGCAACGGATTGATTGTCTTTAAACCATTGATACGTTGCTGATGCCGGAATAACAGCGGGCGAACTGAGTTTTAACGTAATGCTACTTCCCTGACAAATGCTTAGCAAACCATTTGCCGAAATCGAAACGTCATCAAGGTTAGAGTTTTTACACGCAATCAATTTGTACATGTTTATTCGCCCAGCTCCAAGTTTACCCGTCAACGAAGGGTTTTGCGTACTAATATCGTCCGAAGTTTTTTTAATTAATTGTTCTACTTCATCTGGCGTAAGCGTCGGATAACCCGACAGCAAATAACCACAAATTGATGCCACCAGCGGAGTAGCCATGGATGTACCGCTAAACGAAGCGTACTGATTAGTTGGAATGGTACTCAAAATCCCACGACCAGGAGCCGAAATATCAACCGAAGTTCCGTAGGTTGAAAACGAACTTTTGGAGTCATTATCATCCAGACTCGCCACAGAAATAACGTGGCTGTACGATGCCGGATAGCTCGGATTTTCGTTGTTATCATTCCCCGCAGCCGCAAGTACTACAATTCCTTGTGCGTGAGCCTGATCGATTACGTCTTGCTCAATTTGTGAATAGCCGCCCCCACCCCAAGAAAGGCTGATGATGTCGGCGTTATTATCAATTGCCCACTGAATTCCTTCGTAACCGGTGTAAATCCCTCGCGGGTCTCCGTTATCAGGCGTAGCTTTTATGGGTAATATTTTTACCCGATTATTTGCCGCTGATGCAATTCCAATCGAGTTATTAGTGACTGCACTTACAATTCCGGCAACGTGCGTTCCGTGACTAAAGTTATCGTTCGGCGGATTTGGGTCGTTGTCTAAATCAGAGGCATCGTAACCCGGCAGCATGTTTGCGGCAAGATCAGGGTGTGTGGTCTGAATAGCGTTATCTACCACCGCCACTTTCACCGTACCACTCGGTATTACAATATCCCACGCCGCAAACGCCTGAACTTTACTTAAAAACCATTGATTACCAACACTTGGGTCATTAGGGGTTACAATAATTTTTCTGATTCGTTTCCGCTCGACTAATTCAACCGCCGAATTTGATTTAATTTGAGAAATTAGTTCGTTTATTTGTACGTTATCACCAAACGAAAGCACGTAAACCCGGTTCAGACCTTTAGTTTTTGCACGATAAAAAGGGCGAGAGGCTTTATTAATCTCCGCGAGAATTTGAGGCTGAAGAAAAAATAGTTCTGAGGCAACCTGAACCTGCAAAGTATTATTTCTCGCATTAAAGTTAGATAGTTTAAGTTTTACGTATATTTCGTTTAAATCCTCCTGAGCAAACAAAGACGATGATGTAAGTAGTAAAATTAATATGTACCTCATATGTTAGACCTTTATGACTTACTAAGTAATTCATTTAACGAAATTACCTTATTCTATTCCGCACCTAAAATAATTCACTAATTTATGAAAAAAGCCCTCGGCTTCTGCTTATTTTTTTATTCAATAGTATCTTTCGCTCAGCAGCGGGTACAATCTTCCAGTGAAATCTACCAGGATTTACTGAAGCTAAATACCGTTGGCAGTGCTATGTACGTAGCCGCCCACCCAGACGATGAAAATACACTCCTCATCACGTGGCTTTCTAAATATCAAAAAGTTGAAACCGCCTACATCGCCATGACCCGCGGCGACGGCGGACAGAACTTACTCGGAACCGAACAAGGTGCCGCCGCCGGAGTTTTAAGAACGCAGGAGCTCCTTAAAGCCCGAAGCGTTGACGGCGGAAAGCAATTTTTTACCCGTGCCGTTGACTTTGGTTATACCAAAACAACCGACGAAGCACTACAAACGTGGGGCGAGGAAAAAGTGCTGTACGATTTAGTTTTCCGCATCAGAAAGTTCCAACCTGATGTCATGATTACTCGCTTTCCACCGGATGAACGAGCGGGACACGGACACCATTCAGCATCCGCCGTTTTGGCCGCAGAAGCGTTTGACTTCGCCGCCGATGCCACAAAATTTCCTGACCAACTGAAGGAAGTTACCGTGTGGCAGCCCAAGCGATTAGTCTGGAATCATTACGCCCGTGGGTTCAGGAACCAAAGCCCCGAAGAAGGAAGTTACATCGAAGTCTCATTGGGGGATTATAACGAAGTGCTCGGAGAATCGTATCCCGAAATAGCCGCTGAAGCCCGCAGTATGCACAAAAGCCAGGGATTTGGAGCCGCTAAAGTACGTAATCAACGCACCGATTACTTGCTTCACGTAAAAGGTGAACCAGCCAAGTCTTCAGTATTTGACGGCGTTGATACTTCTTGGAATCGGGTGAAAGGAGGAAAAGGAATTGGAAAGAAAATCGAGTCAATTATTAGCAATTTTGATTTCAAAAATCCGGTAAAATCAGTAACTCCGCTGTTAGAGATTCATAAACAAATAAGTCTTCTGCCAGACTCACATTACAAATCGTTGAAATTAAACGAAGTAAAATCGCTCATTCTGTCGGTCAGCGGTTTATGGATGGAAGCAGTTGCGGCAAATCAATACGTGAGTCAAGATGATTCATTGCAAGTATTTTTTCAGGCAAATAATCGCTCCAACCAAGTAATTAAGCTTGAATCAATTACGTATAACGAGACGAATAATAATGTCAATAAAATGCTCAGCAACAACAATTTAGAGGAGTTTACGGAGAAAATTTATTTCAACGCAGATTACAAAATATCTCAACCTTATTGGCTACTCGAAGAGCAGGATAAAGGTTTTTATAACGTACCGGATAAGTCATTGGTTGGTCTTCCGTTTCAGCCGCCGTCGTTAATTGCTACGTACAATTTCACCATTGAAGGAACGCCAATAAGTTTTGAAACGCCGCTCGTTTACAAATACGTTGAACCTTCTTTCGGAGAAATTTACCAACCACTCGCCGTCCGGCCAGAAGTGATGGTGAACTTTCAACAAAACGTATTTACATTCACTGATAACAAGTCAAAAAGCGTCTCACTGACAATCAAGTCTTCAAAAGACAACGTAGCCGGAGATGTTAAATTATCGCTTCCTGTTGGCTGGAAAAGCACTCCTGCTTCGCAGTCTTTCACCATTGAAGAAAAAGGGAACGAAACCGTGGTAAAATTTGAGTTATTTCCTTCGTCTGAAGCTTCTAAAACCGAAATAAAAGCCATCGTAACGGTAGACGATAAAATCTATGACCGCGGTTACCAAACTATCGGCTATCAGCACATTCCGCTCACTACGCTTTTCCCGAAAGCTACGGCAGAAGCCATTCGGGTTGATTTAAAGACTGCTCCGAAGCGAATCGGTTATATTATGGGGGCGGGAGACGAAGTTCCGGCGGCATTGCAAAATATGGGTTACGCCGTAAAACAATTAAACGAGCAGAATTTACTTGCAGAACTTCCATCTCTTGATGTGGTCATAGTGGGCGTTCGGGCTTACAATACCGAAAACTGGTTGCCGCTTTTTCAGGCTCAACTTTTTGGATTCGTGAACGATGGCGGAACACTGATTACTCAATACCAAACCTCCTCTTTTTACCGCAGTGATAAAGACTTGGAAATTGGACCGTACCCGCTCAGAATTGGGCGTGACCGCGTTACCGACGAAAACAGCGAAATTGAGTTTGTAAACTCGTCGAACAACTTATTGAATTTCCCTAACAAAATTACACAAAACGATTTCGATGGTTGGATTCAGGAACGCGGACTTTATTTCGCAGACTCGTGGTCTGATAAATACGAGACCGTTTTTAAAATGAAAGACGAAGGCGAAACCGAATTAGAAGGAAGTCTGCTTCACGCCAAATACGGCAAAGGAAATTACATTTTTACGGGACTTTCATTCTTCCGTCAATTGCCCGTTGGTGTACCCGGAGCGTATCGCTTGTTGGCTAATTTAATTGCGGTGGAGTGAGGCAAGAAACCCTTTAAATGAAAAAACATGAAGTATATTATTGGTTTTGCACTTTCAATTCTTTGTTTGAATGCTACCGCACAGGACAAATTTGAGTTGACATTAATCTTCCCGCAGGATTTTGATACTCGAAATATGTGGGTAGCGTATGATAATGGATTAGAGAGAAAA
>JBLHXN010000113.1:0-10717 GCA_047630355.1 Spirosomataceae bacterium | reverse complement strand
TAGAGAAGCCTTTAGCTTCATTCAGGTACAAAGACTTAGAAATTTATTTCCGCTCAAACCCAAATTGTATCTGGTACAACGTGGCAAATACGGCTCAGCACAAAAACTTAGCAGATGCTTTTGAATTACGTTTGTTCCACGGTAGAATTATCAAAAAGTCTGACCCACGTAACCGCTATTTGGATGATATTTATAAATCGCCAAAAGCAGGTTTGTTGAAGTCGCAGGAATTAGAGTTTGAATTAATGGAGAAAGAACACAATCTTTGGGAATATTAAAACCTAACTGTCAGCGAAAGGCATAGCACAAAACTATATAGAGAAGCCCGTTACAAAATTTGTAGCGGGCTTCTTTTGCGTTTTTGCAGATTGACGAACTGTATATACGACGAACCACATCCGGAATCTGCAATCGCCAAAAGGATTTACATCCAGTTATAGGCTTTCCGCTTTTTACGAATCAATAATTCGTTCGCCTCCTTATCTCCAATGAATTTCTCTTTTTCAGAGTTCCAGTCTAATTTTCTACCAAGTTGCCAAGATATTAGACCCAAATGCATGGGCATGGTCATTTTCCGGGCGTAAGCAAGATTAGATTCTGGTTGTGTTCTGCTTTTAACGGCATCCACAAAGTTTTGCTGATGTCCGAGCGAGCGGGGAATTGTTATCGGAACAGATTCGACATCGTTCATTTCCTCACCATTTATAATTATAGTACAGTTAGAATAATCGCACATCAACGTACCATTTTCTCCTTCAAAATACGCTCCGATACCCATCTTATCCGCCCCTTTTACTTTTGGCGGTTCGGAAGTCCAGTGTATATCAAGATCTTTAAATTTATAATCTACGTTAATCCATTCAGGAGTATTTCCCACTCCCGAAGACACTTTTCCTTTTGCGTCAATACTTTGCAAACCCGTTGGATTCATTGACATCCAGACCACATCTGCAATATGACACCAGAAATCCTGAAATATACCCCCAGAGTAATCCATGAAATAGCGGTAATTAAAATGCGTTTTTTCTGGAGCATAAGCTGAGTACGGAGCGGGGCCCAGCCACATATCATAATTTAGGTTTACGGGGGGTGCTTGTTCGGTCAATGACTCTATTATTGGAGGTTGACCTGTCTTCCACAGCCGGACAGTGGATATTTTTCCCAAAATTCCAGATTGAACTATTTCAGCCACCCGATGGTAATTATCCCCGGCGTGAATTTGCGTTCCCAATTGAAAAATCTTGTTGTGCTTCTGCTGAGACTTGAGCATCTGTTGCCCTTCCACTACATCAAACGACAAAGGCTTTTCTCCGTAAACGTCTTTCCCAGCTTCAAAAGCCATCACCGCAATCTGAGCGTGCCAATGGTCGGGAGTAGCACAAGTAATTGCATCAATATCGGGCTGCTCGAGAACTTTCCTAAAATCGTTATACAGACGTACTTTTGAGTTTGGGTGAATTTCGAGTAATGTCTTTTTTGCTTTAGCTAAATGAGCTTCGTCTAAATCACATAGTGCAACTATTTCAACTTCAGGAATATTGGCAAACCACTTGAGGTGAGAAGTTCCCATTCCGTTTACGCCAATATGTGCAATCCGCAGGCGGTCACTTGGTGCTTTTCGGGAAATGAATCCCGGAAGAAGCGTTAACCCAAGAGCTGAGGCAGTGGCAGATTTTAGAAACTTTCTTCTTGAGGTAGTTAGGTTGTTCATAATGATAGTTAATTAATCTTCGAGACATTCAACGGAGTTCAATTCAGGTCCTCCCCCACGATTCAAAGAACCTGCGGCGATATAAATTTTACCGTTGATTACCGTAGCTCCGGTTCCGTGACGGGTTACTTTCATAGGTGGTAGTTTCTCCCACACATTTGTGCGTGGATTTAGTACTTCTACGTCTGAATGAGCAGATTTTTGCGAACTACTTTCTCCACCAATTATTATCAATTTACCATCTTTTGAAACTGCCGAGCATCCTGCCCGTTCAGTCGGGATATTAGCTGAAGCTGGTAGCGTTTCCCAGGTATTTGTTTTGAAATCAAAGACATCAACTTCCGCTGTGGTAAGCTCAAGTACTTGATTTATAGCCGCGTGTGACTTTCTTCCACCAGCCAAATATAATTTATCACCTACTACAGCCACTGAAGTATGATCTCTTGCCTGCGGAGCATCAGAAAGTGTTCTCCATTTATTAGTTTCAGGATTATATTCATCAAACCACGCAACATGACCGTCCCAGTGACCGTCTTGAATTCCGCAAACGAGGTAAATTTTATTATTATAAACAAATGCTCCGGCAGAACCCCGCTTTCGCGGAATCTCGGCTCCTATTCGCCAAGTATCAGTGTCAGGGTTGTAAATATAAATATTGGGAATGGGAGTTTCGTGAGGGTAGCTACCCGTGAAAGCTCCAAGCACATAAATTTCACCTTTGTAATTTACTGCCTGAAAATGATGCATTTCTAACGGTGTTTCGCCTTTGGTTGTCCAGACGTTAGTTTCGGTATTTAAAACGTCCATCGGCTTTACGCCCCGCCCACCAAATACATACAGCTTACTTCCGATTGAAGTCAGCGAGTTTTCGTGGCGTTTTATGGGTTCGCCAGTGGTTTCAACTAATTGCCACGATTGGGCAGAAATTTTTACGGAAAAAAGAATTAATAAAAGTGATACGAGACGCATAATTAGAGGTTGATAGGTTTCTCAAAAATACATAGAAAAAACGAATTATTCAGCTCAAGCTCAGGGATGTAAGCGGCTAACGAGGGGTTTCCTCTATTACCATTTAGTAAATAATTTTTAAAGACTGAACAGAAGTACCTAAGTTTATAATATCTTGACAATAATTTAATTTACTGATGACGTAATGACAGATAATTTACTCACTGAATTTGCACCAATAAGCCTGTCTTCTTATAGCAGTGTAGGCCTAATGAAAAGAGTTGACACCAAATATATTTTTAACAAAAAATACCTATCATCCTTAATTCAGCTAATCTCGCAGGACTACTCCGTACTTACAACTGAATCTATTAATTCTATTTTTTTGATAGCTTTCTTTGATGAATTTGTGCTGAAATTAAACAGAGTGACTGTTGTTGTTTTAGACAATGCTAAAATTCATAAATCTAATACATTCAAAGAACGATGCGGATATTGGCAAAAAAAGGACTTTTTATTGTTTACCTTCCCCCTTATTCGCCACATCTTAATATTATTGAAAAACTATGGCATGAACTTAAACAGCGTTGGTTAAAACCAGAAGATTATATGTCATTTGAGGTATTGACTTACGCAGTTCAACTTGCATTAATGGCAGTGGAATCTGAACTAAATATTAACTTTAGCTCGTTTAATTTTCTTTATAAATAATTTTGCCCAGCCACTTATGTGCTATAGAGTAATATCTTCTTGAAAAAAGAATCAACACTTGTATTTACCTGCGATAATATTTCCACGTTAACAAAAGGTTCGCGCGATGTAATAATCGAAGATGTCCGCAATCACACAAATCTCAAAATATCGAGAAATAGATTTCATTCCTGCAATAAACTACTCCATAGAGTTATAGAAGTCTTATCGGATACTTCTACTGAACCTCTTCATACGCCACCCGTTTCGTCCCGCATTTCCAATAACGCTACATAATAGTGTTATTCTGCTCTTAAGTTCAGACGAGAAAAACCGTTTAATAAATATTTTTTTTTGCTTAAAATTTCTGCTTAATTTTGATGTACATGAGTGTGTACTGCTCGTAGTGTATATTTAAGGGAGATAAAACATAACATTCAATGAAAAAAATTTTACGCCCAATAGTAGCTATGCTACTAACAACTTCTGCTTTTAGCTTGTCAGCTCAGACTCCAGCTAATAACGTGGCAAACCCAACTACCAACCTAGCCAACGCAACGGGCGATAACAATACGGTAGTTGGAAAAGATGCCGGAAAAACTATCACTTCGGGTGTCAGTAACGTTATGGTCGGATCATTTGCTGGTGGAAACGCCGTAAACAAAAGTAACAATGTGATAATTGGCGATAGTGCGGGTTATCTAAATGACGCAAATCGAAGTATCCTAATCGGTGCAAAGGCAGGCATGAACCGTAACGAGGGAAACGACAATATCATGATTGGCTTTGAAGCGGGATGGAATAACGATAAAGGCGAGAAAAATATATACATCGGAAACTCAGCGGGCAGAGACACCAATGACGGAGATGATAACGTATTTATCGGCGATGAGGCAGGAAAGAGCAATGACAATGGAGAAAACAATATTTTTATTGGTAGTGAAGCCGGAAAAGGTACCGATGACGGTAACAACAATATCTTTATTGGAAAATCATCAGGAGAAGTTAACAACGATGGCGGAAACAACACCTACTTGGGTTATCGCTCAGGAGTAGGAAGTATAGATGCTAACAGAAATGTTGCTATCGGAGACAGTGCCGGGGCTTCGTTTGCTGGCACCAACAGTGTTGCTGTGGGCTCTTTAGCGGGTTTTGGCTCCACAAGTGCCTCAAACAATGTATTTTTAGGTGCAAATGCACGTGCGGTTGGGCCATCGGCGGCTACACTTTCTAATGTTGCAACTATCGGGAACAACGCCATGGTTACCGTAGAAAATGCCATTGTATTAGGCGATACCACAAACCCAGATATTAAAATCGGTATTGGTACTGCTTCACCCCGCCATCGTCTGGATGTGAAAGGAGTTATCAATATGAGAGTAGCTTATAATGCTCCCGGTTTGAACGTAAACGATCAAGAATTTATTGGAATTGACCAAGTAGGAAGGGTTACCCTTGCAGATTTCAGGATGAAATATAAATCTGAAAATGATTGGGCAGATTACGTTTTTGCAAGTGACTATCAATTGATGCCCATTCAGGAGGTAGAGAAATTTATAAAAATCAATAGACATTTACCAAATGTCCCATCTGCAGAAAAGGTGCTAAAAGAAGGTGTAAATATGACCGAAATTACCGCCAAACTTCTTGAAAAAATAGAAGAGCAAACACTCTATATTATTGATTTACAGAAACAGATCAATGAACTGAAAAAGCTAATAGAAAAGAAGTAAAATCATAAAAACCGATAATCCAGATACTACTAATGGTGTCCGAACATACTCTGAACGGAGTTACTTCGGACACCTTTCTTGTAAGCCCATAATTAGAAAACATGAAATACTTTCTTTTGCCCTTCTTTTTGATTTGTGGTTTTTGTGGTCACACTCAAACACTTATCCCGTCGGGTTCGGTATGGAAGTATTACGATCAGGGAGATGTAGGCACACCAAGCTGGAAAGACAATAATTTCGACGACTCGGCGTGGGCAAGTGGAAACGCTGAACTTGGCTATGGCGACGGTGACGAGGCAACCGTAGTCAGCTTTGGACCAGATGCCAACAACAAATACATTACCACTTATTTCAGGAAAATGATTAACCTGACAGAGCAACGGAGTATTGACTTCCAAATCAAAATGGATGACGGAGCAGTAGTTTACCTCAACGGAACGGAGGTGTATCGTATCGGAATGACAAGTGGCATAATAGGACATACCACCTTGGCAAGTTCAAACGCCGATGAAAATCAATGGCATACGTTTTCAATGCCACAGTCAGAAAGCGTAATTGGCAATAATATAATCGCCGTCGAAATTCATCAAGCTACTTCTACCAGTTCAGACATAAGCCTTGATTTTGAAGCCACCATCGGCACTTTGCAGTTTCCACCGCTCACAGGTATTTTGGTAAATGAAATAATGGCAAGTAATTCGGAAACCGCTACTGATCAGGCGGGTGAAAGCTCGGATTGGATAGAAATTTTCAATAGCACTGCAAATACGGTTGACCTCAACGGATATTATTTCACCGACGACATCACCGAACTCACAAAAATGAAGATAAGTGGAGGAGTCGCAATTCCTGCAAATCAACGAGCAATTATATGGGCAAGCGGCGAGCCGCAACGAGGGGTAAATCACCTAAATTTTTCACTCTCTGCGGAAGGCGAATTTATAGCGTTAGTGCATCCCGATGGAGAAACAATAGTTGATTCCATAAGCTTCGGCAAACAAGGTACTGATGTCTCCTTTGGAAGGGAGACAGACGGGGCTTATTCCCGCAGGTTTTTCAGTCCAGCATCTTTTAATTCGCAAAATAAAGCCTCAGATACATACTTAGGAATACTTGAACCTCCGCATTTTTCTCATGAAAGCGGCTTTTTCCAAAATAGCTTTGATCTATCGCTTTCATCACCAAACAACGCCACAATTTATTACACGGATGATAGCTCAGAACCAACACCTTCCGATTTAAATTCTAAGATTTATAATCACGTAAATCAATATGCAGAATTTCCCAATCAATCAAACGGGTCATTTATAACTAAATTCTATAGAACCTATCAGTATCAAACCCCAGTTTCGATAATCGACAAAACGAGTCAAGGTATATATTACGCAGGGATAGCCACCACTTACGATCAAAATCCAAATTATTTCCCGTCAAATAATCACAGAATACATACTATCAAAGCGGTTGCTTCGAAGCCAGGTTACTTGGATAGCGATGTCATATCTCAGAATTACATAGTAAATGGTAGTGGAGTAAATCCTTCAGCGTTACCAACTATATTTATTCAATGTTCACCAGAAGAGCTTTTTGGTCATAATGATGGTATTTACCTTCCAGGCCAACGTTTCTTCAATTGGCGGATAGCAAATCCAAACAGCAACGCTCAATTTTTCGGTTACGGAAACTGGTGGGACGAGAGAAAAAGGTTAGCAAATTTTGAAATGTTTGAAGGCGAAACATCGGTGGTAAAACGAAACGTAGGTATAAGCATAGGGGGAACGGGGTCTAAGGCATTCAGGACGAAGAGCCTGAAAATCTATACCGGAGCTGAATTTGGAGGTGGCGAAATAGATTACAAACTTTTCCCAGGCGAAACAGATAACTCCTTTAATACAATCGTACTCAGAAACTCAGGCTCGAACGTTACATATTCGCCAACCTACTTAAAAGATGGCACTTTACATAAAATGATACGTGGGCTAAATACAGATTTTCAAAGATTCAGACCAGCAGCCTTTTACCTAAACGGAGAATACTGGGGAATTTTGAACATCAGGGATCGAGCCGATTTTAATTCTTACGAAAGGGTATATGGCGTTAAAGATGCTGAAATCGAAAGGTTTAAGAATCCGTTTACCGACAACTGGACAGGTCATTATGACAACACTAAAAACTACATAAGAAACAATGACATGACCGATATGAATAAATATAGCGAAGTGAAAAAGCTAATTGATGTCAGTAACCTAATAGACTATATAATTATTGAATCCTTTGCGGGAAACGAAGATTGGCCCGAAAACAACATTGCTTATTGGAGGAAAATAGTACCCTATGATTCATCTGCATCCGTAGGACAAGACGGAAGGTGGAGATGGACAATTTACGACTTAGATTGGAGTAGGCTAACAATAAATCCCTACCAACAAGCAAATAGCGATCGCTTACTTTATAAATATCTCAAACCAAACGAGGAGTTCAAAAACCAATTCGTCAATCGCTATGCGGATGTTTTAAACTCTTATTTTATGAGTGGCCGCACCACCGCAATTGTTGATTCGGCAAAGAATCAGATGCAAAATGAGATGATAAACCATATCGCACGATGGCGATACCCCAACTCAATAGCTGACTGGAGCAACAGTATCACTGATTATAAGAACGGCTTGATAAATAGAAAAACGGCCGTTTTAAGTGCTACGTTGACAGAGTTCAATATCTCCGGCGATTATGACTTGACCGTGAATGTCTCCAATCAAACGGCTGGCTACGTCCACGTAAACTCAATCGACATCCTCCCCTCCACTCCCGGTATTGACAACTCGCCCTACCCCTGGACGGGCGAATACTTCGATAATATTCCGCTCCAAATCCACGCCCGCCCGAACATCGGTTATAAATTCAAACACTGGGAATACAACGGTATTACTATTACCGATAGCGTTCTGACTCTGAATACTTCTTCCAATGTCTCCTACAAAGCAGTTTTTGAAGAAGACTTACTCTCAGAAAACCCCCTGCCCGTAGCGTTTGATGTTGATAAATGCGGGTACTCGTTCAAATTCTGGGATACCGAAGCAACCGTGGCCTCCTTCCCCGCAAGCATGGGATTTGTGTATATGGATCAGCCCGACCCAACCATTTTAGCAAATGTTGCGGGATTTACCTCAGGAGATTACGACAGCAATAGCAGAACACGTGTCAACGGACTCGGGGAAAACGGCGTGTCGTTCATCAATACCGGAAGTAGTAGAGATGGCTATCCCGAAACAAGGGTCGGTGGGGCAATACTGAGCCTGAATACGTCCAACTTTCAAAGCCTCAACTTAGCATTTACCGCCGGAACAGTTGTAGCGAATTCACGTGAATACAATCTGAGATTACAATACCGAATCGGAGATAAGCTACCTTTCATAGATTTACTGGATGAAAACAATCAGGTTGTAGAATACACCCGCTCGGCCAACAACGGGCACGAACAGCAATTTGAAGTAAATTTACCCAATTCCCTGCTGGGCAAGCCCTACGTTCAACTATTTTGGAGATATTACTACACCGAAACACGAAACAGCGAAGCAAGCGGGGCAAGGGATGAAATCAGGCTCGATGATATAAAAGTAAAAGCAAAATTACTCATCAACCAGCCAGTAATAACTTCTGAAACTCATGATAAATACACCGAAATAACCACCCAAAGTAGTATCGAGACGAACACAAACCTGACACTCGAAGCGGGGCGGACTATCATTCTTAAACCGGGATTCTCAACAGGTTCGCAAACCATCTTTACGGCAACAGTTACCGGATGTCCCGAGTAGGATTAGTTAACTTCTGCGTGAGAAATTGCCATACGGGGCATCGGACTGACGGTTTGCGATATAAATTCATTGTTCAGAAATTTAAAATGAGCCGCCATCGCAATCATTCCTGCGTTGTCAGTGCAGTACTGAAAATCAGGAATATGAATGTTCCAGCCCTCTTTTTCGCCCATTTCTTTAAGCGTTTCCCGAAGCCCGGAATTCGCCGAAACACCTCCGGCAATGGCAATTTCTTTTATACTTAATTCCCGACTCGCCCGACGGAGTTTTTGCAACAACATTTTTACCAGAGTATATTGAATACTTGCACAAATATCCGCTCTATTTTCCTCAATGAATTTCTCGTCTTTCTTCAAGTTGTCCCGCAAAAAATAGAGAACAGCAGTTTTAATTCCGCTAAATGAATAATTATATCCCTGCATATCCGAAACGGGAAATACGAACGCTTGCGGGTTTCCCATTTTTGCCAGTTTATCAATCATCGGTCCACCGGGATAAGACAATCCTAAAAGTTTAGCCGTTTTGTCGAAAGCCTCGCCCACAGCATCGTCTTGCGTTTCGCCAATAACCTCCATTTCGTACGGAGATTTCACCAAAACAATTTGCGTATGGCCGCCACTAACAGTCAGACAAAGCATCGGAAGTTCGGGTTTTGGATCATCAATAAAATGAGCTAAAACATGAGCTTTCATATGATTAACTTCAATTAGCGGCACGTTCAGACCCAGTGCCAATGCTTTCGCGAATGAAGTACCCACCAATAACGCCCCTAATAAACCAGGACCACGTGTAAATGCCACCGCTTGCAGTTCTTTTTTTATTATCTTTGCTTCCTCTAAAGCCCGCGTAACCACGGATACAATATGTTGCTGATGAGCTCTTGAAGCTAATTCAGGAACTACACCGCCGTATTTTTCATGAATGACTTGCGTAGCCACAATGTTAGAACATACCCGACCGTTTATAATTACGGCGGCGGATGTTTCATCGCAGGAAGATTCAATGGCTAAAATTACGGGATTTGGCATTATCTTTAGAATAGGTACAAAATTACAAATTGCAGCAAAAAATTGTTAATTCATAATAACCATTTCGCCCGTTTATAAATTCATAACGCTTCATCTATACCTTGGCTCGTTTTTTAAACATATTATTGAAATCACTGACTTGGCTATTTCTGATAGTACTCACGGTCATAGTTTTGGCAGTATACGCCATTCAGCTACCTTCTGTTCAAACACTTTTGGCTCAGAAAGCTACCAAATGGTTGACGGAAAAAATTGGAGCTCCGGTCAGTATCGGTACAGTTCGGGTGTCCTGGTTTGACAATATGACGCTCGAAAACGTTAATATTAAAGACCTTAAAGGTCGGGATATGATTACGATTCCGGAAGTTTATATTGATTACAGAACTAACTTCTCGTTTAACCTGAAAGAAAAATTCACGTTTGATAATAACTTGGATTACGTGATGTTAAGCCGTCCCGACATTCATTTGATTCGAGAGCCTGACGGATACTTCAACACTGATCACTGGATGGATAAAATCAGAAGTCTGTCTAAAAATGATCAAGACCCAAACGCACCAGAAAATAATGTTCCGTTTACAATTGACGAAGGTGAAATCCAACAAGGTTCGTTCACGATAAGTGATAGTGAGCGTGCTCGCTTCCCGAAAGAAATGTTTGATTACTACAACTTTACCTTTTCAAATATATCCGGCAAAGCAAAAAACTTCTTCGTTCAGGGCGATACGATTACTTTTTCGGGGGAATCTATCCGTGCCGTCGAAAAGCGAAGCGGACTTGAAATTCACG
>JBLHXN010000112.1:0-10804 GCA_047630355.1 Spirosomataceae bacterium | reverse complement strand
GAAATAATTACCTCGGCCCCGGTGCGTAGATCCACGAAGCACGTTTTGCTTCGCCAGGAATTTCTCCCCGATGATTCTTAAAAAAACCACTTCGTTCAATGCCACTGATGTCTTCCGCCGTGAAGTAGTCATAACGGCTTTCGGTTAGTTTTACGGGTTGTGTATCGCCCGTTTCCTGCTGCCATTGGCTAAGTATTTTTCGTAACTCATTTATCTTGTTAAAGTGCTTATCGTCAGCAATTAAATTAGTGAGTTGCAATGAATCAGCGTTACAATCGTAAAACTCTTCGATGGGTCTGGGAGAAACAAAATTATCCGCTTGAGCGGGTAACAGCATCCCACTGTTTTTCACTTTTACCAATTCCTGAAAAGCTACTTCCCGATGATTATCCGCCGATGTTGATTGTGGCAACCACGACCGCAAATTTTTTATTAACAAGTATTCCCTTGTGCGTACCATACGTTCGTAAGCTTCGTAATCGTGCCAGTTGTGTTCAGCAAATACGTACTTTCTAATTTCCTTTTCGGGGTTATTCAAAACATCCAAAAAACTGACGCCCTGGTACGAAAGCAGCGGTACTTCTCCCGCCATTACCGCAAAAGTCGGAGCCATATCAATGACACTTAACAGCACATCTGACGTAATTCCTTTTTGCTTTAAACGCGAATTCCAATGCACAACGAAGGGCGTTTTAATTCCGTCGTCGTACAAACGCGTTTTACAACGGGGAAATGGTCTTCCGTTATCAGCCATGACAATAATCATCGTATTGTCAAATTTATTTTGTCGTTTCAGTTCCTTCATAACCTTTCCTACGTACGCGTCAAACCGTACTATTTCGTCGGTGTATTGAGCGAGGTCTTTGCGGGTAGCCGAATTATTCACCAAATAAGGCGGAACGCTCACATTTTCAGGATTTGTGGTGCCGCTGTATTCGTTTTCGCCCCAACTACGGTGAGCGTCAATCGCCGCAAGCCACATAAAAAATGGTTTACCTTCGGGAATCGTCTGCATGGCTTCCAACCAACGGGCTTCTCCCCCGTCTCCAAATTTAGAATCAATCACCAAGTCAAAGTCGTTTTTTGCTGCATCGCCCAAATGCCATTTTCCTGAAGAAGCTACGTAATATCCCGTTTTTTTGAGTTGTCCGGCAATTGTGGGAACGTGCATTGGAAGCGGCATATGCAATTCAGGAGCACCCGTATTATGCGGATAACGCCCTGACATAATGCTACACCGGCTCGGACTGCACGAACTCGCCGTCAGAAAAGCATTCGTAAATTTGATTCCGTTTGCCGCAAGGGCGTCAATATTGGGCGTTTTAGCAGCTTTATTTCCGTAACAACCGAAGTCATTATAACTCACATCGTCCGCAATAATCACCACAATACTTGGGCGGGAATCTTGAGCGTAAGCATGAATTGTGCACGAAAATACCAAGCAGAATAATAACCGGAACGGAGTTTTCATAGTTGTATTTAAACCTTTGAATAAATGAATATGAACAAATTTAAACTTTTTATCGCAACACTGTTTTTGAGTCCATTTTTAGTGAACGCACAGCAGGGGAATCTCATGGAATATTCGCAAAAAACGAATAAAATAACCCAAAAAGGGATGTATATTTTGGGAGGATGGGCAGTTGGCAATCTAATCTACAGCGGTTTATCAATCGGAAATGCTACCGGCGAAACGAAAGCATTCCACCAAATGAACCTCGGGTGGGGAGCAATAAATGCTACTTTAGCGGGCTTAGGGGTTCTGAACGCACGAAATGCAAGTTCTCCAAATAATCAACTCGAAACCCTCGAAATGCAACACAGCGTAGAGAAAACGTTTCTTTTCAATACGGCACTTGACGTGGCATACGTAGCGAGCGGTTACGCTATGACGCAATACGGCGAGAATCAGGTTGACTTGAGGAAGCGTGACCGCAACGTCGGATTCGGCAAATCGGTGATGCTACAAGGCGGTTTCTTATTTCTGTTTGATGCTGTAATGTACGGCGTTCACCGCAAACACTACAAAGAAAACCGGATGCAGTTTATGAGCAACGGGAACTCCATAGGACTGCGTTATTCGCTCGACTGATTATCAAGCGGCAGAATCCATTCTTTGTGTTTCCAACCGTCGGCTTTCGTCATTAAATCGACTTTTGGGTCAATTAAAAGTTGACTCGGGCGGGCGTTGAGCGTTACCCACGCTTCTACCCTGACTTGCGGGTTTTTCACGCCTTGCTTTTCGTAATATTCACCCAAAAAGTGAGCGAATTGCAAAATCATATCTGGTTGCATTGCCATTTGTTTTTCCTGATGCGTATTCAGAAATTCCAGATTATTTACAATTCCTTCCCGATTGGTTTCGGCACCTTTTACGTAAAAAGTTGCCGTTCCGGCTTTCTCCATCAACATTACTCGCCACGAAAACCGATAACCCTCTTCCGTCCAAAACAAACTTCCGGGATACAATACATACCGCCAAGGGAAGAGAAATTGGAAAACGATGAAACCAATGAGCAAGCTGTTCTGAATTCTCTTGTTGTAGTATTTTTCTATTTTAGGTTCTTCTACTTGCTTATTAGTTGTTGGTAATTGTTCACCAGGCTCTGCGAAAGCATTCGGCATTATAAACTCCCAACTGAAGAAAATCAACGTCACTCCAATCATCATTACGGGAAAAATACCAATTTGAAACAGTATTCCGACGATTGTGTGAAAAATAATCACGCAAATATACGCCCAGATTCGGGTTGGCTTCCAGAGTAAGAAAAACACGATAAATGTATCATACAGCATACCGCCCCAGCTGAAAATATACGGAGCGTACTCGTGAGCAAAAAAACTTCCCAAAAAAGGAATTTTATCATTCGCCGGAAGCCAAATTTTGAGTGGGAGGGAATTAACGAGCCAATCGTAGTTTAGCTTCGCTAAGCCGGCGTAGAAGTAAACGAAAAAAATCTGAAACTTTAGGATATTGATATTCCACGCCGGAACATGCGAGAGCGGTTTTCGAAAGTTAAATTTCACATCAAGCGACGCAAAGCCATTCGCCGAAATAAAAATCAGCAACAAACAAATCAGCGAAACAAAATAGTAATGATTGAGATAATACGTCAAGTCAATAAGTTCGACGTACGTGAACGTTAAAAACAGCACAGCAGCCGATAAACGATAAAAAAGACCGAGCGTTATACCTACGGAAGCTAACAACATAACCCCGTGCAAAACGTACATCCCAAAAGGCGAAAGTACCTCCACCCACTCAAAACCGTAGAATTTAAAATGGAATGGCGGATCAATGAAGTGTTCGTTGATCCAACCCGCCATCATAAAACGTAACGTACTGATAATCATCAATACCCCAAAAACCACCCGAAAAATTACGAGCGAAGCAATGGAAGTACGCTTGCTAAATAAATTATTAAATAGTTTCTTCAAATCTGCGTTTTAACTTCCACAAAATTACAACTTCTCAAATGAATTCAGCAAAGAATGATTTTTGAGTAACTTTGCGGCTGATACAAAACCTAATAGGTTTATTAACCAAACAACTCAATAACTTACAATATGACAGCATACGTTTTTCCCGGTCAGGGAGCACAGTTCAGCGGAATGGGCAAAGATTTGTACGAAAGCTCTGCCGAAGCAAAAGCACTCTTTGATAAAGCGAACGAAATTTTGGGTTTCGAAATTACCAAAATTATGTTTGAAGGTTCGGATGAAGAGCTAAAGCAAACCAACGTAACCCAACCCGCCATTTTTTTGCACTCCGTTATTTTAGCATCCACCATTGAAGATTTCAAACCCGATATGGTTGCCGGACATTCTTTAGGCGAATTCTCGGCGTTGGTTGCGGCAAAAGCCCTTTCTTTCGAGGACGGACTACGCTTAGTTGCCAAACGTGCCGATGCCATGCAGCGGGCGTGCGAAGCTAACCCCTCCACAATGGCAGCCGTGCTCGGACTCGCCGACGAAGCCGTTGAGAAAGTGTGCGAAAGCATCACAGACGAAATCGTGGTTCCGGCAAATTATAACTGTCCGGGACAATTGGTAATTTCGGGTTCAAACGAAGGGATTGACATCGCTTGTGAGAAAATGAAAGAAGCCGGAGCAAAACGAGCGTTGAAACTTCCCGTTGGCGGAGCGTTTCATTCTCCACTGATGGAACCCGCCCGCGAAGAACTCGCCGCCGCCATTGAAGCTACGGAGTTCAATTCACCCGTTTGTCCGATTTACCAAAACGTAAACGCCGAACCTTCTACAGACGTAGCAGCTATCAAAGCCAATTTAATTGCCCAGCTCACCGCTCCCGTGCGTTGGACGCAATCTGTAGAACGTATGATAGCTGACGGAGCGATAAAGTTTGTAGAATGCGGTCCCGGAAAAGTATTGCAAGGACTGGTCAAAAAAATCAATCGGAAAACCGAAACAGCAGGAATTTAAAACTTTTTTCCTCAGAAGTTTGCATCGAAAAAAGTTAGGTCTTACTTTTGCATCCACAATTAGGGATTGACCCGTGGTGTAATGGTAACACAGAGGCTTTTGGTGCCTTTATTGAGGGTTCGAGTCCTTCCGGGTTAACAACGTAAGACCGTAACAAATTGCAAGTCAATTAGTTACGGTCTTTGTTTTTATATCGTTGTCGGATTCGTTGTCACTTTTTGAAATTTTGTTGCTAAAAAGTGCCCACTACCCCTAAAACGTGACATCAACTCTGATTCATTAGGGCTACGGTTATTTGCTCGAAAGTGTAGAAGATTATTTACCCCCTCCCAACGTTTAATTTATCCCACTCTTTTTAAGGGTGTCCGATTTATTCAGTTTTCTCGTTTGTTCGTAAATTATATTAGTTTTAAGGCTGCATATCTCTTTTCTTTCGAAAGTATATTCTGGGTTCTTGAGTGTCGACAAATACTGATTTTTAGAATCGTTTACTTCTTAGATTTCAAAGAAATAACCTAAACCATTAATATTCTTTTTTAGCAATTGAAGCTCGTGTTTTTTGCATAAATTTTCAGCAAGGAACTGTAAAGGACTGGTAAGCTATAAATCTAAAGCGTCGGATGTTAGGTATCTTGAACCCATCAAGAAAACTACATTATACTCACCTCAATCCTCTCTACCTCACCCGTACGCTTAAAAAGCTGCTCGGAGAGTTCGGGAGTGAGTTGATTTCCGGTAATCGTGGCTTTACTTCCGTCAGTAAAAGAAATCTGAATTCCGTTGGTTTGGGCTTTTTGATAAACAATCGGCACCTGACAGTACGTAAAAGCAAGTTGCCCGGCGTTTAGCTGAATCATTTGCTTAGTACCATCAACGGCGTAGTATATAAACGAACCAGATTCATTCAGGAATTCACGTTTATCTAAGAAAGCTGGTTTAAACGAGACTTTCCCCTCCTCTACCCTGACTCCGAGTTCTGCCCAGCGGTTGAGAATGTCTTCTTTTACTTGCCCCGTCATACCTGGCTGCTGTGCTCCTTTTTGAGCGGGCGTATGAGAATAAGGATCAGTAGAAAAAGCTCCGTAGAGTTCAGGTGACTTATGAGCTCCAATTCCGGCACGTATGCTGTAATAAAAGTCAATCAATCGTCCGATGATTGCTTTATCATCACCATTGGCTTCGGCATTGTAAATATTTTCTTGTACCGTAAGAAGCAATTTTGAAACCATGTGCCAGTAAATACTGCCTAAACCTTCGTAGCCAAAGAAAGTACCCGACCGTCCCGTAAATGCCCGATGATTAAACATTTCTTCAAAAACGCTCAAAAAACTACCGGTTTCTTTATCTACCAATACTGCGTATTTCGAGTTTTTGAGTTGTTGCAGAGCTTCTTTGAGGCTTGCAGCGTTAGTGAAACTCCCGTTGAAGTGGTAGCCACCCGTTACGTCCCGCGTCAATAACGTCTCGTTTTTATCAGCAACCATTTCTTTCACAAGTTCAGATTGGTCGATAAACGACGCCGGAATATTATTTTTGTCAAGAAAACGAGGTAACTCTTTATTTGGGTAGAGGAAATAACTGTATTGGTCTTCTCTAAACATCTTGCTTTTTTCTAAAGCTTCAAGCACACCCACGGTTTCTTGTGCGGTCAGTTTGCCCGCCGAAAGCACCGCTACTTGCCCTTCGAGCATTTCATAGAGATACTCTACTTTGGCAGAATTTCTGTCAAATTGAACCAAATTATAGGCGTGATACAACCCATCTTCACGCTTATTGGCATCAACCGAATGATCGACGAATTTTAGAGCAAGTACGAAGAAGTCTAACAATTCTTTTTTCGATGTTGTGGCAGTTCCTTCGCCCGCAAAAGCGGCATAAGCTTTCGTACGGTAGGTTTCTCCAGCACGCCCCAATGCATCTACAATTATTTTTCGGTCAGTATCCAAAATTTTACCGCTCAGGAGTGACTCGTTTGCGGTCAGTACCTCGGCAATTCCAGTCATCAACTCGATTACGGGTTTGTTTAACTCAAACAATATTGAACGACTGTTACCAAATAGCTCAGTGCAATACGTCAGGTAACGGCGAATGTAGTATAACGTCACCATCGAGACGCCATTACCAACCAACGCATTATTGGCGTCGTTCCACTCGGGGCGTTGGGTGTTTAGCCAAATGCCACCTTCGGGGATAAAATTTGATAATTTAGCCAGCAATGAAACCAGCAGCTTCTCAGCAAGAGTAGCTTTCAATAAACTTGTTTCTAAGGCAAAAACCATTTTACCATCTACTCCTACTTCCTTTACCCGCTCGTTAATTACAGTTTCGCGGGCGTGGTCGTAGTCGATGGTATCTTTGGGGTCTTTGACGATTTCATCGTACGATTTAATGGTGTATGGCACGTTGGCGTACACAAAATACGGTTGCGTAAGCAGTTCATCAAGTGCTGCTTTTGAATGGCTTCCTGACACTTCCAGTAACTTCAACAAGTAAATTATCTGATGGTCTCCCCAATAACCAATAAACGACCACGGATCATCCGGCTCGATGACTTCCCAATCAATGCCGTTGCGGGTAATGCGGTACGGATTGTAACCGTCAATTGTGGAGGCGTTCACAAACTTAGCAATCATGGAATTGATAAATTCGGGATAAGACAACGCCAGGGCTTCCCAGTTTTGAAAAATATCCCGCCAGTTTCCCTGATAATTCAAGTTTTTCGACCCGTCGGCTTTTCTGGTTTCGATAGAAAACTTATTCCATGGGCGGCTTGGGTCGCCATGTCTTCTACTAAAAGTAAGCGGCAAGTACTCAAAGGTGATACGAATGAGAGTCTCGTTATTGGTTAAACGAGCCTTTGAAAGTAAATCAATGTAAGAAAGTTGAGCTGGAAGTTGCTGAAAGAAATCATCCTGCTGACTTATAATGTTCTTATTCAACGTAACTGCGTACGAAATAAAATCAACTTTATTTACCGTGTAGCCTTCATCGAAAATTCCGCCCCGCATGATATTAAAAAGCACGTTGTTATAATGCCTACCGCAATTGAGCGAGTCCTCGGTAAGTTGTAAGCCATCAGCAGCACCGACCAATTCTAATAATTTGCTTATTCCCTCCGCAATATCTTCGTCGAGTTCTTTGAGTAAATTGGTTTTATCCGTTGCGAGACGATGCATTAAATTCACTACATCAGCGTGATCTTGATTTAATTCAGCAACCATTTGCCAATTGGCCATTTGGTTTGCTTCAAGTTCCAACGACGCAGAAATAAAATAAGCTCCAGGTTCAGCTTTTACATCTTGTTCGGGTGAAGTATCCTTTCCCAAACGAAAGTTTTCTACCTGTCTGCTGGATAATAAATAACCCGTTGGTTCAATTCCCGACGCCCAAATTGTTGTTGCCTTGAGGGCTTCACTTGGTTCTGCCTTATCTACTATAATGGCACTTAACACGTACATTCCGAGTCCGGTGTTTGCTTCCAACTCACTTTTCTTATACGCATTCACCAAATTACTTCGCTCGTTTTGGAGGGAAACAGTTACTCCGTACGGAACGATATTTTGTAAACCGTCAATCAGTTCTACATTCGCGACTGAATCGGTCAGATTAGTCAATGTTACCTTTCGGACAATCCCGAATTTATCAGAAAAAGCCCACGAATAGCTAAATTTCAAGCCGAGGCTTTCGTTTATTTCCTCAAAAATGAGTTCATTTCCTTCAACGCTTTTATAGAGGTTTCTGCTTGTTTTATATAGGCCAGCAAATAGCTGTGAGAAGGGTTCCCAAACCTTATCTCCCTCATCATTTTTTAACCTAATAATCGTCTTACTGCCCGTTGTTTCCCGAAGGTCGTCGAGTTTATCATCGGTATAGTACGGAAACAGCGAGGACTCAGAGTTTTTACGCCCTGCAGTTACGCCACCGTAACTCGTGGTAAATAACCAATGATCGGCGTGGCTCACGAGCGTCATAAAAAACGACCCCATTTGGTCATAGTTTACAATTTTATAATAGCTACGATTACCAATCATAACCTCATCGCCGCTGATGAGTGAATCGCTTTTAATTAATTGTGAGTCGGCTATAAATGTGTTTTCAGACATAATGGGTAAAAAAAGTTAAACAGAAATAAACGGTATTTTTAACTTTAGATTAAATGCGGCGTGTGGAAGGAAATACGAAATTCAAAAGTAAGTTGTTTATAGAAACGGACCAATCACTTCTTAAACTTTCGATGTATTCTTATAAAAATGCCCTGAATGAGTTGTACGTCATTCAGGGCATTGGCATTTCAATTCTTTTTTAAATTGTTAGTCAACGTAAAAAGGAATATTTGCGGTAGCGGCGTGATTATTGCCATCAAGCACGTAAACAAACGCTCGGTAAGCTCCGCTTTCGGTAGGCGATTTAAAGACTACTTTTCCCGATACTTCCGAAACGAAGAGTCCGTCGATTGGCGTTGGTCTATCTTCTTTATCGCCGCCATCTTTTAGGTCAGTTGCTTCTTTCATCACCTCAAAACGAATATTGAGCGGATCTCCGTCGGCATCGGTTGACTTGTAAGATATTGTCAGCTCTTTGTCTGCGTTGACGTGAATATTCTGAGCAGCACGTTTTCCTTCCAATAATACATCGGCAATCTGCGGTGCACGATTTGCTGGCCACTGCTTATCGTTCCAGAAATAATGCATCACGTCAATAGGCTCCGTTTGTTCATTGTTTTCCGTGAATAAACCGTACCACGTTGGCGTACGCTCTTGCTTTTGTCCCCACAAAAACACGAACGAACCAATACAACGGGTGGTATCAATTGCGATGGCTTTCTCGTAGCGTTCTTTAATTCCGGCCGCTTTTTCGGTTGAAAATTGCTCAATCGGAGCGTTCCACTCGGTCGAGTTTACTTCCCAATGCCCCGTGGCTCCCCATTCTGTTATCATGTAGGGGCCATCATAACCCGCCTCAGCGATACGCTGTTGAAGGTTGATAATATCTCCGTACATCTGAATTGAAAGAAAATCTAAATCTGGGCAGTTTGCGGTAATGTATTCTACCTCTGGTTTGCCAATTCCGGCAAGCATTGTTGTAGCCGGGTGATTGCCATCAACTTCGTGAATCATTACAGCGATATCATTCACTGCGTTCCAAACCTTTTTGTTGGTATAGTGCAAGTTTAACTCATTCCCGATACCCCATCCCAATAGTGCAGGATGGTCTTTTAGCTGCATTATCTGTTCTCTGATTTCGTCTTTTTGCTTATTTACTTGCAAGGAATCGTCGTAATTAAAACCGTGGCGTTCTCTTCCAACTTCGATTCCCATAAAGACCATCAGGCCGTTACGGTAGGCCTCGTCAAGTACTTCTTTACCAGACTTTTCGCCGTTTTCGGTTCGCCACGTTCGGAACGAATTAGCTCCGTGTGCGGCAAGAGCGGCTACATCGCCAAACTCAAGCCCAGCTCCTTCAATAAAAAACTCCTCACCGTCTACAAACAACCGGTAATGGCCGGCAGCGTTATTTTTCAACTCCACTTTTTTGGGAGTTTGGGGGATTTTCGCCAATTCCTGCTCTCCAGCTTCGGAGGTTAATGTGCAGGCATTCATCGTAAAAACGAATAAAACTCCTACGAGTAAAAGATGTATATTTTTCATTTGAACCATTACTTATTTAACTAATTGTTTTTCTAATTCTTCGAGCGTTTTACCTTTTGTTTCTGGCACTACGAATAGTACAAAAATGAACCCGATGGCTCCGAAAATTCCGTAAATGAGGAAGGTCGTGCTACTGCCGAAGGTTTCGAGTTCCCACGGGAAAACCTGCTGCACGATGTAACTCACGGCAGAGTTGATAAACCCAACCAGCGAAATGGCAATTCCCTTGACTTTCAGCGGGAATAGCTCGGAGAATAATACCCACATCACCGGCCCAATTGAAACGGCAAACGACGCCACGAAACCCAAAATTCCGATGAGAATCATCGTCGAATTCATGCTAATTGCCGCCGTAATAAGCTGCGACTCGTACAATCCAGCATCGTCTCCGAGAGCTTCACGAACAGCTATTTTGTAGCTTACGTCATCATCAAAGGTTTTACCAATTAGTGGTTCGAGGAGTTCGGTGTTTATTTCGGTGGGCAAATCAGCCATTTTATCGGCTTGCAGGGTATACGTTGCCGTACCAAAACCGTAGGACAATAAACCCATTGTCAGGGCAATACCTGCTAATCCGAAAACCAAGAGAGGTTTTCTTCCTAAACGGTCAATGAAAACAATTGCCAAAACCGTAAAAACTAAATTCGTTAAGCCCACTAAAATGGCCTGTATAAACGATGCATCGGTTCCGATTCCTGATTGTTCAAAAATCA
>JBLHXN010000111.1:0-10952 GCA_047630355.1 Spirosomataceae bacterium | reverse complement strand
GATAACATTATCAGCCTGAATATTATGTTCAAAACGGTGCTTTTTTCTTCTACTCATTAAAGTAAATTAAGTTAAAATTTTTATAGTAACATATCTGTATGTGAGCTTTGATGTTATTAATTACAAATCTGTATGTGAGCTTTGATGTTATTAATTACAAAAACATTAAACATAAAGCCGTCTTGTTTAATATAAGAAACCACATAAAGCCGAACTCTCAGAAGTTCAGAAAAAAGAAAACACGCAACGTTCCAAAAAACTGGTTTGTAACAAATATACTGTGAAGGATATAAAACGCTTACAGATTGTCAAAGAAACGTTGAGACTATGCTCATATCAATGGGCAGACAGCCTATTTGAAAATGCTGGCGGTTTGCATAACATTAGGACAAAAAGCCCCTTGCGTGCATACACGAACGCCGACTCGCACGTGAAAAACTAAAATTTAACTAATTAGATTTAGTTTGGGGAAAGGTTATCAATTTCGGCAACTAAATAAGTACTGCCACCAATAAATATAAAATCATTTGGTTTACAAATACGTGTCACAAAATCAATCGCTTCATTCACATCACAAAAATAATCTGAAAAACTAAACTCAAATAGTTTCGCTTCGGAAATACTCATACTTCTTGGACTATCAAATTCACAGAAATAGACCTTATAATCACCTGAGAGTAAACTTAAGATTTCATTAATATCTTTATCATCTGAAAATCCGAGAATCAAAAACTTTTCCGTTGCTTCTAGGCTATCAATCTGTTTACTAAGGTATTCCCAAGCAACAGCATTATGTCCCGTATCGCAGATTACTAATGGGTTCTCTCCTATTTTTTGCCATCGTCCTTTGAGTTGTGTATTAACGAGCACATTGCTAATTCCGTCGATAATATGTTTACTCGAAATTTTTAATTCATCTCTGATAACTTCGAATGACCTTATAACAGTTAAAATATTTTTAGCCTGGTATGAACCAGCTAATGGACTTTCAACTAATAAGTTACCAGTAGATAAGCTGATATTGATCTTTAGCAAATTTTCAATCATCTCAATACTCAGCACTTTCAGTTCGTCTGCAAAATGAATTAGAGCGTTATTCTCAGAAGCCTTATTTATAAATACAATTTCAGTTTCTTCTATTCGTTCACCGATAACAACAGGAATATTTCGTTTAATAATCCCAGCTTTTTCACTCGCAATCTTCTCAAGTGTATTACCCAAAATTTTCTGGTGATCTAAACCAATATTAGTTATGACCGAAAGTATAGGTGTAATGATATTTGTAGAATCAAGCCTCCCCCCCAATCCAACTTCTATAACGGCTATATCAATGTTTGAAACATCAAACCAGTAAAAAGCCATGGCAACCGAAACCTCAAAAAAGGTCGGATTAATTTCAGCTATTATTTGAGACGTTTTTGAAGCAAAATCAATCACCGAATCTTCGGGTATCATTTCACCATTAATACGAAACCTTTCGCGATAATTCTTTAAGTGCGGTGAAGTATAAAGACCTACTTTCAGTCCTGATTCTTGAAGAATTGATGCAATCAGATGAGAACAACTCCCCTTACCATTTGTGCCAGCAATGTGAATGCATTTAACGCGATCTTGCGGATTACCCAAATATGAACAGAGTTCTATAACGTTACTCAGTTCGTACTTTAATGCTTTATTTCCGTCTTTTTGGAAGAATGGCAGTTGTTTGAAGATTAACTCTTCCGCCTCTAAATAATTCATTTACGAATCAGATTTGATTATGATTGTGATTAAACCTGAGGAACTCGGTGGCGGAGAACCCTGCGGACTTAAGAAAGAACTCAAATTTCTTTTAAGATAATCTTCATAAAATTTAACAACCGTTGGGCTGACCGTTGAAGAAGTAGCCCTTATTTTTGTGAGAGTTCCCAAATCGTTGACGGTAACTTCGAATACAATTTTACCGGTTTCATTAGTTTTGTCTTTCGGCAGAGTGATATTTTTCTTTCTCCAGCCACTAATACTTACTGATGCACCACCTGTACCACCCCCACCAGGGCTTCCGTAAAGGCTTTTCCCGTCTAGTGTTCCTTGCGGAGAACCTTGATCTCCGACATCACCAGGACTTCCGTCGCCATTATTATTTCCACCAATCCCTTCACGAGCTCCTACAGTACCATTACTGTTTGAAGAAGAACTACGCTTTTTAAAAATTGAACCATTGTCTACTGAACGAGCCGGAGGAGATGGTTGAGCAACTTCACGCGGAGCAGAACTTCGTGTGCTTGGTGTAGATGTTCTTTTTATGGTAGTTCTAACAGGAGTATCCTCAATATCAGACGTAATTACCTTTTTAATTGCAGGTGTATTTTTTTGAACAACCTTATTATTCTGTTTAACCTGCTTTGAAATAGGTTTTACTATAGGCTTAGATTCTTTTGGGGTTTGATCTTCACTGCCACTTGGAGCCATTTCTTCCGTAACTGGAGATGGATTGGCTTTATTAAGCGTTTGATTATTACCGTAACCTACCAAGTCAACTCCGTAGTTTAGGTCCACTCCCATTGCGATGAACTCCTCTTCCGGAGTGTACGAAATGGTCATGAATATAAGTACCACAATAAAAACAGCATAAGCGATCAAGCTAAAGCTAAAAGCTTTAACACGGTGATTTTCTAAGGACATATTCGTTCAATTATTTCTTTAATAAAACGCCCCGCTCACCTATTAATTGCTCCAACTTATCTGATACCGTCAAGGCTTCGGCCTGATCTGTAACATTTATGTGAATAATACTTTTGCCGTCTTTGGTTGTTACCTGAGGAACCAAGTTGTTAAGAACTAACTTGTTGTAGAGTTTATTAGCATTACTACTTTTAGAGAAAATACCAACGATCAGTTTCAGTTTTACCAGAGCTGGAACTACGACTACTGCATTAGCTTTTTCTATTTTAACACTTTCGGTAAACTTAGGGACCGAAACCATTTCAGTTTTAGCAGTAGGTTCTGAAAACCAAGATTTAACAGAGTTAATGTAATCAACTGGGTTCAGGCTACTGTGTGCATTTTCAGCGGTAGATGGATTGAATACTAAAACTGAAATTAAACCTGTAATCAGGAAGACTAAAGGCAACGCGTATAAAAATTTAATATAAAAGGGTTTCTTGACAATTTTAGACATCGAAATATTCATCGTGTCCAATTCGTACCAACTTGTCTCTGAAACAGAGTTTTCGAAGTATTTCTTAGAGTACGTAAAGTTGCTGTTATTAAAACTATAAAGCGTATCAAACCCGTAACTCTCATTGTAAAAGTTGCTTAACGCTGGAGAGAATATAATCTTTTGATCTTTTGACAATTCTAACTCGCCAATTCCGCTGAATTCGAATGCATCATTAGATACTAACTTGTTCTTAATTTCCTGTACGTATACAAATATTACTTCTTTGGCTTTCTGAGTAGAAAGGCTACGCTTCTTCATTAACGTTGACATTAACAGACCATCGTCTTGTTTCAGGACACTGTTAAATGAAATCTTGCGGTTAGGCGGAGAAAAAGAATTATTCTCGGAATTATATACTGATGGTTCGTAATGAGCAATGAAAGCACCAAGGCCAGGAACTGTTACGTAATCGTGGTCAAATAACAGCGAACGGATTTCATGATTTATATTTATCATCACTTTGGGGGTTTACTAACAACGAAATTATATCGAAACATTGACACCTACAAGAAAATTCAAACCTTGTTTCGGATAAAACAGAAATCTCTGGTAATTCTGGTTCAATAAATTGTTTAGTTGCACAAAGCACGTGAATTGGTCGCTCAATAAATAGTCAAATTTTGTATTTAAATCTACAATGGTTGGAAGTTTCGTAACTTCGTTAAAATTGAACGGGTCTTGAGCGTACATATCTCCCAAGAGAAATAAATCTACAGCCGCAATAAAACGCTCCTGAATTACAAACGAATTACTAAAAGTCAAATCAATTGACGGCCGGTGAAATGGCTTTTCAAACACCTCAGTTCCGTAGTAGTAATAATTAAAATTTACGTTAGAGCGGATACTCTCCGTCGGTTGATAATTGATTTGTAAGTTTCCGTGAAAGAAAGGACTTGAATTTCCGTCGTATACAATATCGTACTTTCTGGACTCAAAACGTTGATTCGCATCGTAAGGAGTAAAAAAGTATAGATTTGTATAACTTCCGTACGCCAACTTGACGTTGTAACTACTTCCGCCGTAAATATCTCCTTTTGAAGAAATGTAAATTTCACGGTCTTTAGTAGTATTCAACAGTGGCACCTGACTCCTTAAAAAAGGGTTCTCATTTAAGAAAGAACCCAAGGTATTTCTCACAATATCACCGTCGTACCCAGCGGAGAAGTAAAGCAGGTTAGGCGTTTTGTAAGTTAGTTCTACCGTCGGGAAACCTACCGTTTCATTCACCTGATTTATTTCGTCAAACTGATTTACGGCACGGTAGCCAACCTCCGCACTAAACTGATTATAGTTGAAGATGAAAGAAGGCTGTACCCGAAAAAGGTTACGCTTTTGTATTCGTTGAATATCATTGTCAGTTCGCTGAGAAATATAGGCATCGGCATTTATTTTTCCGACAATCTTATTAGGAATCAGGTTAAACTTCAGGTTCAGGCTTGTTCCCCAGTCAATCTCTTCGGCAGATAAATAATCATTCAACGTTTTAATTTGCGTAAGCAGCTGATAATCAATAGCTGCGTCTGCATCCGTATTTTCAAACCCAACGCCGAAGTTGAACTTATTGAGTAATTGTCTAATGTCTTCTTTTTCAAAAGTATTTGAAAAAGCGGTGGTATCGTATCCGTAAAAATGATAGTTGCTTCTTTCGTAACCACCGAACGCCCTTAATTCGAATCCATTACTGTGATATTTTCCGTGAATATCAATTTTTGAAATGCTGTTGCCAGAGTTTTCACCCTCCACCGGCCCACGCTTGGCGGAATTATGATGTGCATTCAGACCAAAAACAATGTTATCGTTTTGAAACGAATTGATGTTTAACTCACCAAACAAACGACCAAAATTACCCGCACCCAATTTCAGGTAATTATAATAGCCATCGCTTGTGAAATTATCCTTACCGTTTGCGGCGGGATCAACCACCGACGGTTTAAAATCTGACCGCTCAATTCCCGTTGGTTTACGGTCGAAAAAAGTATAGGTAATTTTCTTACTTGCTTTTTCGGGTTCGATAACCTGAATTTTATCGTAGATCCGGTTTGCTTTCGGCAGCGAAACCTGACGTTCTTTCGTAATCGTAATTTCTTCGTTACCAATTCCCTGCCCAAACGAAGAGCCGAAAGCGAGGTGAGTTAAAAGAGCAGAAATGACAAACGCTTTTTTCATAAAATTTGGATAATGTTCTTTGGTAGTAACCGTAAATTATTTTATTGAGTTGAGCAATTGCTTTGCTTCACTCACCGTTTCCGCAGACTCAGAATTTTCGATGATAGAATTCAGCGTTGCCTTTGCCATGAATGCGTCTTTCTTAGAAATGTAGTTTTTAGAAATTAGCAGGAACGCTTTTTCGTACCACTCAATGAAGTCGCCGTAATTTTGAGATAGATTTTGCATTTCTGTAATCGAACCATCAAAGTCTCCCTGATCGTACAGCATTTCTCCAATCCGATATTTTGCTTCAGCGGCGTTTTCGTCTTTAGCAAGTTTCATCGTTTTCTCGTACGCTTCCCTTGCGGCAATCCAATTGCGGTTTTTTTGCAAACATTTACCAAGGTAAAGTTGAGCCCGATTCTCCAAACCAATCACGATATTACCACCGTCATATAAAACTTCATTTGCATACTTTCTTACTTCATCGCAGTTACCGGTTTCAAAATTAGCTTTGATCAACCCTTCCCACGCAAGAGCGATTTGTCTTTTGTTAGACGAAGACCCCGCAACGAGAGCATAGTATTTTTTAGAATCTTCAAACTTATTCGTTTCAAAAAGTATCGTAGCTGCCCGATACGCCGCCTGCGATACAAACAACGTTTGATTATCACTCACGACCTTCTCGTAGTAAGGAAGTGCATTGCTGTAATCTTTCAAAATGTAGTAAGCATCAGCAATGTAGTATTTCGCCTCCGGAACGTTTGAACTCAATGGGTACGAATCAACGTACCGCTTTAAAGCACTGATGGCTTGTTGGTACTTTTCGCTAAAGTAAAGTCCTTTAGCAGTTTCGTATTGTAGGTTGATAATACTTGCACTCTCAGGATTATTTTTACGATACTCCTCCGCAATAGCAATAAACTCGTCGTTACGATTCACCGTATTTAGTAAGTCACGCAATCCAATTAGAGCTTCTTCAGTTTCCTCTGACTTTCCAAATTTTCTGACAATAATTTTATAATCGTTAATTGCCTGATCGTAACGCTGCAAATTAGAAAAAGCCAACGCCCGACGAACCAACACACTCGGAACCAGTGTACTCGACGGTCTTCTGCGGAGTAATTCTGTAAACGTAGAAATTGCGTCATTAAAATCGCCTCCTTCAAGTTCGAGTTTTCCTTGTTGATACAACGCATCATCAATTAATCGTGAATTCTTGTAACGGGATGTCAAGATTTTGTACGTGCGATTAGCTTCATCAATTCTTCCCAAAAATTTGAGTGTGTTTGCTTTTTGATACAAGGCGTAATCCTTTTCGGTACGACTGTTCTGAATCGCATCTTCGTAAACGGCAAGTGCTTGTTTGAAATTACGCTGCACCAAGTAGCTATCTCCTAATCGCATCAGAGCATCTTCATATTTCTGAATAGTTTGCTCCTGCCCTTTCGTGTTGTTCACAAGTTCACCAAAAAACTGTTGGGCCTTCGCGTAGTCTTCATTATTATAATAGAGGTAACCCAAACCGTAAAGGCTTTTATTTCTGAGTACTTGATTGGAAGAGCTAAGAGCATTTCGGTACAATTGCTCGGCTTGGGGATCTTCCAACGCAAACGCAGATTCGGCAAGCCAAAACTTAGATTCCTCCGCTAAAGGTTTGCTAATTTGCTGCGTCAGGGATTTCTGAAAATAAGAAAAAGATTCTTTAAACTTTTCAATATTAAAATCAATAACACCTTGATTATAAGCAAGTTTCTGATAAGCTTCGTTTATCTTAGAAGTTCTTCTTGGCAAAGATTCTATGTACTCAATGGCGGCTTTATAGTTGTTATTTTCGAAAAGAATATCACTCAATAACTCATTGGTTTGATCAGTGTATTTACCTTGAGGATAAGTTTTTACGTACTTTTTGAGTTGCTCAATTGCTTCGTTTGTATTACCTTTTTCTACCAGAACCTTCGTGTAATTATAAGTGGCCTCCTCCGTGATTCCTGCGTCAAAATCATTTGACTGAGCAACTTTAAAAGCAGCTTCGGCGGCGTCCAAGTTCTTTGATTTAAGAGCTGAGATTCCTAAATAATAAGCCGCTTGCTGACCAAGTTCATCTTTTTGGTAGGCAATTTGTTTGAAAAGCTCGGTGGCACGGGTAAAGTCCTCCGCTTTGTACAAACTATAACCGTGACGAAAAGTAACGGCGGCATCGGTTGTTCCCCGACGGAACGTTCGGTACTTCTCATAATAAGTAGCCGCCCGCGTGAATTCATCTTGAAAGAAAAGAACTTCAGCAGCAACAAGACATACCTCGTCAATTTTCCTTCCGTTCGGATTCGCCACAATTGGTTCAGCGTACACTAAAAGTTCGTCATAACGGTTTTGCTTAAAATAAATTTGGGCAATCCAGTTCGGAACTTCAATTTTGTACGGACTCACATTCTCTACTCGTTTCAGGTCGATTAGGGCCTCTTCGTAATTATCACGGGAAAAATTAATTGCCGCAGCGTAATAAGCGGAGTGAATGGCTTTCTCCGAAACAGACTTCTTCACTTCGTTGAAAGTTCGTAAAGCTTCGTCTATTCTATCAGTTTTATAATAAGCAACGGCAAGTTTGTACTTATCTTCATACACGTCCAATGTATTTTCACGGTACGCCGTAGCTTTCTGGAAATATTCAATCGCTTTGTCAAATTCGCCTTTGACGTAAAAACTATTGCCCAAATCACTGTAAATGATTTTCGCTTTCGGATGCTCAGAGTAAGTAGTCACAAATCGCTCGACGGCAACGTCTGCATCCAAAGCATTGGTGTATAATCCAGATACCGCTGCGTAATAAGAGGCGTTAGCCAGATTAAATTGGTTCGGACTGAGCGATTTTATTGATTTATCTATGTATTCCTGAAACGAACTTCGTGCCGCAACGTAAAGTTTTTTCTCAAATAGCTCGACGCCCTGATTATAGAAACGTTCGGTTTCAGTGTAACTAAGCGTATTTTGGGCAAATGTGGTATGACCGAAGAGAACGGCCAAAAGAACTGAACGGAGGAATTTGTATTTCATGTGAGCTTTTTCTTTCAGTAGGATTGTATAATAAGCTAACAAAACCTAACTTTTCGACTTTAACGTTTATCGAGTTACTTAAATTGTAAACTAAACACTAATCAAGTATAATGAAATCAATTCAATTCAAATTGCTATCGCTGATCATATTTTTCCTGAGTAGTTGTACTGCTTCTAAGGTGGTGAGTCAGTTACCAACCACAAACTTATCTTATGTATTGGAAATGCCCAATCCGCACACGCATTATTTTGACGTGACGATGAAAGTCAACAACGCTCAGAAAATTGCGAAAGACGGGAAAGTACAAGTAAAGATGGCAACCTGGACTCCGGGTTCTTATCTAATTCGGGAGTACGCCCGAAATATTGACAACGTGAACGCAACGGCAAACGGAAAAACTGCCGGTGTGACTAAGATAAACAAGAATACGTGGGAAATAGATTGTGGAACGAGCAACGAAGTTGTTGTGGAGTATAGTATCTACTGCTACGAACTTACCGTCAGAACTTCGTACCTGGACGATACTCACGGTTACATAAACGGAGCAAGCGTTTTTATGTACGTTCCTGAGTTAATGAAAGATAAGGCTACGCTAACAGTAAAACCGCACGCTTCGTTTTCTAAAGTTTCAACCGCTCTAAAAAATATCAGTGGCTTTAACTACGAAATTAAGTCTTTTGACGAATTAGTTGACAGTCCAATCGAAATTGGAAATCAAGAATTACTCTATTTTGAAGCAGCCGGAGTAAGGCACACCATTGCGATGTACAGTAATCAGTCACTCGTTTATGATAAAGAAGAGGTATTATCGGCTTACAAAAAAGTAGTGAATGCCGCCACTGGAGTAGTTGGAGAGCATCCGTGCAAAGAATACCTCTTCATTGTTCATCACTTACCCGGAATTGGTGGTGGTCTTGAACACTTGTATTCGACTACTTGTCAGACTTCACCCGCTGCTTATGCTTCGGAGCGGGCTTTCCGTGGATTTATGGGGTTGATTGCCCACGAGTACTTTCACCTGTGGAACGTGAAACGGATTCGTCCAGAAGCTTTGGGACCATTCGACTACGAAAATGAGAACTATACTCACTTACTTTGGGTTTCGGAAGGATTCACTTCATTTTACCAAGATGATTTGATCAGAAGAGCAGGAATGATGTCTGAGGATGATTACTTACGCTACATGGCGAGTGACTTAAACTCAATCGAAAACTCTCCCGGCCAAGAAGTACAAGCAGTTGCCGAATCTTCTTGGGATGCCTGGATTAAGTATTACCGCAGAAATGAGAATTCACAAAACACCACCGTATCGTATTATTCGAAGGGTGGCGTAATTGGTTTATTGTTAAACATCGAAATTTTGGCGGAATCTAAAGGTGATAAATCTTTGGATGATGTAATGAAATATCTGTGGGAGCAATACTACAAGAAACAAAATCGCGGATTTACAGATGCAGAAATGCAGCAAGCCTGTGAAGTGGTTGCCGGAAAGTCATTACAGAGTTTCTTTGATAACTACGTGTGGGGAACTACCGCGATTGATTACGATTACTTCTTCAATAAAGCTGGATTAAGCGTCTCTAACGAACTTGCAGGAGAAGCAACGCCCTACTTCGGAGCATATATCCGTGGTGACAATGTTAGTAACGTAGTGAGAGACTCAGGGGCTTATACAAACGGTATCTACGTAGGAGACGAAATTCTTGAAGTAAACGGTTTGAAGTTCACCGACTCAAGTCAATTGACTGATGGTAAAAAAATAGGCGACAGCGTAAAAGTTAAAGTCAAACGTTCGGGTGCAGAGTTTACGTACGACATTCCGTTGCTTCGGAATCCGGCGGTAAACTATTCACTTTCTAAAATGACGGGCATGACAGTCGACCAAGCGAAAGTTTACAACAAACTAGTGCACAACTAAAAAAATCGCAAGGAATTAAGATTAAAACCCCGGCAAGTACTACTTGTCGGGGTTTTGTTATTCAAGCTCCCAGCAACTATTCTGGTTAATAAAGTATATCTTATTTTCCACTTTAACACGGTTCCAGATATCTACCTCCCCTAAGTAATCAAGTTTGTCTCCGGCATTGACATTTTGCAGAGCCTGAGAAGCACTGGATGGCTCGGAGCGTAATTCTGCAGCTGACGACTTTACAATCACGTTACGGATGCCTAAAGGAGAATTGACAATAAAGATGAGTCCAGCAAGATATAAAAAGAGAATAGCCGAATGCCTTTTGAGAAATTGCTGGTTCTTCGAGAATTTATTGAACAGTATGTAGAACATTCCGAAGCCAATCAGCACAAAAACCATAATAATATAGAAATAATAGGCGGCGATGAACGTCAAAATGTTAGTCAGGTCGTTCTTTTGATATCCACTATATCCTTCATTCTCCGCCAATTCTCCAATCTTACTTGAAACCAATGTTGACGGAAAAGTCTGATTGTATTTCGATAAGTAAAATATTGCTTTCGGTATATCGCCAAAGCGTTCCGCTATAAACGCAACCTTCAAAAGTACCGCAGGACTAGTTCCGCTGCGTGAAG
>JBLHXN010000110.1:0-11219 GCA_047630355.1 Spirosomataceae bacterium | reverse complement strand
TTGAGACCCCAACTAAACGTTGAAACTCCTCAGGGCTTCGATTTTTATATTGTCCAAAAATATCCATAAGACAAAATTACTCATAGCTTTGGTAATCAGAAAAATAAATAGGAAAGAAGTCTATTATCTTTTTCGGGGTTGTACCCGCTGCCAGAAAGTCTATTATATCATCGTAAATTCTCATTTTAAAAACCTGTATTATACAATTTAAATAAATTTTACTTCAACGCAAAAGTCGTTGCGTATTCTTCAATTATTGGGCGGTAGTATTCGTAATTTTTAGTTTCAAGCGAACACGTGACGATGTATACTTTCGAGTGTTTTACGATGTAATATTGCATCCAGGTTTGCTCATATTTGTCTTTTTTACCCTGATAAATCATCAATACTTTGTTGTATTTAAGGCGTTTACGTTCCAATACTTCAAAATTGCTTACTACTTTAGGCAGGTAGCCTTTCGAGAAATTAGCGTACATATCAGCCGTATATTTTGAGCTCGAAAGTTTGTTAATAGTGATACTGATATTTTCGGTAAACCGATCGTACGTGCCGAGTGTGTCACGGGGAGAAAGCAACACGCACTTTTCGTCGATACAGCCCGTTTGTACCCGCCAGCCTTCCGGAACGGTGATACGGTATTGTTTCAACTCAACAACCTTCGGTTTTTTGATAATAACGCTGTCGGTTTCAACTACAGCTGAATCAACCGAAATAATGGTAGAGTCTGACTGTGAAAAGGCAGCCACCGAAATAAACATAAAAAGGGAAAGTAAATATTTCATAGAGAGAAAAAAGGAGTAAATTCAGTCTGATTTAAGGGTAAGCCGTTCAAAAGTAAGCTCAGGCTCGTTGGTAGTAATATAATCAAATGCCTGAGATAACAGACGGTCGATGTCTTCTGTTTCGTTCACCGTCCAGGCGTTTAGGCTTAAGTTTTTTGCTTTCGCCTCACTTATCCAGTTTGGGTTTTTCTTGAATGCGTTGAAGTGATAATCCATTCCGTCAATTCCGTCTTGTTTGAGCTGTTCGGGCGTTTTGTTTCCCGTAAGGTATTGGGTATTCGCTTGCGGGTCAACTTCCTTTACTTTTAATAGCATGTCGTAATCAAAGCTGATGTAAACCACCCACGGCTTAGCGTTCATTCCCCTGACCATATTTACTGTCTTTTCGGCAATTTGTTGAGCTCTTGCTTTCCCTTTATCCGATGGTTTGATTTCTAAAACCAACCGCGTTGTTGAATTATTCATCATTCCCGCTGTCAGATATTCCCGCAAAGTTGGAAGTTTCTCGTCATTTTTAAGTTTGAATTTAACCAATTCGTTGTAGGTAGATTCTTCGACGGCTAGGTCTTGATACTTCGAATCGTGATTCACAATCAGTGAATCGTCGGCGGTCATCCAGACGTCAAACTCCGAACCTGTGCAACCTAGCTCAATGGCGTACTTTAGTGCCGCAACGCTATTTTCGGGATAATTCATTGTCTTCCAAGCCCCACGGTGAGCCACTACGGGGTTCTCCGCAAATTTGAGTGGCGATTGCGTTGCATTTTGTGTGGTTTTGCAGGAAAACAAAACGCTGAACAGCAGAATAAAAAGTAAGTGTTTCATTATTGTCTTTTTAAAACCGATTGCCCGTGTACGGAATGATACCTTTCTCTTTATACATTTCAATAAATTTTGCGTCAAGGGCATCAGTGTCTTTATATTTTGTCCGTAATTCTTCGAGTTTGTTTTTTAATTCAACGACGGTTTTGGCGTACGCGGGATTATCGTACTCGTTTGTAAGTTCCATCGGGTCTTTTTTACGATCAATCAATTCCCACGCATCAATATCGTAATAATAATGAATGAGTTTGAAATCTTCGGTTACAACGGCTTTGTGGCGTTTTACGGTGTGATAACCGGGGTATTCGTAGTAGTGATAATATACCGCATCGCGGAAGTTTTCGGTGTCGCCTTTGAATAATCTCACGAGACTTTCGCCTTGCATATCACCCGGAGCGGTAATTCCGGCTGCTTCTAAAATAGTTTGGGCAAAATCAAGGTTTTGCACCATTTGTGAATTTCTCGTACCAGGCTTAATAACCTCAGGCCATTTAACGAGTAGGGGAGTTTTAAACGATTCATTGTACGCAAAACGCTTATCAAACCAACCGTGTTCCCCGAGATAAAACCCTTGATCCGAAGTATAAATCACAATGGTATTCTCTGCAAGACCGCTTTCTTCTAAGTAATCCAAAACTTGCCCCACGCCCTCATCTACGGAGGCAATACACCCGAGGTAATCCTGCATGTAGCGGTTGTACCGCCAGCTCATTTCCTCTTTTTTAGTCATGGTCGGGTATTTCTCAATGTACTCGTCGTTTACGGCTTGGTAAGTGGCATCCCATGCCTTGCGTTGTTCAGGAGTAAAGCTATTTAGTTTATTTCTGAACGAAGCGGTATCATTTTTAAATGGGGTTTCTATTCCGAGTTCCTTTATTGTTTCGGGATACATTTTCAAATCGCGGGAAATGTACATGTGATCCTGAATGTTCATGCTCGCTTCGGCAGCGGCAGACGGACGATTGCTGTAGTCATCGAAGAGCGTGGCGGGCTCACGGAATTTACGTTTTGTGAATGTCTCGTAATGACGTTGGGCGGGTTGCCATTCGCGGTGCGGGGCTTTGTGCAGGTACGCCAGAAAGAATGGTTTGTCTTCAGATCGGTCGTTTTTTAACCAACCGAGCGTCATGTCCGTGATAATGTCCGTCACGTAACCAATGTAGTTTTTTGTGCCTTCTTTTTTCGTCACGAAATCGGGGTTGTAGTAAACTCCCTGACCGGGTAGTATTTTAAATTCGTCAAAACCCTTTGGGTTATTTCCAAAGTGCAGTTTGCCAAACATAGCCGTTTGGTAACCAGCGTCTTGTAAAAGTTGCGGGAAAGTAATATTAGTCGTGTCAAACGGGAAATTATTGTCAACTTTACCGTTAATATGACTGTGCTTTCCGGTCAGTATTACGGCACGCGACGGAGCACAAATCGAGTTGGTTACGCAAGCGTTTGTGAATAGCATCCCTTCGTTTGCGATGCGGTCAATATTTGGAGTTTCTAATAGGGTAGAGTCATACGCCGAAATTGCTTGATAAGCGTGGTCATCCGACATGATGAATAGAATGTTCGGGCGTTTTTGCGTCTTCTCCTGACAACTGAACGCGAAGCAAGTCAGCAGCAAAACGGCCAACGGTTTGAAGTAAATATTTTTCATAAAATAGGGTATGATAGGTTTGTTTGGGTAACGGAAAGGTAAGAAAAATGGGCAGTTTTCGACAGATTTTTTACAGAGAATCGTCAATCATCTACCGCAGAAAATACCATGCTGCGGAAACGTTCTCCGGTATAATCTCCACCGATGCGTTGCGTTTGTTTCATCAAAATTCCGATAATTCCTTCTTCCGGATCGGCGAAATATTGCGTGTTGAAATATCCGCCCCAATCGAACGTGCCTTCGCCGCCAATGCCGCCTTTCATAACGCCGTCTGCTTTTACTACGCCGAACGCTAAACCGTAGTGTTTCTCTGTTCCGAGATAATCTTTTGTTTGGCTTTGCATCATCGTTTCGATGGTTGTGCGGCTCAAAAATCGTTTGCCGTTTAGCTCACCTTTGTTGAGGTACATTTGCAGGAAAGTGGCGTAATCTTTTGCGGTACTGCTCAAACCTGCTCCGCCCGAAAAGAATCGTTTTGCTCCTTTGATTGGGTAATCAACGTCGTAAAAAGTATCGTAGAAATGTACCCATTTGTCTTCGGATTTTGTCTGAACTTTCACTAACCGGTTTGCCTTGGCTTCGGGTTGATAAAAGTTGGTATCGTTCATTCCTAAAGGTAAAAAGAGGCGGGTTTGAAGGAAATCTGAGAAACTCATTCCCGAAACGACTTCCACTAAATAACCCAACACGTCCAACCCTTCAGAATAGACAAAAGCGTCGCCCGGTGAATGGTGCAACGGTAGTTTTGCCAGTTTTTTTACACTTTCTTCAATCGAAATATCTTCAGTCGTGAACAAGTCCGTAACTTCTGCTTTTTTATAGATTGCCTTGAAGCGTTCGTCGCCGTCAATTACGCCGTAACCCAAACCAGAAGTATGAGAAAGTAGGTGTCGGATGGTGATTTCGCGGGCGGCGGGTTTGGTGGTATAGCTTGAATCCGCCATACGGAAACCGTCTAAAACGGTCGGGTTTTTGAATTCGGGAATAAACTTGGAAATCGGGTCGTCTAACCCAAACTTTCCTTCTTCCCAAAGCATCATAATTGCCGTGGACGTAATGGCTTTTGTTTGCGAAGCGATGCGGTAAATATCATCGGTGCGGGCTGCCCGATTATTCGGATTATCCGAACTCCCGAAGGATTTGTGGTAAACGATTTTTCCCCGTCGGGCGATTAAAACCGTTGCTCCGGGAATAACATTATCCGCCACGGCGGTTTCAATCATATTACCAATTCTGTCGAGTCGTTCGGCAGACATTCCCATACTTTCGGGTGCGGCTTCGGTAAGTGGTGGTGAATTTTTTAGGGAGGGTGTTTGGGCTTCGCCGAATAAAAAGGCGAGCGAAAAACACACGGAAAGTAGAAAATGCTTCATTGTCAATTAATTTCGGGTTGAATAAGTAATTGACAAAAATAAGGTTTTCAGCGTGGCATCAAAGTGTTCGGTTGTTGTCTTTCAGGATTTGTTTGACTTTTTCGGGATTTTTGTGGATAAATAGACAAGTTTGTTCGAGCGTAAAACCGTTGTCGAAAGCATCGAGGGTATATCTTTCTTTAACTTTTTCTATCCCTTCCCCAATTCCTATTTCTCGTCCCTTTTGAATACGCTCATTGTACAAACTCATGGTCTTTTGCATCAAACGAGCGGTTATCAGCCTTTAGTACTTCTTTGACGTTTGGGAAGGAACGGGTGTAAGTCAGACGAAATTTCATCGAAAAAATCAGTGCTTGCACGGTACTCCCATCGTTTATTGCCGTGGTAATAGGCAATCGGAATGATGAGTTCGAGTTGTTGCTTGTTTTTCAACTGCGTTCGATAACCCAATGCAATGTACTCCAACACCTGAAAGGCGATGTATTTATCCACCATAGATTTGTGCTCGAGCAATAAACTTACTTGCACTTCTTTATTTTGAACCGTTGAAAACCGCCAAGCTAAACCTGAAAAATAAGTCGCCAGTTCTTCGGAAAGATACGTCGTGTTTACGTATTCGATAGAATCAAATAGTAGTTTATCTTTCACAGCATCAGGAAGATAAGTTTTCAGAAAAGTAATCGCCGTTTTCTTTTCTGAAAAAAGTTACTTGACAAATTTATCGTGGATATTGGAGATGTTTTGGGCATCTGCAAATACAGTTTTTACCAGTAAACCACCCCCGAAATCGCTAAAAATCAAGCGGTTGTCGTAAATGATGAGATAAAATGAAATTGCGTAGTATATTCGCGGATTATTTGAACATCTGAAAACGTTTTTTTGTGAAAAAGCTTCTCCTATTTTTATTTGTAAGTTTATCGGCATTCTGTCAGGAAAGCTACATTGTCAAATTTGTTGACGCTCCGTTAGAACTTGACGGCAAACTGAACGAAGACCGCTGGAAAAATTGCGGGGTCATGCCCGAATTTTGGCAGAATTTCCCGACGGATACGCTCAAGGCAAACTATCAAACTGAGATTTACCTGACCTACGATAACGAAAACGTATATATCGGAGCTCGGATGTTTTCCCAAGGGAATAAGTACATCGTTCCAACCCTCAGAAGGGATTTTAGGGCCGGCGGCAACGATAATATCAGTTTTGTTTTTGATACTTTCCGCGATAACACGAACGCATTTCTGTTCGGGACGAACCCGCTCGGCGTACAACGGGAGGCCCTGTTATTCAACGGAGCCACCGCAAGCGGGTTCTTTAATGCTTTTTGGGACAATAAGTGGCAGTGTGAATCTTTTGTTGGGGATGGCTTTTGGAGTTGCGAAGCAATTATTCCACTTTCAACATTGAGGTTCAAGAACGATAGTCAGGAGTGGTTTTTTAAGTCGTACCGCTTCGATACGCAGGCTAACGAAAATACCGTTTTGGTTCCTGTTCCGCAGAACCAAATCATCATGTCGCTGGGTTTTGAAATGCCAATTACGTTTGAAAAACCGCTTATAAGTCCGGGTAAAAATATTTCTATTATCCCTTACATCACCGGAAGTGCCTTCCGTGATTTCGAGAAGGGTATTCCCACAAAAAGCAGTTTCAATATTGGAGGCGATGCAAAAATTGCCGTTTCGAGCGGTTTGAGTCTCGACCTGACCGTAAATCCAGACTTCTCAACGGTAGAGGTTGATCGTCAGGTTATTAACCTTACCCGCTTTGACATAACATTTCCTGAACAACGGCAGTTTTTCTTAGAAAACTCTGATTTGTTTACGGGTTTTGGAAGCTACAATCTAAACCCTTACGTGCCACCAAATGCCGGTCTTTCGAGTGGTAATGACCAAATCTTTACACCTTTCTTTAGTCGTCGGGTGGGTATTGCGTTTGACTCAACTACGGGTACAACGGTTCAAAATCCGATTCTGTACGGAGCAAGATTGAGTGGTAAAATAGACGATAACTGGCGGGTTGGGTTGCTCAATATCATGACAGCCCCCGATGATGAAAAAGAAATAAATGCGGTGAATTATAGCGTCGGGACGATTCAGCGACGGGTCTTGAAACGCTCTAATATTGCAGGTATTTTTGTGAATAACCAAGTCATAAATCCCGAAGCGGGACAGTCGGCGTTTAATCGGGTAGGGGGCTTGGAATATAACCATCAATCGTTAGATAATCATTGGACGGGTAAGGCGTATTACCACCAATCGTTTTCGGATGATCGGCAAAAAGGTAGTAACACGCACGGCGTAACCGTAAATTATATCTCGCGTAAATTTACTGCAAAATGGCAGCACGATTTCATGGGAGCGGGTTTTGAGGCAGTGTCGGGCTTTGTGCCACGGAATGACTTCTTTCACATAAATCCGACGGCGGGGATAAACCTTTATCCAAAAAAGGGTGGAATAAATCGGCTGAGTTTTGGTGTGGCGTGGGACCAGTATTTCAAACCCGAAATTGGCATGACAGATTTGCAAGCGGGACCGTTTGTTTCGCTTGCTTTTATAAATTCGGCTAATATTTTATTCCAAATCAACCGGAACTATACTTACCTATTTAGTGATTTTGATGCCTTACGATCGAATAGAGAATTGCCGATCTTGCGGCAAGGTAATGGCTATACCTACCACAATATTTCAGGGACTTTTGTGACGGATAGAAGAAAGCGTTTGACGATGGCTTTGCAGCCACTATTCGGACAATATTTTAACGGCAGCATTGTTAGCCTGAATACCTCTTTGAATTACCGGATGCAGCCGTATGCACTTGCAACGCTGAACGTGACGTATAATAAAATCAATTTAAAAGAGGGAGAAAATACGGTTTTTGTGGTTGGTCCACGTATGGAAGTAACATTTAGCCGAAGTCTTTTCTGGACCACCTTCGTGCAGTACAATACGCAGTTTGACAACCTGAACATCAACTCGCGTTTTCAATGGCGGTTTGCCCCCGTCTCTGACTTCTTTTTGGTCTATTCAGACAACTACGATACCGGACTGGGCGGCGTAAAAAACCGGGCAATTGTGGCTAAACTTACGTATTGGCTGAATCTTTAATTAATCCCGAATGAAGCAATCGGTTATTTACAAAATAACGGTCAGCCAAAAATATTCCGCACTTTATATCCGTGAAAGCGAGCCGATTATATCGTACTATTCTAACCTGAAACGCACTGTGGAAGCTATTCAGACCACACTTGCGGTGCAGGGTTGGGATAAGAACCGCGTGAATTATTCGGCGGTTTACCGGGCAATAAAAGAGCGAAGTAAATACGTAGAAGATTTTAACGCCGAGGGAACAAAATTCTTCCAGTTGATTGTAGAAAAAGTCATACTAAATCCATCTTTCACGACTTTAGGGATTGAAACTTCTCCTATTAAACAAACGTAACATATTTGGAAATTTTATTTGTTTGATTTACTGCGATTTTCGTTTGCGTTGAAAATGGCGTAACTTGTTTTAAAGTACTCCAAAACTGCCCTTGGTTACAATGAAAAATAAACAGTTTACGACCCAACAAAAACGCTCTTTCTGCCTGTTTTTATTATTGATTTGTCCGCTTTTCTTGCCTTTCCTCCTTACTGCACAAACTCCCTTAAAATACACAAAGCAAGCAGCTATTTTTGAAAAAAAGGCGATGGATTTTTCTAACGTAGAAAAGTTTGACTCCGTAGAGGTTTATCTTCTTAAAGCAAAAGCTATCCATGAGAAAAACGATTCCCAAAAACAATTAGCAGATGTTCTGCATCGGCTTTCACTAAACTGCTACAAGTTGGGTAAGTTCGACGAATCTCTCGCCTATGATTTTAAGGCATTGGCTATTCGTGAAGAAATCAACGACAAGGACGGGGTTGCAAATAGTTACGTCAATATTTCTACGGATTTTTGTTTCGTTGGGAAGTTTCAAACGGGTATTGAGTATGGTATCAAAGCGGTAGAGTTGTGTCAGGAAGTTAATAACCAGAAAGGCTTGGGCTTGGCTTACCACGGATTAGCCTCTAACTATGTTGAACTCGGCAAATACACAGAAGCTTTAAATTCCATAAATCAGGCGGTTGCAATCAAACAAAAAATCAGCCCGGGAGCTTACACCGTTTTGAGTAGTTTGAACACGCAAGGAAACGTTTATAAATTGATGGGTCGGCACAATGAGGCCCTTAAAAGCTATCAGAAAGTGATTGAAATGGGAGAGGAGATAAATGCCCAACGAGGAACCGCTACCGGACTGGCAAATACCGGGCATACCCATTTATTGATGGGGCAGAAGGATAAAGCATTGCCTTATTTATTACGGGCAATTGAGGTTGGGAAGTCAATAAATTTTTTGGCAAACCTGCCCGAACAATATATGCACGTCAGTGACATTTACGAGAGTCGAGGAGATTTTGAGAATGCGTTGATTTATCACAAAAAACTTAAAGAGCAGGAAGGTGCCATCTTTACCGCCGAAAAAAACCGCACAACCACTGAGTTGCAGACTCAATACGAAACGGGTAAGAAAGACGCTTTATTAACCATAAAAGATGAGCAAATTAGTCAACAACGCCAAATACAGTATTTATTCATTGGTATTACTGTTATTCTTGCTGCATTCTTGTTTGCACTTTATCGCAGTTATTTATCCCGCAATAAAAGGTTACGAATTACGGCTGAATTAAATGAAAAATTGAAAATCAAAAACGCCGAAAACGAATTATTACTTAAAGAAATCCACCACCGAGTCAAAAATAACTTAGAAGTAGTTTCAAGCTTGCTGGAACTGCAATCTGCTCAGATTGATGATCCTGATATTCAGGCAGCGATGCAGGCAAGTCAAAACCGCGTACAATCAATGGGGATTTTGCACCAAAAGCTTTACCAAAGCGAGCATTTGGCGTTCATTGAGATGAAAAATTACTTCCTGAATTTAACCGAAAATATTCTGGACTCATACGACGCTACCGAGCGAGTTGAGGTGGAATTTCCGATGGAAAACTTAGAGTTAGATGTAGATACCGCCGTTCCGATTGGTTTGATCGTTAATGAATTGATTACCAACGCATTAAAGTACGCTTTCCCAACTGGAATGCTGGGCAAAATAAAGCTAAGTTTACAAGAAGTAGAAGAAAACTTGTTGCAACTTTCTATATCTGACAACGGTGTTGGTAAAATTGTGAATGCCTCACCAACGGGCACGGGTTTTGGTACACAATTAGTTGAGTTATTAACCCGACAGTTAGACGGGAAATTAACGCAAAGCGTAGAAAACGGAACAACGGTTACCATTCAATTTGCCAGAAAATGAACAGTGAAAACGTGAAAATTCTGATCGTGGAAGATGATATGATTATCGGGGCGAAAATCTCGATGCAACTATCAAAACTTGGTTACGAAGTAACCGGAATTATTCCACGGGGAGAGGAGGCAATTTTGCATGTGGAGAACAACATTCCTGATATAGTATTACTCGACATAAACCTCAAAGGTGAACTTGACGGCGTAGAGACCGCCACCCAAGTGCAAGCGAACGCCGATGTGCCGATTATCTACGTAACCGCAAATACCGATGAGGCAACCTTCAACCGGGCAAAGGCAACCCGACCGTACGCATTCATTGGAAAACCGATTAGGAATCTTGAACTACAACGAGCCATTGAATTGACTATCAGTAGGTTGGCAGATCAACATCACGTTTCCTCCGAGGCTACTGAACCCGAAAATTCGGAAACGCCTTTTGTTTTGAGCGACCGTATTTTCGTAAAAAACAACAACAAAATGGTCAAGATTTTTATTGCCGATATTCTCTACATCGAAGCCGACCGTAACTACTGTCAGATCTATACAAAAAAGCGAAAATATACCCTGAGTATTACACTCAAATCAATGGAAGAAAAACTCCCTCCACAGTTTTTTGTCAGAATTCACCGCTCGTTTATGGCGAACGTTTCGCAGATAGATGAGGTCTCCGAGAGTCACGTACTCGTTGGCGGGAAACATTTATCACTCAGTCACTCGTACCGCGAAGAACTTTTGCAACGGATTCAAACTTTTTGAGATGTCAGATGCGAGAAAGTAGATTGGAGACCGCGTAAAACACAGATAGTGGTACGCTGTGAGTTTGAACTACAAACTTAAACCTCCTTCGGAAGGAATAATCCATAGTTCGGACAAAAAATAGGGACGTTCGTCCTCAGTTGATTGAGTTGCTTTAGCATTTGGTTGTAACTTATGTGGTATCAATAAATCAATAGACTTCTTTCCTAATTAAAACTCGGTGTATTTCATGTGATTTGTGGCTTTTTTAAGGTTTACAATTGCACTTATATTTCCCCAGTTTTTGTCGTAATTTTTATGTTTTCCCCTGAACCTACTACTGCATATCCTGAATATTTTACAACAGCGGTTAAGGTGTTCTACTATCACCCTTTTTGAGGCTTGAGACTTATTTTCCTCTTTCTGCTCTTGGGTTAATGGTTTGTTTTTTGATTTCTTATGGGGTATAATGCACTTATTATAAATGTGTTGTATTCCTAAAAAGCCCAAGTCTGCCAAAATAGTGATGTCCTTTGCCAA
>JBLHXN010000109.1:0-11424 GCA_047630355.1 Spirosomataceae bacterium | reverse complement strand
AGAATATAAGAACTTATCCGACCAAGAATTATCGGGGTTGGAGTTTTCAGAACTTATAGACAAATGTGTTGACGCAGCATTAGTGGCAATGGATTTAGTAGATGTTGATTTAGGTGAGACTCGATTAAAAAAGTTGTTATTATACAATGGTTTACCACAAGAATTAGCAACTCAATTCTTTCAACTAATTGGAGTAAATAGAATAAGCGAAGAATTAAGTATCATTTTAAATCGCTTCAAATACCTCCCTTCTATCAAAGGGCATCAAAAAAGAGCCTATCAAGCTAATGATACAGACCAGATGAACAACATCATAAAAAGCATAGGGGAATATGATGACGAAAACAGCTTTTTAAGAAAATGGGAGGAAGAATTTAAGTTACAAGGTAAAATAAAGTGGGGTAGTGATGATAAGCTTGGTGTTAATTACATCGAATTAAATAATAAATCTTTGCTTGATTATGGCTTTGGCATTTCACAAATAGCATCTATTCTTCTCACGTTAGACAGTTATAAAAAATACTATACCCCCCCAAAAAAGGGCAAAAGAGATTCAGGCAAACCTATGACTTCTGAAGAGATGATAGAAGAATACTCAGATCAATTAATACCCATAGGCGAAACGTCACCGCGTAAGCCTTCCAATCACATTCCAATAATGCTATTAGAAGAGCCGGAGGCAAATTTACATCCAGCTTTTCAGAGTAAACTTGCAGATTTGTTTTCTGAGGTAGCAATGGACTATGACCAACAACTTATCGTTGAAACTCACAGTGAATACATGGTTCGTAAGTTCCAATATTTAGTTGCTAAAGGTAAAATGAAGAAAGAAGATGTAGTCATCTACTACTTCCATGACCCAAACAACGTACCCAAAGGTGAGAAACAAGTAAAACGAATTGACATTTTGGAGGACGGGAGTTTATCAGATGACTTTGGAACGGGCTTTTTTGATGAAGCAGCAAATTGGGAGTTAGAATTACTTCGTTTAAAAAACAACAAAGCCCGTCAAAATTGATATGAAAATTTATCTGGACTTTGCCTTCTTAGAAAACTTTTTCCTTAACCCAGACGATAGTGATACACATTATCGTCTGAAAAGGCTATTATGCTCCGCTCAAAGCCCCGCCGAGTTGATTGTAAATTTTGATTTTGAAGAGGCTTATAAAAATCCAGAAAAGAAAGTAATATTCAGGCAGATAGCCAATAGATTCCCCGTTTCTAATCTGACTTTTAGTGATAAGGTAGCAACTCCAGAATTTTACGAAACTTCGACATCGGCACTTTTATTCATGGACAGTATGGAAGAAGACACTTCTAAATTTGGCTGTTTTTCGTTGAAATCCGCTAACTTAAAAAAAGCTGACGTTTTACTTTACGGGGAAGGATATAGAATAAACCGCAAGAATACAGATTGGTCGGTATTTTCAAATTACAAAATGCCGTGCAATTCGTTGATAATCACCGATAACTATTTATTTCTCAATGATAAAAATTTTGAAAGTACGTTGTCTATCTTATTTAGTTTAATGCCTGATGAATTAACAATCGACTTCGATTTGACCATTATCGGTTTCGCTGCGAAAGATTTCAAACGTCTTGCTGAACAAGCGGAGCGGCTGTTAAACTTTTTAAACAAAAAATACCCTTATAAGGTCAACTTGAGTATCGTTCGGGACGATCATCACGGACGTTATATCCATACGAATTACGCCCGTTTTCAATCGGAGAAAGGCTTCGGATTATTTCAAAACAACCGAATAAAAGCGTCTGATGAAACGACGCTCGAATACAGTCCGATAACAGAGTTCGGTCGGCAAACAAATGTTTTTGAAGTAAGAACGGATGAGCTAGAAAAGTGCCGAAAAATACTCAAAACTGAACGAATACCCGATAAACAATTTGGAACGAAGAAAAATAGGTTATTGGCTTAGTTAAAGTCCTACCAAAACCTTCCCCGCTGACATATTTTGCTGATAATAAGTTAAATACATCAAAGTTAATGTACCGATAGTAAACGCTATTTTGGGCAACAGCTAATTCGTTTCTATCAAAAATATTGGCTAACAGACCGTCTTTTATAATGGATTCTATTACTGTTTTAAGTTTAGGCACTGATTTTGAACGATGTCAAATATCATTTCAAAGTCAATTCCCGTGTAGTCGTGAGCGATTCGGTTACGTAAACCGCGGGCTTGCTTCCACGGAAAAGATGGATACAATTTCCGGCTACGATTTATTGACATACTTTAAATCTTTACGTGCCCGGTATAAGATTATTAGGTCAGCAAATTTCGCTGGCACAAGGTCGATTTTTACGTTTAGTACCTTTGATAGTCGGTTTTTCAGTTGCTGCCGTGTTTCGTAATCTAAATCCTGTTCTAACAAGAAATCTATATCACGATAAGCCTCACCTCGAGCGAACGAACCAAAAACCCCTAACTGAGTTATTTTGAAGGCATCAAATACTCCCTCGCGGCGTAGAATGGCCTCCATCTCTGAAATAGCTTGCATAGTTTTATACCTTTAATAAACTCCCAGTAAATTAACATAAAAAAGCTCTCCCTTCAAAACCCCACCAATACCTTCCCCGCCGACATATTTTGTTGATAATCAGCTAACGCCGTGAAAATTTCTTCGGGTTTGACAATGCGATTGATATTTGTTTCAAAACCATCACCCAATACTTTTTGGACTTTGCGGGTATCCAAAATGGTTTGAAATAATGACTTTCGGGCAACTTCTTTGCTCAACCAATAACCTTCAATGTGATATTCGTTGAAGATGAAATCTTCGGGATTGAGTAAGCCGGGTTTTTCCTGCTCTAATCGTCCGTAAATTATCCACCGGCTTTTGGCCGGCATATTGTGCAGGATATTTGCGGGAAGTTCTCCACCACCGATGGCGTCAAACGCAATGGTTGCTTTTAGTTCTTTGGCGGCAGCTTTCAACTCTTTAAAGAAGTCAGAAGATTCGCTGATGAGGGCTTTGTCAATTCCCAAAGCGTTCAGTTCGTCGGCTTGTTCTTGTCGCCGCACAATCCCGATAACTTTAATTCCTTCTTGTTTCGCAATGTGCAACACCATTTTACACAAGGCACTGGCAGCGGCGGTTAAAACCACGGCTTTGTGGTTGCCGTCTTTGATTTGTTTAATGAATCCTAACGCCGTCAACGGGTTCACGAACAACATACTCCCCTGCTCTAACGAAACGTTTTTATTCAACGGAATGCACTGAGCGGCGGAAACTCGCATAAACTCCGCCCACGTGCCATCGCGATCGGCGGGAGCAGCACAGGCAACGCGTTTACCTTTCCAGAGGTTGGCAAGAATTCCACCGCCAGATTCTACCACCGTGCCGCTTCCTTCTAAGCCCGGAACTACTGGGTAAGCTTTTTTGATACCATAATTTCCGGTTAAAAATGCCAAATCAGAGGGGTTTACGGGAGCAAACGCCATTTTCACGATAACCTCGCCTTTTCTCGGTTCGGGCATCGGTTTTTCAATGAGTTCTAATTTATTCGGGGCCGTGAGTTGGAGTGCTTTCATATTTTTCTAAGTAAACAATGTTAAATTTCCTATAACTAAGTGAGGTTCAAATTTTGTAATAGTAGTATCGCCCTGAGCGGAACGCCGCCCGGCTTGTCGAAGGGCGTTCTGATTCAGGTATTTGTCGTTGCGGGCTTCGAGAGCCCGCTCCGGCGGCCCGGTCAGCCTGACAATCCAGACCGCACCACCGTCGCAAATTCAGTTCGTCGCAGTAACGGAACGGGCTTCGACTACGCGTCCCGGACAAGCTCAGCCTGAAAATCGGAGCTTACAAACTAACTCAGAAACTTCGCAAATCCTTCAAATACCCCGCTCCGCCGAGTTGTCGGATTCCACGGGCAATAGCGGAGGTTCGACGATTGACGTACGGACCAGGTTTTGCGGCTGACCATTTCTTTGGACTCGGCAATACGGCAGCTAAACGGGAAGCTTCATTTCGGCTTAGTTTGACGGCAGGTTTATCGTAAAAACGCTGCGAAGCGGCTTCGACTCCGAAAGTAAATTTCCCCATTTCGGCAACGTTGGCGTAAACCTCCAAAATGCGTTTTTTGCCCCAAATTACTTCTATCAAAAAAGTGAAGTAAGTTTCCAACCCTTTTCTAAGATAACCTCTTGATTGCCAACAAAATACATTCTTTGCAGTTTGTTGCGAAATAGTACTTCCACCACGTATTTTTTTGCCTTTCTGATTATTATTGTACGCTTTTTTTATGGCGGCAACGTCAAAGCCAAAGTGGTCAGGAAATTTCTGATCTTCGGCAGCAACGAGAGCAATGGGCACGTCTTTTGACATCTCGTCGTACGAAATCCAATCGTAGTACAATTCGCTGCTTCCTTCACCAAAAAGAGCATCGATTTTTTGATCAATCATCGTGATGGTGATTGGTATCGGGACAAATTTAAAAACCACCACCGAACCAACGGAAATTATCAAAAAATACATAACAATTTTCGTAAAAAAATTGAGAATACGGCTACCCATACCTATTTGCTTCTGGGAGCGTGATGCGTTGTTCTTTTTCCTTATCATTAATTTTATCTGCGGTTTTGTTTTCTAAGAGATTTTAATCAAATTTCCTTCTGCTCATTCCTGACTATCAAGTAGAAATCATTCCCCAAAGGTAAGTATCCGTAGTCATAAACAAATGTGTAAATATCACCCTTTCGGGTGGTGCGTTGGTGAGTCATCAGGTTGAAGTCAAAACCATTCTTTAGTAATTGGTCACGGTGAGTTTTGTGTGTATCCACCGGACACATCACCGCTAAAATTCGTCGATTTTTACGCAGCCGATTATTCGTATTCCGAATCACTTTCGTTGTATCACTGTTTAGGCGGTTATTATAGGCGTTGCGGCACAAATCAGAACAGAATTTTTTATCTATTCGTCCCTTTATTTCCGTTCCGCATTCGGCACATTGTTGTGTCGTCTCCATAGGTTTTAGCTTACATTCAGTAATATAATTATTTATTCAACCTGTACTCTCCTTCCGAGGTTTCAATCAATTCTTCAACTTCAGTAACGGCATCTCTATTTATTCCTCCATAAATATGCGGAAACTTTTCGCCGTCAGGTGCTGCTTCGTAAATTAGCTCTGTGCTTAACTTTTTTTCGTCTATTTCGAGTTTCAATACGGTTCCCGCACCTTTATAAAAGCGTTTCAAAACTCCCGATAGTTGCTCAATAGTGCAACAATGGATAAACTTTTCATCGGCAAAGGTTTCGGAGAAATAAGTATCTCGCTTATCAAACGTCTGCCAATACGAAGGTTCTACAAGATGGAAGATCATAGATTATGCGGGGATAAATTTAACAATAAAGCAATTTACACCATCATTTCTTCTTAAAAAACTGATATTCATACTTCAACACTTACCTTTCTAATTCAGATTATTCGATATTTTGACAAATAGATAAACCACAAGGTCATATTCATAGTTGCATTAGCAGTTTAAATCGTTTTTCGAAAACAATAAAATGGCAAATTCATTGACCAAACGTCGCGAACCGCTTCAGTTTATGCTTTACCTCAGCATATTGGGCAGTGCGTTGCTATTCTTTTTTGTGTTATTTGTTTTTGTCAAACGCGAGTTTGATAATCAAGACCTTCGCGTTCCGATCCCAAATTCGTTCTGGATAAGCACTTTGGCAATTATTCTGAGTAGCGGCACAATTGGTGGTGCGAAGTACTTTTTCAACAACGAGAAATTCAACGATTATCGCCTCGCCATATCAGTTACGTTTGGGCTTGGACTCGTTTTCTTAGCATCACAAGCGTGGGGATGGCGGGAGCTATTCAATCAGAATATCCGACTCGATAATGATACTGCAGGTTCGTTTGTGTACATACTTTCAGGATTGCACCTTGCTCACACCATTGGTGGGGTTTTGGCATTATCGGTGGTCATGTATAAGGCATTTATCAACAAAACGTACGTTGACTCTTTCGTTTACAGCGTAAATCCACCTAATCAATTACGCTTAAAACTTACAACCATTTATTGGCACTTTGTTGATATTTTGTGGTTAATATTATTCGTATTTTTGCTGTATCATGCTGCACAAAACTAAGGGGATTATTATAAATTTTATTCCTTACCGTGAAACCTCCATTATTGCGAAAGTTTACACCGAAGAGTTTGGAATTCAAACTTACATCGAGAACGGCGTTCGGAGTAGCCGCGGCAAGAATAAAATGGCGTTATTTCAGCCTGCTACATTGCTGGATTTAGTGGTTTATATGAACCCAAAGAAGCAAATTCAGCGTATTTTCGAAATCAAATGTAGCCATCCGTACGAAACCCTTCCGTACGATATTTTAAAATCGAGCATTGCTCTGTTCATTATTGAGATACTGCACAAATCTCTCAAAGAAGAATCGGAAAATAAGCCGTTATTCAATTTTCTTAACCAAACACTTATTGACCTTGATACCGTAAAGGAAAGTTTTGAAAATACCCATTTACAGTTCCTTCTAAACTTTGCATTTTACCTCGGTTTCGCTCCGCAAACGGCAAAAGAAGTTAGTTCACAATTCAGAGAAAATGGCATTCCCGTAATGCTTTCTCCCGAAATTAAAAACGCTCTGAACCAACTCATTCTCGGAGAAAATCCCACAGAGATGGGCATGAACCGTACTCTTCGAAACGAACTATTAAATGTACTACTCGCCTTTTATCGGTTACACGTCGAGAATTTATCAGAAATTAAATCAATGACAGTTTTGCGGGAAGTGTTGGGGTGAACATCGTATTTTACTCACCGGAGATTCGACCAAAGAATATTCATCATCGACGTCACGCTGTGCTTCATTGCAATTTTCTCAGTAAATTGCATCAATCATTACCAATCCCATCTATGAAGACCTTATTAAAGTTAACGCTCTTATTTTTCATTGGAATAAATACCTTCGCCCAGCCCGGACGTGGCTCCCATTGGACACCCGACGGTAACGGATATTATACAATCAAGGAAGGGCAAATCGTCTTATTTGACCTGAATACTCAGAAAGAAAACGTAGTTATTACAAAATCCGCAATCACGCCAAGCGGTGAAAATACATCGTTAGAAATCAAGGATTACGCTTTCACCGAAGACCAATACCAAGCCTTGATTTTCACGAACTCAAAACGAGTTTGGCGGTACGAAACAAAAGGCGACTACTGGGTGCTGAATACCAAAACAAACAAGTTGATGCAACTCGGGAAAGACCTTCCCGAAGCCTCGTTGATGTTTGCGAAATTCTCACCTGATGGTAAAAAGGCCGCTTACGTTTCCGAACGCAACGTTTACGTAGAAGACTTGGCAACGGAAACAATAAAAAAACTCACGTCAACCGATGGACAGCCGCGACTCATCAACGGCACGTTTGATTGGGCGTACGAAGAAGAATTTGACTGCCGCGATGGTTTCCGTTGGTCACCGGATAGCAAGCACATCGGTTACTGGCAAATTGACGCAAATACAATCCGCAATTTTTTAATGATTAACACTACGGACTCTATTTACGCTTTCAATGTCCCGGTTGAATACCCAAAGGTCGGCGAAGCTCCATCTGCGTGTCGTGTAGGAGTTGTGAACATTGACGACGCCAAAACTACTTGGATGAACGTACCGGGCGATAACAGACAACATTATATCCCCCGCATGGAGTGGATAGCGGACGGTAGCGGGATATTGCTACAACAATTAAATCGTAAACAAAACAGCAGCAAACTATTCTATACAAACGCCAAAACGGGAGCGGCAAATGCTTTTTACTCCGAAACTGACGACGCGTGGGTTGATATTCGGGCAAATTGGGACAACGGAAATGGCTGGCAGTGGATAGAAAACGGCGAAAAGTTTTTATGGATAACCGAAAAAGACGGTTGGCGACACATTTATTGCGTAACCAAAGACGGAAAAAACGAAGAATTGGTAACAAAAGGAGACTACGACGTTATTGACCCGCTTGCCGTTGACGAAGAAAACGGATACGTTTATTTCACCGCCTCCCCGGCAAATGCCACCGAAAAGTACCTGTATCGCACCAAAATAAATGGCAGAGGTGCTGCCGAGTTATTGACCCCGAAAGTTGAGGAAGGAACGCACGGTTATCAAATTTCACCAAACGGCAAATTCGGTTATCACAGCTTTTCCAATTACTACACCGCTCCCATGAAGGAGTGGGTGAATTTACCGTCGCACACTGCATTGGATGCTGACGAAAGTATAGCGTTGAAGTTCGACGTATCAAAAAAAATGCAATCAAACGTTTCCTTCTTCCAAGTTACCACCGAAGACGGAACAACGATGGACGGCTGGATGGCAAAGCCAGATAACTTTGATCCGGCAAAAAAGTACCCAACTGTATTTTACGTTTATACCGAACCCGCCGGACAAACGGTTGTGAATCGTTTCGGAACGGGCAAAAATGGGCTGTACAACGGCGATATGGCGAAAGACGGCTACATCTACGTTTCGGTAGAAGGACGCGGTGCTCCGGCTCCAAAAGGAAGAGCATGGCGAAAGTCTATTTATAAGAAAATCGGAATTGTGAACATTCGTGACCAGGCAATGGCTTGTAAGAAAATGATAGAAACGTACCCGTTTATTGACGCTAACCGCATCGCGGTACACGGTTGGAGTGGCGGCGGTTCTACTACGCTAAACCTGTTATTTCAATACCCGGAATTGTACCAAACCGGAATTGCCGTAGCCGCCGTAGCAAATCAGTTGACGTACGATAATATTTATCAGGAACGTTATATGGGAGTTCCGCCCGAAGATTTAGACGGTTTTGTGCAAGGTTCACCAATTACGCACGCTAAGAATTTAGAAGGAAATCTACTTTACATTCACGGAACGGGAGATGATAACGTACACTATCAAAACGCCGAAATGCTGGTAAACGAATTGGTAAAACACAACAAACAGTTCCAATTCATGGCGTACCCCAACCGCTCACACGGAATCTACGAAGGCGAAGGAACCCGCCGCCACTTGAATACTTTATTCACCAAGTTTTTAAAAGACAATTGCCCTCCGGGAGCGAAGTAAAAGTTGATAAACACTAATGGAAAAAATAAGAATTGCGTTAGACTGGACAGCAAATATCAACCACATTGGTTTCTTTATCGCTAAGGAAAAAGGTTTCTTTACTGACCACGATTTAGAAGTTGAAATCACTGATCCCTCGGTTGATAATTACGAAACAACTCCCGCCAAAAAAGTAGAACTCGGCGAAGTAGATTTTGCCCTTTGTCCGATGGAAAGTGTCATAAGTTTCCAAACAAAACCGCAGCCTTTTGCCTTAAAAGCCATAGCCGCCATTTTTCAGGAAGACCTCAGTGCCATCGCTGTAAGAAGTAGCGATTTTATCACTTCACCCAAAGACTTGGACGGCAAGACGTACGCTTCCTACAAGGCACGCTACGAAGACGAAATTGTAAAACAGATGATTCGCAACGACGGCGGCGAAGGTTTGATTGAGGTGGTTTATCCCGAAAAGTTGGGCATTTGGGAAACCATTGTAAAAGGCACTATTGACTCAACGTGGATTTTCCTGAATTGGGAAGGCGTTGAAGCCAAATCAGAGAATATTCCGTTGACCTATTTCAAGATGCGAGACTTCGGAATTCCGTATTCGTACTCTCCGGTTTTGGTTGCTTCAGAACAACATATCAAAGACAAATCGGCTTCTTACAAAAAGTTTTTAAACGCTTTAAAACGCGGCTATCAATTCAGTAAGTCCCACTCCGCAGAAGCGGTTGAAATACTTGCCAAATTTATTCCCGAAACGGATAAGAAAATTGATTTAGGTAAAGCATTGGCAGCATCAGAAAATGCTTTCGGCGAAGAAGAAAACTGGGGAATGATGGACACTAACAATGTTACCGAATTCCTGAACTGGCTGCACGAAAACGGGTTAGAGTCTCAGGAAGTTGCGGTCGCTGATTTGTTTACGAATGAATTATTGTGAACTCTTAAAATAAGCCGAGCATTATATCTTAGAAAACGGAGCAGATCTAAGGCAAATCCAAACGTTACTGGGCGTGAAAGTATCAAGACAACTGGCCGGCACTCCGGAGAAGTTTTACACACATTGCCACAAAGTATTTGAACACAATAAAAAAACCTATTAGATTAGGATTAAGATAAGCTGGATATGGGAATGTTTTGTTCTCATATAACAACGTTACCAGCAATTGTGAAATGATGACAAACTTGCAAGACATAATAAGAACCATTCAAAAGCAAAATAATTCAATACAAGGGGCATTTGGACTGACTTCACTTCAAGGGATAGCTGCGGCAATAGAAAAACAAAATAAAGTACAATTTAACTTTTCAGGGCTAAACGGACTGACGGACATTGCAAAGGCAATTTCTCATCAGATGAAACCATTAAATGTCGCATCAATGGCTATGGGGAGTGGTATTCAGACTCAATTAGCTGCAATTCAATATCCCAAAAATCATTCAGCATTATTTGGGCTGACTTCTATACTTGCGGAACTTGCAAAAACAAATCAACTAGCATCAGAAAGACTATCAGGTTTTGCCACAAGCCAACTTTTACTATCTAATAACTTATCATCAATTGCCAAGACATTAAGCCAGTCTCATTTAAACAAATTCAATAGTATAGACATTGCTTTACAGGGGATTTCAAAAACCTATTTGAAAAATATTACTTTAACTCGTAATTGGGAAGACATAACTGTTGCTGAAGAAGTAAACGATACAATTTCAAATATTGCTGACGAATTATTAACCAATACAGAACAGATAACAGTAAAAGACCTTGAAAATCTAAGACATTCGATAGTTACTGAACTATTAGGTTTACTGGGCAATACTAAAACAGATAAGGCACGACAATTTATCTTTGAATTGATTGCAATCATTAGTTTCCTTCTGATATTCTACAACCCTTTTGTTATCTCTATTGATAAAACTAACAAAGAAGTTATCGCGGAAACAAAACGCGAGTTTGAAAAAATGAACAAAGAGTTATCTGAAAAAATTGAATCTGAAATTAGCAAATTCAATAAGACAAGAACTGCAAGAACAAAAGTCAATTTAAGATTCGCTGCTAAGAAAAAATCAAAAGTAATTGGTCTCGTAAAAATAGGGCAACAAGTCACTATTATTGAAATCAGGCATAAATATCTGCTAGTTACATATCTCGACATGGATACAGGAGAACCAAAGTCTGGTTTTGTAGTGAAAAAGTATTTTGAAACAGAAAAATAAAAAGCTGGTAATCGAGTAGACGGCTCCACCAGTTGTAACTGATGGAGTACGCCTCCGCTCCGGCGGCCCGGTCACACCACCCAGCGTACGGGTCTCGTACTGGGCGGCTCATTGAATCTCTGGTTGTAGTTTGTGAT